>NZ_LT629792.1:0-303774 GCF_900106055.1 Schaalia radingae | reverse complement strand
CTTCAAGATCCCAACTGTCTCATCCACAGAGGGTTCCTCGACACGCACCGGCTGGAAACGACGCTCCAACGCAGCGTCCTTTTCCACGTGCTTGCGGTACTCGTCAAGCGTGGTGGCACCGATGGTCTGGATTTCGCCGCGAGCCAGCATTGGCTTGAGCATCTGAGCGGCATCAATGGAGCCTTCAGCAGCACCGGCGCCGACCAGTGTGTGGATCTCATCGATAAACAAGATAATGTCACCGCGCGTGCGGATCTCTTTAAGGACTTTCTTCAAGCGTTCTTCGAAATCGCCGCGATAGCGCGACCCGGCGACCAGGGATCCCATATCCAGTGAGTAGATCTGGCGGTCTTTAATCGTCTCCGGCACGTCGCCATGCACGATCGCCTGAGCCAGGCCTTCGACAACAGCGGTCTTACCGACACCGGGTTCACCGATCAGCACCGGGTTGTTCTTCGTGCGACGCGACAGCACCTGCATGACGCGTTCCATCTCCGTCTTACGACCGATCACCGGATCAAGCTTGCCTTCACGTGCAGCCTGAGTCAGGTTGCGACCGAACTGCTCCAAAATAGCGGAGTTCGTCTGACCGGGGTCGCGCACAGGGTTGCCCGATACGCCCACCGCCTCGCGGTTGTCCCCATCGCTCTGGTAACCCGACAGCAGCTGAATAACGGCTTGACGCACCTGCGACAAGTCAGCTCCCAGCTTCGTCAGCACCTGAGCTGCAACGCCCTCGCCCTCTTTGAGCAAACCGAGCAGCAGGTGCTCAGTGCCAATGTAGTTGTGACCCAACTGCAGTGCTTCACGCAGCGACAGCTCAAAGATTCTCTTGGCACGCGGCGTGAACGGAATGTGACCTTCGACAGGCTTTTCGCCCTCGCCAATAATGTCGATGACCGCTTCACGCACCTGGTCGCGCTCAATGTTCATCATGTCGAGGGCTTTTGCTGCGACTCCCTCGCCCTCGGTAATGAGGCCCAGCAGCAGGTGCTCAGTGCCGATGTAGTTGTGGTTGAGGTTCCTGGCTTCGTCCTGTGCGAGGACGACGACTCGCCGAGCTCGGTCGGTGAACCGTTCGAACATGGCTCCTCCTGATGTTCACGAATGGGATGGCGCAGACACGGGTGCCTGGCGTTTTCAACTGGTTCCACCCTACGGGCTGATTGGCGCGGTCGCTTGAATGTTCACTACAGGCGAGCGGAAACACTGCCAGTTGTCTGCCTCGCGTGCGCACACAAGCACGTCAACACGCTGCCTACAATCAGAGCAAACCGCGCCGCGACAGAGAGGACTGCCATGAAAATCGTCTGCGCTCCTGACAGTTTCAAGGGGTCGATGACAGCGATGCAGGCGGCGCGTGCACTTGCTGACGGTGTTCGTGCAGTCGTACCCGATGCGCAATGCGAGGTGGTTCCGCTGGCTGACGGCGGAGAAGGCTTCGCGCAGGCCATCGCGGATGCCCTGGGGGCGCAGTTCCACATCGTCGAGGTTCACGACTCGCTCGGCCGCCCTCGTGAGGCAGGGTTCTGGACGGCAGGTGGCAGCGCGGTCATCGAAGTTGCCGAGGCTGTCGGGCTGGGATTGGTCGCGGCTTGCGACCGGCGAATTTGTTCCATGACCAGCGCTGGAGTGGGTGAGCTGATCTCGGCAGCACTGGACCTTGGTGTTGAGGAGATCCTCATCGGGCTGGGCGGGTCCGGCACGAACGATGGCGGAGCGGGAATGCTGCGCGCCTTGGGTATGAGCTTCATTGACGAGGGTGGCCGTGACGTCGACGGTTCGCCGGAGTGCCTGGGAAAGGTTCGACGTATTGACGTGTCTGGCCTGGATGGGAGGCTGAGGGATGTGCGCGTGCGCGCCGCATGCGATGTGGACAATCCGCTGTGTGGGCCTCGGGGCGCATCCGCTGTATACGGGCCTCAAAAGGGTGCGACACCTCGCGACGTCAAGGTGCTGGATCGTGCGTTGGCAACCTTCGCGCACGCTGACCCGGCCGCGAGCGCCCATGCCGACAAGGCGGGAGCTGGAGCGGCAGGTGGGCTGGGGTTTGCGCTGTCAGCTTTCCTGGGCGCTTCGTTGGAATCAGGGGTGGATCTGGTGATGGAAGGCGTCGGGCTGGCGGAAGTGCTGCGCGGGGCTGACCTTGTGCTGACCGGCGAGGGGTCGATCGACCGGCAAAGTGTCATGGGCAAAACCATCTCCGGGGTGGCGCGCCTGGCACGCGAGGCCGGCAGCGTTCCTGTCATCGCGTGCGCCGGCAGAATTGAACAGGGGCAGGCACTGACTGATGAGCTGTTGCGATGCGGAATCATTGCCGCTGTCCCGATCGTGCCCGGGCCGTGTTCAACGGATGAGGCGGTGTCATCGGGCGAAAGGAACCTGCGTGCCACCGCTTCGCGTGTCATGCGGATCTGGATGGCCCGCGCAGAGAAATCCCCATGGTGTAGCCGCTGACGGCGCCATCACTGCCTCGGTCTTCACGCAGCACCTCAAGACCATTTTTGGCATAAAAGCCGATGGCACGTGAATTGTCCGCGTCAACCCCGATGGCGATGCCGTGTGCGTGCGAGCGCGTGGTCACCGCCTCGGTGAATCTGCCAAGAAGCTGCGTACCGAGCCCGCGTCCCTGCACATCGGACAGCAGGTCGATGTGAAATTCGGCCTCATAGGTGCGGCGAAGATCCGACCACATGGAATCAGGATTGAGGCCGCGTTCAAGCAGTTCACGCTCGCCCTCTGGCCACAGCTCCGTGCCGCCGAAACGCTCGCGCAGCACCGGCACCCAGTGGTCGCGCCACCAGTTCACAAAGGAAGCAACATCGGGGACACCCACGATGTATCCACTGATGCGTGAGCCAGTATCAACCACAAACGACCAGCTCGGAGCGTAACTGACGTACGGCAGTGCGTAAATGTAGGGCAGAATTTCATCATCGGTGAGCCTGCCCCGCGCTCCCCTGCCACTGTCGGCCGTATCAATGCAGATTGAGATCAGATCAGCTGCGTCCGTTAACCGGTACGGGCGAATATGCACCTCCGCCATGGTTCCGTCTACGCCTCAACCAGCACAGTAAAGGGCCCGTCGTTGACCAGTTCAACCTCCATGTGGGCGCCAAACTGGCCGGTCGCCACTTCCAGCCCACGCTCACGCAGCCCCTGAGCCACGGCATCAATCAGCGGTTCAGCCACAGGGCCCGGCGCAGCTGCCGACCACGAGGGTCGCCGGCCTTTACGGGTACTGCCATAGAGTGTGAACTGCGAGACGACCAGGACCGCGCCGCCAATGTCGCTCACCGATTGTTCATCGTCCATGATCCGCAGCTCCGCAATTTTGCGCACCACCGTGTCGACCTGGTCGGGGCCGTCCTCGTGAGTGGCGGCGACGAGGGCGAGGATGCCGGGGCCACTGATTTCTCCGACAACTTCACCATCGACGCGCACGCTCGCACGAGTCACCCGCTGAAGTACTGCTCGCACTGTTATGCCTTCCTTCCACCTGACATATGCGGTGATCCTGCCGGCGGAATATCCAGCCGGCGCAGGTCCTTGTTCGTCAGGTCCTTGCCGGGGCGCTCATCGGGTGAATCTTCACTGCGACCGTCACGCGGCACGATGATTTCCTGCGCAGCGCTGACCCCGTCAATGTCAAAGACCGTGTCTTCTGGGACGTTGCGCGAAATGAGCGCCAGCGCAACGGGGCCAAGTTCGTAGTGCCGTGCAGCTGATGTCACCACACCCACCTGCCGGTTTCCACGCATCAGTCTGGCTCCACTTTCCGGCAGATCTCCGCGTGAGCCATCGAGTTGCAGGAAGGTCAAGCGCCTGGGCGGTTTACCGAGGTTCACCACACGTGCCACAGATTCCTGCCCACGGTAGCAGCCTTTATGCAGATGAACGGCGGTGCGCATCCAGTCGAGTTCAGCCGGGATGGATCGAGCGTCCGTGTCCCGTCCGATAAGAGGACGCCATGCCGCAATGCGCAGTGCGTCCCAGGCAAGCATTCCGGCAGGCGTCATGCCGTCGCTGTAGCCCGCCACACTCATCATGTCGGTGATGGCGCCGTCGCCCTCGACAATGTGGAGGTGGAAATGCGTGTCAGATCCCGGGTGCTTGCTGCCTGCAAAGTAACGCGTGCCGCCTTCCACGACTCCTGGCCACGGGTCATCCCACGTGAACAGGTATCCCGGCAGATGACGTGCTGTTTCAGCAAGCGGATCGGTCTGGGCGTCAGAGCTGACAGTGCCGATCACGCGAATGTCGTGGCGCGCCGCCACTTCGACGCGCAGCATGAATTTCATGGACTCGAGCCACTGGGCCAGTGCGCCGACGCGGTTACGCACAGTTACCAGCCACGTCGTTTCACCGTCATCGTGGATTGCTGCGGCGTGCTCGATGCGGCCGTTGGCATCCAGCACCAGCAGTTCCTTTGATTCTGCAGGCGTCATGCCGTTGATGATCTGCGAAGTCATGTTCGTGAGCCATGACTGACGATCAGGCCCGCTGACGCACACGGCTGCCAGAGTGGACAGATCCGTGAAGGCCCGCGATTCAGCCAGTGCCCACTGCTCCCCGATCGGGTCGCCATAGTGAATCGGCAGGCCGACCCACTCGCCCTCACCTGCAACAGCTTTCGACCAGGTCAACAGTGGCGAATGCAGCTGATCAGTCATCGCTGTCCTGCGCATCGACGCCACCATGGTTCGCCGCAGCGTTGCTCGGCGTTCTTGCAGAATCCGATGTGACAGCGTCCCCCTCGTCAATTCGCATGAGACGACCGGAAATCGAGGTAATCGACTCGCCTGCACCCACCATTGTGACGTCCTGAGCCCACATGAGTTCACCTGCGACCAGGCCGAACATGCGAGAGGCTTCCTCAACGGGTTGAGCGTGTGGGCTGCGTGCGATCGCGTCGGAAATCATGCGTACGCGCGGCCCCATCGACACTCCCGCCCACAGCGTCGCCAGACCTTTCTGATCCGCGCCACTGGCAGTGAGCTCTCGGGTCTGGAACTGTCCGGGAGGGGGCAGCTCCTGCGTCGTCGGCATGACGCTGACGTACACGGTTTCCTCATTGATCAGGTCCTGTTCGACGAGGGCGGCCAGGCCTTCCTCGGTCGAGGCACTCGGATCAAGCGACTGAACGCGCGAGCTTGCCGAGTAGATGCGGGTCACCATGCGCATCTGTGTGCCCACGGCTTCGCACGTGATCTCTTCAATGACCATCTGATCGGGCACATCGTCACTGTCGGCCGAGGTGGCGGGGGCGTTCTGGTCGGATTCTCCGGACGAATCGGGGGTGGCGGGCGCCGCGTGCGATCCGGCAATCACGCCCCAGCCGCGCCACTGTCCCAGCATCCACGCCAGGGGTGCAATTTCTCGAGGAGTGTTCTCATCAAGTACAAACATGCTTCTTACTGTACGGGCCTTCACCACGATTCACGAGGGCGACCAGCAATTCTCTGGTCTTGTTCGCCATCACCGAAGCGGGCAACACTGCGCACTGCCGGCAAGGACGGCGCCGACGGAACCTGAAGTTGGCAAGGTCACTGAGCGTCAGTGTGGGTGGCAATGCTAGGCTGAACGCGGCATCGGGCCGCTAAGCCCCGGGCTCCAACTATTGCCGCTACGAGCGGCCTTCGCGCCGACAGGCGCTTTCGGTCCGGTGCCACTTTCACCCCCGCCTCATTTCCAGCACCTTGCGATGATCAAGGACAGATTGTTGGGGCCGGAGATATTGATGTGTGGCAGTGCGACATGGCACGGTAGTACTCAAGTACATGAAACTGATCTAGTCGTGCTGGTGAGCTGCGTTCTCGTGATCGCTCTGGTTGCGGCCGGCGTTCTTTTCATCACCTCACGTCACTCTGATCCACTCTCTGCAAGTGAAGCCACAGAGGCACTCCGAAATGTCGCGGTCAGTGGCATTGGCCCCGTTGATGAAGTCGAGGGCCCCATCCGCTATACCGACGTTGAGCCGCTGCAGTTCAAGAGCACTCAATGCCAGAAGCTTTTTGACAGCCTGCCGTCACCGGATTACATGAGTCACACGTCATTGATTGAGGGAGTGACCTCTGTGGCCTTCATTGAGCTGTCACTCTTCCCCAGTAAGGCCAACGCGCAGGAATTCTACAGTCTCCACTTGGAGAGAAATCGGAAAGGATGCGATGGTGAGGCAATTGATGCGGCGGTCACCGGCCTGCACTTCAGAGAGGACGGCAGGGTCAGCGGCGCGCAGTACGTCACCTTCACGGCTGATCTTGCCGATCCTGATCCACATGAGACGTATACGTTTACTCGTATCGCGTGCTCCAACCTCGTGTTCGGAATCTACTTCACCAGCGCAGGCGAACCAGTAAGCGCCGAAGCGATCCATGAAACAGTGACGTCGATTATCGATGCGGTTCGATGAGGATCTGACCACCAGGCACTGACAGCCGGTTGAGCGCCGGGCACAGCAGCTCACCGTACGAGATAGAAAGATGGCTTAGTTCGAGGCCCTTTCACGTCGCCTTGCTCACTTTTTAACGGTTCGCACCACAGGTCCACACCTCCTGCGCTCTCGCCGTTGGCGCTATTCTGCGGTTTCCATCCACTCCTCACTGATTAGGTAAGGTTTGCCTTTCTTATTTTACGCTGTCATAATAACAGCGTTTCTTGAGAGACGGACTGATCCGGCAGAAGGGTCGTCGAGCACCTGTGAAAGGGTTATCATGACAAACAAACTGATCTCATCGATTCCAGCAATCCTTCTGGGACTTCTCATCGCATTCGCGCCCAAGACTTTCGCGCAGCCATGCCCTCCGATGGAAGATGGGCACTTCATGAAGTGCCACTGGTCAGCTCAGGCGGCCCTCGGCATCGGTCTGGTTATCGCAGTCATCGGCGTCATTGCGTTCTTCGTTGACACCCGCATCCAGACAGGACTGGCAATTGCAGCTGGCCTCAACGGCGCTTTGACTATCGCCATCGTCAAGGTTCTCATTGGCGGATGCATGAAGGCCGACATGCACTGCAACATGATCATGATCCCCACGCTGATGGTTCTGGGCATCCTGACCATTGTCTACGCGGTGGTTGTGGTGTACGTCAACAGTCGCGTCAAGACAATCGCACCCGCCTCACAGAAGTAAGTTCTGAAGGCAGACCGTGACACGTCACAACCTACTGCGACGGCTACCGCTGAAGAACTTATCGAGCAGACCACTGCGCACCTTCGCGCTGATATTCATCGTCAGCGTTCTATCCGGTACCTTCTTCGGCGGTACCGTCTTGTCGTTCAACCTTAAGACCGGTCTGGCGAGTATGCAGGAACGCATGGGTGCCGACCTCATGGTTGTTCCTCAGGTTTCCCGTCCGCAGGCGGAAGCACTGCTGACCAATACCGGTTCCTCCACCTTCTACTTCATCAACAACATCGCCGAGTTGGTGGCCAAGGCCAACGGGATCGAAAAGCTCACCGCGCAGACTTATATTGCGTCGTTGACGGCAAGTTGCTGTGACGACCAGGTTCAGATCATCGGTTTCAATCCACAGACCGATTTCATTATTGAGCCTTGGGTGTCCTCGCAGTACGACAAACAGCTTGCTGACGGTGACGTCATTGCAGGCTCGAAGATCAAAGTGTCTGCAAACGGTGACATCAAACTTTTCGGCCACCACTTCCCTGTCGCAGCGCAGCTCGCACCCACCGGCACCTCATTGGACAGCTCAGTGTTCGTCAATCCGGCAACCGTTCCTCAAGTCGTGAAGTACTCGGCGGAAGTGGGCCATCCGGCCATTCCGGAAGAACATGCGGGCAATGCGATCTCCGCCGTCCTGCTCACAGTCAAAGATGGAGTCGACCCGCACGAGGTGGCAGACAACATCACCAAGGCGACGGGGATGGGAAGCCTCGGCTTCGTCTACCCCGGAGGAATTACGGCGACCACCAAAGCTCACCTGAACGTGATCACGGGATATGCCTACGCATTCGTGGGCGCGGTATGGGTGCTGGGCGCGATCGTGCTGTTCGCTGTGTTCTTAACCTCGGTCAATGAGCGGAAGAAAGAATTTGCCTCACTGCGCATCATGGGAATGCGCAAGTCCCACCTCGTTCACGTGTACCTCACTGAATCAGCGCTGATCGGCCTGGCTGGCGGTGTGATCGGAATCGGCCTGGCTTCCCTCGTCGTTTTCCCATACAGCACGCTGATTACAGACGCCCTGGCACTGCCCTATCTTCAGATCAGCATCGCGCAAGTGTTGGGTCTGGCAGTGGGGAGCGTGTTGGCAGCCACCCTCGTCGGTATGGCAGCCTCAAGCCTGTCAGCATGGAAGTTGTCGCGAGCCGAGACGTATACGACTTTCCAGAGGGGGCAGTAATGACACTCGTGACCACTCGGGACCTCACCCGGGAATTCACGCGACGCGGCACAGTGTTCGCGGCGGTTGATCATGTGAACCTGACGGTCGATGCCGGTGAGTTCATTGCGATTGTCGGCCGGAGCGGCAATGGGAAGACCACGCTGTTAAATCTGATCGCTGGCCTGTTGGCTCCCACATCGGGTGTTGTTCTCATTGACAACAAAGCAGTCTCGCACCTCAGCGACCATGAGCTATGCAATCTTCGGGCGCGCACCCTCGGTTTCATTACGCAGCACCATTCACTGCTTCCCAGCCTGAACATCCTCGACAATGTTCTGCTGCCTGGAGAGATCGCCGGCGAGGCAGACCTGGCCGGCCTTGAAGAGCGCGGCCGCGAACTGCTGGAGCGGATGGATATTGCGCCACTTGCTGACGCCTACCCCTCGGAACTGTCAGGTGGAGAACTGCGGCGGGCCAGCGTTGCGCGCGCAGTCATTAACTCCCCTGCGATCATCATTGCTGACGAACCGACCGGCGATCTTGATGCGGACAGCACGGCGCTGGTACTTGAGCTATTGCGCGACAGTGCCGCGACAGGCGCAGCGGTCATCATGGTCACGCACGACCAACAGGCTCTGAGCGCGACCGATACGACCTACACCATTGACAACGGAGTGCTGAGCGCCGGCTCGGAACACAGCTAAGCGGAAGCTCCGAGCAAAGCTGAGCTCCAACTCCATCGAAGCTGAGCGGCAGCTCGGCGCAGGGGCGCGCAGCCTCGTCGACATTCAAGCTGCGCGCACCGACTGCAGATCAGAGCGCGTGGCGCACAATGATGGCTTCGCGTCCTGCTCCCACACCGATCGAGGAGATGCGGCACTTGGACAGCTCCTCCAGGCGCAACACGTACTCCTGAGCCTTTTGAGGCAGGTCCTCGAAGGTGCGCACGCCGGAGATGTCGTCACTCCATCCGGGCATCTCTTCATAGATGGGTGTTGCAGCCTCGAAGTCTGACTGATTCATTGGCATCTCATCCAAACGCTGCCCGTTCACCTCATAGGCCACGCACACCGGAATCGTGTCATATCCGGTCAGGACGTCCAGTTTCGTCAAGCACAGGTCAGTCAACCCGTTGACGCGCGATGCGTATCGCACGACCACAGCATCGAACCATCCAGTACGACGCGGCCGCCCCGTCGTCACACCGAATTCGCCGCCGCGTTTACGCAGTTCATCACCGACTTCGTCAGTAAGCTCCGTTGGGAAAGGCCCTTCACCTACGCGCGTCGTGTACGCCTTGGCAACACCCACCACACGGTCGATGCGGGTAGGCCCGACACCTGTTCCGGTCAGTGCGCCACCGGCCGTCGGATTTGATGAGGTCACAAACGGGTAGGTTCCATGATCAATGTCGAGCATTGTGGCCTGGCCACCCTCGAACAAGACGGTCTTGCCTTCATCCAAAGCATCGTTGACCAGCAATGACGCATCCACCACCATGGGGCGCACGCGGTCAGCGTACGACAGCAGTTCGCGCGTGACCTCCTCCGGATCGAGCGTTTCCATACCAACAGATTCAAGTAGCGGGTTCTTCTGAGCCAGGGCGCTGCGCACCTTCTGCTCAAGGGTCGGCGGATCGAACAGATCCTGAATGCGGATGCCGATGCGGTTCATCTTGTCCGCATATGTCGGCCCGATGCCTCGGCCAGTGGTGCCGATCTGCTTGTCGCCCAGCAACTTCTCACTGGCGTTGTCCACCAAGCGGTTGTAAGGCGGGATGATGTGCGCGGCCGCCGAAATCTTCAGTTTCGAGCAGTCCACACCGCGAGCGCTGATCTGTTCCATCTCATCGAAAAGAACGCTCAGGTCGACCACCACGCCGTTGCCAATCAGCGGTGTGACACCTTTGGACAGGATACCTGCGGGCAGCAGGTGCAGCGCGTACTTTTCTCCGTCGACGACGACGGTATGGCCGGCGTTGTTCCCACCGTTGAACTTGACGACGACGTCGGTGCGCTGACCCAGCTGGTCAGTGGCCTTGCCCTTCCCTTCGTCGCCCCATTGTGCGCCCAAAACGATCACGGCTGGCATTCGGTTATGCTCCCCTACTTGGTGGCTCGCCTGTCTTCTTGATGGACGAGGGTGTCTCACGGTCACCTGGCTGAAACACCGTCGTCCAGTCTATCGCGATTGACGCGTTCTCATCACTAGTGTCCAGTTCGTGCGGGCAGCGCGCCGGGAATCCCCGGCGTACCTGTCAGCGAGCGTCGGCGCGCGTGGCCGCCACCTCGTACAACGCGATGCCCGTGGCAACCGACGCGTTCAAAGACTCAACGGTGGAGCTGATCGGAATCGACACGATCTGGTCGCAGGTGTCGCGCACCAGGCGTGACAGTCCAGCCCCTTCCGCACCCGTGACAATAACCAGTGGCTCGGTCGACAAGGGCAGGCGGCGGATCGACTGGTCACCCCCGCCGTCCAATCCGACCACGAAGTACCCGGCCTTTTTGGCGACACGCAGAAACTGTACAAGGTTGGACACCTGCGCAACCGGGACGCGCGCGGCTGCACCAGCGGACACCTTCCACACGGTGGCGTTCACACCTGCCGAGCGGCGCTGCGGAATCACCACGCCTCCCGCGCCAAATGCGCCAGCAGCACGCAACGTCGCACCCAGATTGTGCGGGTCCGTCACCTGGTCAAGTGCCACCACCATGGGCGGCTCACTCTGCTGAAGCAGGTCACCAAGCAGTTCGTCTGCATCGGCATATTCGTAGGCGTCCACCTCGGCAGCTACTCCCTGATGCACGGCACCATCCGTTGCAACGTCCAGGTCGCGCCTGGTCACTTCAATCACCGGCGCTCCCAGAGAGGATGCTGTGCGGATCACGGATTCGAGTCGCTCATCGGCCGTTGTGGTCGGTGAAATGAAGACGCGCAGAATCGGCACGCCTGCCTGAGCTGCTTCGGCAACGGGGTTACGCCCACAGATCAGCTCGTGGCCTTCGGGAATCTTGATAGAGGTCCTGGAGCGGGCACGTGCCAGCGCTGCTTCCTGTTGCTCACGCTTTTCACGGGCAACTTTGCGCTTGTGGGCGGCGTGGTAGACGCGATCCTCAGCTTTCGGAGTGGGGCCCTTACCCTCCAGACCCCGGCGTGAATGGCCGCCGGTTCCTACGCGTGGCCCCTTCTTGGAGTTAGGTTTGCGGATGGCTCCACGTCGACCGTAATTACTTGCCATCTGTTGACTCCTGCCTTCTTATGCTGATCGCGGGCTTGAGCACGGCTGCACATACGGATGCTACGTGAGGTGCTCAATGGATGCTTCCAGCCGCCTCACCTGGTGATGTGGCGATTCGCGCCGTGCAAGTCCTTCACTTTATCGTACGGCCCGCCCCACATTCGAGTGCATTTTCGTGGATCCTTGCCACATTTGTGCCGCTAGGCGCCGGTGTCGCTGTGTGAACCCGCAGCACGACGCTCCGCGTGCCATCTAGTCTTGCCGTCTTAGCTGTGCCGACCAAGCTGTGCTGGCGAGAGCTGGTGTGCGCGGCGAGAAGGTTTAGTCGGCTGCCAGGTGCCAGGTCGCACCGTCTTTGCCGTCCTCCACCGTGATGCCGGCTTCGGTCAGCGTGTCTCGCAGCTGGTCGGCTCGCGTCCAGTCTTTATCTGCTCGGGCTTGCGCACGCTCGTTCAAAATACCGGTCACAAGATTGTCGAGGGCGTCCATTGCGCCGTTTGATCCGCTGCCGTTCGTGCCTGTCGTTGCTCCAGTTTCCCCGCGAGTGGTGGCCTTCCACTGATCGGACAGGGGATCCACGCCCAGCAGATCCAGCATGGATCGCACGAGGACGTGTTCGCGGCGAATCGCCTCTGTGTCGCCGCTGGCCAGGGCCTGGTTACCGACTTTGAGGTGTTCGTAAATCACGGCGAGGGCGCCGGCGACGTTCAGGTCATCGTTCAAAGCATTGACGAACCCTTCAGGCAGATCTTTCTCCCCCAGCTGCAGTTCTTCGACGGTTGCTTCGCCTGCAGCTTCCGCACTCTTGAGAGCAAAGGTAATGAACTTTTCAGATGCCGCTTGAGCCGCCGGCAACGTGTCGGGTCCCCACTCCAAGGCTGAACGGTAATGCACTGTTGACAATGCCCAGCGCACAGCCAGAGCGGGTGCCTGCTGCGTCAGCGCATCCACGGACAGAACGTTGCCCACGGATTTCGCCATCTTCTCACCCTTAATGGTGACCCAGGCATTATGAACCCACATGCGGGCAAATCCCCATCCGGCTCCGTGTGACTGTGCCTGCTCGTTTTCGTGGTGCGGGAATCGCAGGTCAATGCCGCCCCCGTGGATGTCGAATTCTTCGCCCAGGTAACGCTTCGACATAGCCGAGCATTCCAGGTGCCAACCCGGCCGCCCTCGTCCCCACGGAGAATCCCACGAGGCGGTGGCTGGTTCGCTGGGTTTGGCAGCCTTCCACAAGGCGAAGTCGCGGGAATCGCGTTTGCCTGCCTCGACATCCGCGTCAATCTGCGCGTCATCTTCCGTGGAACGCATATCGTCCAGTTTCTGACGGGTCAGCGAGCCGTAATCTTCTTGCGAATGAACGTCGAAATACACATTGCCCTGGCCGTCCGCGTACGCATGTCCACGTTCAATCAGGCGCTCCACCAGCGCGATCTGGTCAGGGATGTGGGCAGTGGCACGTGGCTCAAAGGTGGGTGGCACCACGCCGAGGGTCGCATACGCATCGGCAAATTCGCGCTCGAATCGAGACGCCCACGCCCACCACTGCACTCCTGCTTCAGCTGATTTGGCGAGGATCTTGTCATCAATGTCGGTGATGTTGCGAATGTAGGTTACCTGCGTGCCGTTGCGGCGCAGCCAGCGGATCAGCGTGTCGAAGGCGACCGCACTGCGCAGGTGTCCGATGTGCGGAGACCCCTGCACGGTAGCACCGCACAGGTAAATCCCGACGTGTCCGGGGTGGACAGGCTCCAGCGGAGCCAGTGCGGCCTTTTTCAAATCGTGCAGATACAGCGTCATGCCTCTTATCGTAATGCGCCGCGCGCGCATTCCTCATCTTCGCCCTGCGATCCGCGCCCGCCCGAGGGTTGCCATATGCGCCACCGGCCCCTCTTCCGCCGACGCGCTGCAACCCACGCGCAATGGGGCTGCCAGATTGTGAAGCGCACGTACCCTCATGGGGTTGCTGCAACCCACGCGGAATGGGGCTGCCCGCGCCCGTCAGTCTCTGGCCCTATCTGACTTCATCCACGCCCCGCCCGGCGCAGCCCGCCATCCACAGACTGTCGCCTCGACCTATTCTTGCGCGCGAGCTACTTCTATCCTGAGCACCGTAAATCCGACCATTGCAACCACATCTCACTTGGGTACACAGTCCAAACCAGAGGAGCACTGATGCCTGCTGTTGCATTCGACTTTGACAAGATCCTGATCCGATCATCTCGCGACAGACGCATCTCGCGAGAAAAAGCCACCTCGATGAATCTCATTGCCTTAGGAAAAGGTTTCTACGTTGCTCGATACATACTGGAGGAGCTACCCGACAAGTGGGCAGTTATCAATTTCATTAATCGGGCGCGAGCATGGATTCTCACGCGCTACCGACACAGCAAATGCATCGTAATTGGCCACGCCGCATGCGTCGTCCACGGCATCAGCACTCTCTCCTCGCTGACAACAATCGATCTCTTGCATCCAGCGCCCCTGAATTCGACCACATCGACAAGTTTTCTGCCCCCAGTCCAGCTGTCTGAAAACGACGTTATCCCAGCGATAACCGTGCGTAGACATCACCGGCAGCTGTTAAGCGAACCGGTCACATTTTCTCATGGGATTCGTTGCTGTTCACTGAAAGACGCCGCTATTTCAACTGGAGTTCTAGACGATACGGCGAATGGCTACGTCGTCATGTGTGGAGTTCTGCGCATCCTTTCTCGCTTCGACCGGCGGGAATACGACATGTCTCGAAAGCGAGAAGATGCAGTCCGCAAAGATCTACTTTTACTCGCACGCAAATTGCCTGAACGGACTCGTAACAAGAAACACCTTTCGCACATCATCGAGGGTGCAGACGCCGCGTGTGAATCCGTTGCAGAACGACACTTGCTATGGATCATGCGCGAAGGTGGCATCACGGAGGTCTGCACGCAGATGAAAGTGCTGCATGACGGCTACACGTTCTTCACAGATTTTGGAATTCCAGACCTTCGTATCGCCATCGAATTTGATGGGCGTTCGAAACACGGAACTGATGCTGACGACATATTCGCAAGCTTGGAGGCTCAGCAATACCGCCAGAAAAAGCTTGAGGCCGCAGGTTTCACCGTTTTGCGTTTTGTGTGGAAGGATCTGCGCTCGCCTGAACGCATCGTGGCTGAAATTCGCCTCCACATGGAGCGGGCGTACGCACGCAAGGTTCTCTTCAGCAGTTCCGCCGATCGCCAGTTTTCCTCAGCACCGCCCGGATAGTGCAGCTCTCCTCAGCAGCGGGCATACCTCCGCTTTTTCGCGCGTCGTGTCGCGCTTTGCTCTTCTCCCTGCGTCTCCGCGACCCCTTTTCTCGTGCGCTTATCCGACAAACCAGCCGCCGATGCAACACAACACCCTAGATCTTCGTGCCTGCGTTGCACATTCCCCTAAATCTTCACGGTCTTGATGCACATTCCCCTAGATTTGACGCGAAAATTGCACATACCCCTAGCTAAAGTCGGCACCCCAAAAGGACAAAACCTATTTCCGCAGGTCAGCTGTCAGTAGCTTCCGGCGGCCTCGAGCCTCACGCGTTAAATCTAGGGGATTGTGCATTTTTACATGACTTTTTAGGGGTATGTGCACGTGGAGGGTTTAAATCTAGGGGTATGTGCACGAGGAGGGTTTAAATCTAGGGGTATGTGCACGTGGAAGGCTTAAATCTAGGGGTATGTGCACGTGGAAGGCCCAATTTCACGAGTATGTGCACCCGGCGAAGTTAAATCCAGAGTATGCGCTGGCGCCAGGGCGGAAGGGCAAACGACGGGCACCGCCCATACCTCGTGACAGCTGCAACTCATCCCGAGGGCGAGGGCGGATACTAAGCTGACCTTATGAGCACCGCGCACCGGACCAATTATTCTCGCAACGCCGCAGCAAGCAACGCGGCAGCAAGTAAAGCGGCAGCAGGCAACGCGGCAGCAAGTAACGCCGCAGCAGGCAACGCGCAGGCGCCGCAGGCGTACCCATTCCGCATCGGCCACGCCATTGACGTTCACGCGTTCGCTGAGAATCCGCACCCTGGCGGCAGCCAGCCGGGACAGGCTGCAGAAAGCTCGCAGGTGCGCAGAAATGATAGCCAGCGAAGACAGACCAGTGACGCTCAGCAAGCGCGCGGAACCGACACCCAACACATTCACGGAAGTGGCAATGAGCAGCCGCATACCGACGTCTTGATGCTGGCGTGCATGGAATGGCCAGGTGAGCCAGTGCTGGCAGGGCACTCTGATGGAGACGTGGCGGCGCATGCCATCTGTGATGCACTCTTGTCGGCCGCACACCTGGGCGACATGGGATCCAACTTCGGCACGGACCGCCCCGAGTGGAAGGGCGCATCAGGGCGCGCATTCCTCACAGAGGTCCTGCGGATGGTCACGCAGGCCGGTTTCGCCGTTGCGAATGTGAGCCTGCAGGTGGTCGGTAACCGCCCCCGAATGGCATCGCGCCTGAAGGAAGCCGAACGTACATTGTCAGATATCGTCGGCGCCCCTGTATCCGTATCGGCCACCACGACCGACGGGCTCGGGTTCACTGGACGCGGCGAAGGGCTGGCAGCGCAGGCAATCGCACTGATCTACGCAATGTCAGCGGCTCACAGATTCGATTCGTGATTGACGAGGGTGGCCGCGGGCGCCGCGCGCACCGGCACAACCACAGCTGACTGTCATTCGGCAACGAGGGCATTTCTATGGGCACCGTCAGCGAGGGCACACCCTAGCGGCACCGTCAGCGACGATCGGCCTCAAACCGATCTGTGGCATGCTCATATCCGGCACACCTCAGCCGCACCGTCAGCGAGGGCACACCCTAGCGGCACCGTCAGCGCCGATCGGCCTCAGACCCATCGATGGCGAGGGCGAACTCCACCGACGGAGCGGCAGGGTCGACCTTCTCGAGCCTGACCTGCACGCGCTTGCCGGCCAAGGAAGGAGCATCCTCGATTCCCTGAATATCGACGCGTGAAATCACAGCCGGATCCGACACGATGATCTCTGCCCGCTCCTTGTTCACACTGGTGACCACCGCATCAAACAGCTCACCTTCATGACCAGCCAGCACCATCGCCTCCAGCGCGGCAACCGCTCCGTTTTCAACGGTGCGCACTTTCTGAGTCGTCTGAGCCATGATGGTGGGCAACTCAGGCAAACCGTCACGTACCCACGTCGGCACGTCAACACCGGCGCAGATCGACAGGCACACTTCCTCACCGTAGCGATCCACCAACCGGCGAAGCGGTGCAGTCACATGCGCATACGGCGCAGCGATCGCTCCGTGGATCGCTTCATCACCGGTGGGTGCCCCCCGGTCAAACGCCGTGTACCCCGCGCCGCGGAACAGTGTGCGCGCCTGGCTCATAAACGCCGCGTGAGCCGGCTCGGCCGAATCGAGCGATCGCACAAAGTCGGGATAGGTCTGCTCAGCGGGCCATTCCAGATCCAGTGCCTCGGCCACGCGCCGCAGGCGGGTAATGTCACGGTCGGTTGCAGGCGGCATGACACGCAAAATACCGATCCCTGCCCGGCGCATCATGTCAGCCGCACACATGCCGGTCAGAAGCGAGATCTGAGCATTCCATTCTTCAACGGGCAGCGTCGCGCGGTACGTCAACTCGAACTGGCCGTCGTCGCGCTCCTCAATTTCCTGCTCAGGCGCGTTCATCGAAATACCGCCGCGTTCGATTTCACGCTGCTCACGAGCCTGACCGACGTGAGCCAAGTTGTCAATAAAGTCAGCTGGAACCACATCAGGCAGGTCGCCCTTGCCGTCGACTGCGCGCTGAACACCGTCGTAGTCCAGTTGTGCCCGCGAACGGATCACAGCCCGCTCCACGTTCGCTTTCACCACGTTGCCGTCATCGTCCAGGTCAATGGTCCACAGGCACGAGGGGCGATCCGCATCCGGAATAAGTGAGGCAGCATCATGGCACAACACATCCGGATGCAATGGCGTGACCTCATCGGGCGCGTATACGGTTGATCCACGCTCACGCACAGCATGGTCCAACGCCCCGTCAGGCCACACGAATGTTGCCAGTGAGGCGATCGCATAGTAAACGCGAAAGGTGGCTCGCCCTGCCCGCGAGGCGCTGCGCTCGCCGTCATCGTCACCGTCCAGTCGCACACACGCCACAGCCTGATCCAGATCACGGGAACCATGCGGGTCGATGGTGACGAACGGGATGTCACGCGCGTCGCGGGCACCCTCGGCAATGAAGCGCTCAACGCCGCTGGAATGCCAATGGGAGGCCGCAAGGTCAGCTTCGTGCTGCGCCTCGTCGGAAAACTCGGTGGGGATCCCGGTCTTGTCGCGCAGGTGGTTCAAGGCGAGCACGACTTGCGAGGGCGGCGCGCTGTACATGCGCAGACGTGGAGCGGACATGTATTTTCCCTTCGTTGACGAGGGCGCCTTCACCGCGCGGCTTCCAGGAACGTGCTTCCAGTATCACCCCTGTGACGGCGTGCTGTCCTGATAAATGTTCAGATGCGCGGATTCCTGGCGAATCGGAATGAGCAGCAGAAGGCCAGCCAGCAGTACCACGACGATGCCGAGAATGCCCCAGTGAGTGGCGTCCACGTCCGGTGGTGTGACGGCGCGCCCCAGTTTGATGGCCAGGTAGTACAGGGCAGGTGAGAGGAAGGAGACGGCTCGGCCGGTCGTGGCGTACAGGCCGAATACTTCGCCTTCGCGACCTGCCGGGATCATGCGCGCCAGGAAGGAGCGCGAGGCCGACTGTGCCGGGCCGACAAAGACGCACAGGATCAGGCCCAGGACCCAGAAGATCGGCTTGCCGAATGAGTGGAAGAAGAACACCAGCAACCCGGAGGTCACCATGCACACCAGGGACAGGATGATGACGCGCTTGGGGCCGATCCAGTCGTCAAGCGCACCGAAGCCAATGGTTGCCAGGCCGGCGACAACGTTGGCGGCAATGGCAAAGAGGATGACTTCGGAGGCGGAAAAGCCGAACACGGACCCTGCCAGGATTGCGCCAAATGTGAACACCCCAGCCAGGCCATCGCGGAAAACAGCCGACGCGATCAGGAACATCAAGGTGTGGCGTGATGTGCGCGCCAGAGACTTCACTGTTGACCACAGCAGCTTGTAGGAATCGATCAGAGACTCATGGGTATCGCTAGTGGACACATTCTTCGGTTTGGGCGGGTTAAGGACGACCGGCAGAGAGAAGACGGCGAACCAGATGGCTGAGACCACCATTGCGACGCGAATATTCAGCCCGTTTTCACCTGTCACGCCGAACCAGCCGACTTCAGGGTTGATGAAACCGACGAAGAGGATCAGCAGCAACACGATGCCGCCGACGTATCCGAGGCCCCAGCCGAATCCGGAGATTCGTCCCATCGCTGACTTATCAGCCAGGTGGTTGAGCATCGCGTTGTAGTTGACGGAGGCGAACTCGAAGAACACGTTACCCAAGCCGAGCAGACCGATTCCCAGCCACAGCGCGCCGGTTGGGCCGAGCGAGGAATTGGGTGCCACGAAGAACATGGCGAGCATGCACAGCACCACCATGGCGGTGAACCAGCCGAGCCACACTCCCCCTTTACCGCGCCGATCAGCACGCTGCCCCGTGATGGGAGCTAGCAGAGCGATCACGATGCCGGCAAGGGTCAGTCCCAGTGACAGGTTCTCGTTGGCAACAACTTTGGGGGCGAACACCCCGTCAGTTGTCAGGTAGACAGAGAAGACGAACGTTGTTGCCACGGCGTTGAATGCGGCTGAGCCCCAGTCCCACAAAGCCCATGAGACCACTTTCTTGTTCCACAGAACCCAGTGGTGGCGTGACCCTGACGGAGGCGTGGAACCTGTCGAGTGTGACGAAGTGGAAGAAGGAGTGGGAGCATGCTCGAAGGACTGCTCGTGTTGTGACATGGGATCTCCTTATGCAAGGGTGCGGCGCGCGCCGCAGACAGATACCTGCGATTGCAAGGTATCACGCATCGGGCGCGTACCCGTGATCTAGACAGGCTTGCGCCAGGGCAATGTCCAACTCGGTGGTCACTTTGAATGCCATCGTGTCGCCCGCAATCGACATCACCGTCAGTCCCAGTGCTTCCACCAGCCCTGCATCATCGGTGGCGGCGCTCGATTCGTCGGCTGCTCTGCTGGCTCCGTACTCGTGAGCACGGCATATGACGTCCCACGTGAAGCCTTGCGGAGTTTGAACAGCGCGCAGGCGTGAGCGGTCAATACTCGGGTCGAGGGGCGATAGCGCATCGTCTCCCTCGTCGATGTGCGTGCCGGTGGCAAGCGGTTTGATCGTGTCAGTTACTGGCAAGGTTGGGATGACGGCATTGGCACCGTTTTCAATGGCTCGGGCTACGCGGCCGATGAGCGCCGGCGGTGTCAGGCAGCGCGCCGCGTCGTGGATCAGGACAGGTGTGCGCGCGTCAGGACGGAACTGTTCAAGGGATCGCAAACCTGCGGCCACAGACGCCTGACGCGACGCTCCTCCCGCGACGACTCGCACGGTGGCAGATAGGTCGGGCAGCGCACTCCCGATGAGTTGTTCAAAATCGACGAGGGCGTCTGTCGGAGCGGTGACCGCAATGTGCGTGATTCCCGCAGCGTCAAGGCCGCGAAGGGCGCGCAGTACCATCGGTGCACCGCCTACTTCGACGAGGGCTTTGGGCATGTGCCGTCCCAGTCGGGTGCCCGAGCCAGCTGCGGCCAGGACAGACAGGCGCTCCTTGACAGGTGCGAATTCAGCTCGTGCAGATTCGGTTGACACAGATTCAGTCAGCGCAGGTTCAGCTGACACGATGCCAGCGTGGTGGGATCCAGGCGCCTGCAATGGCGTCGTTGACTGGGATCGCAGCTGGCTCATGTCAGGATGGTCGCAATTCAGGTGCCGCGCCACTGCCGGGAGGGCGCGACGCTGACGGCACTACTTGTCGTCGCCTGATTCGTGAGTGTCGGTGCCGGCATCATCGGCGCTGTCATCCGTTTCGGCCGATTCAGCCAGGATCGAGTCGAGGCGATCCGATGCTGCTGACTTGTCGATGTCGCGGGCCAGAGCAAGCTCAGAAGTCAGGATCTGGCGGGCTTTCGTCAGCATGCGCTTTTCGCCCGTGGACAGCTTCTTGCTGGCGTCGCGGCGAGTCAGATCACGAACAACTTCGGAGACTTTGACGATGTCGCCGGTTGCGATTTTTTCCTGATTGGCCTTGAAGCGTCGTGACCAGTTCGTCGGCTCTTCGACATAAGGTGCTCGCAGAACGGAGACGACTTCTTCCAGCCCGTCTTCATCGACGACATCTCGAACGCCAACGAGGTCGACGTTGTCAGCTGGCACTTGAATCTTGAGGTCACCTTGCGTGACGCGCAGTGTTAAGTAAGTTTTTTCCTCACCGCGTATCTTTCGGGTGGCGATCTCCTCGATCGTGGCTGCTCCGTGATGGGGGTAGACGACCGTTTGACCGATGGTGAACGTCATAAAAGGAACTCCTGCTGGTATTAAACAATACCGCCATTCTACCAGTAATCGTGCACGCACAGTCAGTGGGGTGTTATGCTAGCGCTTCGCTCGCTCCACGCCTCTTCGAGCGGGGATGCGGGCACACACCTGCGCGCCGCTCTTACTTGCTTTCGTCGCGCGGATTCGACACCAGTTTGTAGCCCAGTCCGCGAACGGTCACTAGGCGGACGGGGTGGGATGGATCCGGCTCGATCCGGGCGCGCAGACGTTTGACATGCACGTCCAGGGTCTTTGAATCACCGATCGTTCCGACTCCCCACACGCGATCCATCAGCTGCGAGCGCGTCAGGACTCGATCGGGGTTGCGGGCGAGGAATTCCAGCAGTTCGAATTCGCGCAGCGGCATCGACACGGATGTGCCATCCACTGTGACTTCGTGCCGGTCTACCCACAGGCGGATTGTTCCCACTTCGAGGACTTCTTCTTCATCCTCCAGTGTTCCAGCCTGGCGTCGCAGCACCGCGCGGATACGGGCCAGCAGCTCACGGTAGGAATACGGCTTCGTAATGTAGTCGTCGGCACCCATCTCCAGGCCGACGATGCGTTCGACCACTTCGTCTTTCGCGGTCACCATGATGACAGGAACGTTGGATACTTTTCTGAGTTTCCTGCACACTTCGGTGCCCGACATTCCCGGCAGCATCAGGTCAAGCAAGATCAGATCCCATTTCGGATCGATCGCTTTTTCGAGTCCAGCATTTCCGTCGGATGCTTCGCCCACGTCAAAGCCGTCCCGACGCAGGTTGTAGGCGAGTGGCTCACGGTAGGAGGCTTCATCTTCGATTATCAAAATTGCCGTCATGATTATCTTGCGTCCTTGTCTTTACGCTCGTCTCCATTTTCACCGATCTCTGCTTCAGGTAACACTAGCGTGAACGTTGATCCGCGACCCGGGAGGGACGCAACGGTCACTGTTCCGCCGTGATCACTGGCAACATGTTTGACGATTGACAATCCCAGTCCTGTCCCCCCTGTTTCACGTGAGCGTGCCGTGTCGACTCTAAAGAAGCGTTCAAAGATGCGTTGCTGATGCTCAGATGAGATGCCGATACCGGTGTCGATGACGCGAATGCAGATTCGTTCCTGGTTGCGTACCGCGTCGACACGCACCCATGAATCCGGATGCGAGTACCGCACAGCGTTATCGACGAGGTTTCGGACCGCCATCACCAGCATGTCCTTATCTCCCCACACGTAGGCTTCGAGCGCAGGATCCGGTCCGCGCAACTCGATGCGTGCCTGCTCGGCGGGGAATTCTTCCTGATGGAGCGCTTCGCTGATCACTTGCTTGACGCTGACGAGGTCGGGCGAATCCAGAGCATCAGGTGATTGCAGGCGCGACAGGTCGATAATGTCCTGCACCAGTGTGGACAGTCGTTCCGATTCTTTCGACAGTCGGCTCGCGAAGTAGGCAACTGCTTCAGAATCGTCAGAGTTTTCAGCGATCGTTTCGGCCAGAAGTCGCACAGCTCCGACAGGTGTTTTCAGCTCGTGCGACACGTTCGCAGTAAAATCACGACGCGCAGCCTCGTTGCGTCGTTGGATCGTCAGATCCTCTGCCACGATCAAAAGGAGGTCACCGGGCAGCGGGGCCACCCGTACTCGGAAGAACAGTTCAGCTGCTTCAGGAAGGTCGGAGCGTGGCAGCGTCATCTCAGTGGTCAGCGGGACTCCCTCGGCCCGCACGCGTGCGGCAACTTCAATGAGGGCAGGGTGCGTCAGTTCCTGGTGACGCGCCAGGCCTTTGGCATACGCTTTGGCATCAGCGCGGACAATCTTGTTGTCCGCGTCAACGACGATCACGATGCCGGGCAGAGCGGAAGTCATGGCGAGCAGATCGACAGGCGGCTGGGTGTACTGCGGATCCACTCCATTTTCGACGTCCTGTTGACGCTGAGACAGCCGGAAGGCTCCTACGCCGACAGCGCCGACGAGGACACCCAGCAGCGCGACAACGATGAGAGTGATAGCGTCCAACACAGACATAACTGTATCGATCTGTTTGCCTCTTCGTCACCACTCGTGACGGGCCATCTGCAGATTTCCTGCAACAATACCCGAAAAGCAAGTAGGAGTTAACCAAAAATTAACCCGATATGCACACACTTGGCACTTATCTTTGGTGGACTTAAACAGTTACAGTGGATTTTTCGTGAAGGAGACATTGTGCGCACTGTATATCGACAGGAACTGACGCAGCTTGGACTCGATTTGGAGAGGATGAGCTCCGGTGTCACCGTCGCGATTGAACGCGCAACGCAGGCCCTGCGCGAAGGTGACATGATCAAGGCGGAGCAGACAGGCGACGCTGATGACCGCCTCGACCAGCTGTCCCGTCACATCGACGAAACCTGTGTGAGCCTTCTGCTGCTGCAGGGCCCCGTTGCATCCGATCTTCGCCTGATTGTTGCGGGCCTGAGACTGACTCAGACGATGGAGCGTCAGGGCGACCTTGCGGCCCACCTGGCTTTGATCGCACGCAACCCCCACCAGGAGCCGGGGATTTGCCCACAGGCTCGACCGCTCATCACCAAGATGACGGACGCGGCCGTGCAGATGGCACACTCGATGGAGAAGGTTGTCCAGACCCAGGATCTGAACCTGGCCCGTCGTATGCATCGCGATGACGACATTCTCGATGACCTGCAGATCGAGGCTCGCCGCATGGCAACCGATGACGACAATGATCTGACTCGCGCTCAGGTGATCGACGTGACGCTCGCGGCCCGCTTCCTGGAGCGCTTCGGTGATCACGCTGTTTCCGTTGCAGACCAGGTGATGTACATCGTGGAAGGCGCACAAACCGCCTAAGCGGAACTGCCGAATCTATATCCGGCGAACGCGGAGCTCACACACCGTATTACCCCGCTGACGCCTTCAACATGCGCATAAAGGCTGGTGCCCCACCTCCTTGGGAGGTGGGGCACCACGCTTAAGGGTGGGAACCCTCGTGAATGAAACTTACTTGCCCTGGTTTGCTACGGCCGCGATCTTGGCCTCAGCATCGGGATCAAGGTATGTGCCGCCCTTCTTGACGGGCTTGAGGGTTTCCTCGTCAAGCTCGTAGACCAGCGGAATGCCGGTCGGGATATTCAGGCCGGCGATGTCGTCGTCGGAGATATCATCGAGGTGCTTGACGATGGCGCGCAGTGAGTTGCCGTGGGCTGCAACCATCACGGTCTTGCCGGAGCGAATCGCGGGAACGATGGTGTCATTCCAGTACGGCAGCAAACGGGCCAGCACGTCCTTGAGGCATTCGGTCAACGGAATCGGCTCGCCTGCATAGCGCGGGTCGGCGTCCTGCGAGAATTCCGAGCCCTTTTCGATCTCCGGCGGCGGCACATCGTAGGAACGGCGCCACTGCATGAACTGTTCCTCGCCGAACTCGTCGCGGATTTCCTTCTTGTTCTTGCCTTGCAGAGCGCCATAGTGACGCTCGTTAAGGCGCCATGAACGCTCCACGGGAATCCAGTGACGGTCCGCGGCATCCAGGGCCAGGTTGGCGGTCTGGATGGCGCGACGCAGCATCGAGGTGAACAGCAGGTCAGGCAGGATGCCGGCTTCCTTGAGAAGCTCTCCTCCGTGCGTTGCCTCTGAGCGACCCTTTTCTGACAGGGGTACGTCAACCCAGCCGGTGAAAAGGTTCTTTGCATTCCATTCGCTCTCGCCATGGCGGAGCAATACCAGTTTGTATGTCATAGTCCTATTCTCACAAAGATCGTGCCCGCTGTCACGGGACCCTTCGACATCACTTCACAGCGTCGGCAATACGAGCCACTCAACAACGGCCGGTCGCCGCCTGAGCGGTTGTCCTTCACCTCATCGGCAGCTCTTACTGATGCGCCTGACGGTACTGCTCGACAATGCTGGCGGGGATACGTCCGCGCTGTGACACCTCAAGACCCTCATCCTGCGCCCACTGGCGAATCTTCGCTGAATCGGACGCACCGGCGGTTGCACCGCTGCGGCGAGTGACAGCCCGGCCACCGGTCCGGCGCGCATGGCGAATCCACTGCGCGAAATCGTCTTCGATCTTGTTCGCGTGTTCAGCATTCAGATCGATTTGGTAGGAAATGCCGTTGAAGGCAAAACTAATCGTCCGTTCAGCTTCAGAGCCATCGATGTCGTCGACCAAGAAAACCTTTGTCTTTTTCATTGAAAGTATTCCTTCTGCAGAATCCAATTCCGACAATAAAAAGAGTAGCACTTCAATCGGTTTTCATTTATTTGAATTCATCTGGCAATGTGGCGTGAACCGTTTTCTCACATCAACCGTTCTCTCGTATCAGCCGTTTTCTCGTATCAGCCGCTTCCTCACATTAGGCACTTTCTCAGATCGCTGACAAGTTCATGGTGAACACCAAAATCGGGCAGAACCTGCTACCAGGTTCAGGGACTGTTCAGGGGATTCCCCTATGGCGTTTAACTTCCATTCCGTGCGATGATCACCATGTGAATTCATTGAAGCACCGGCCTGCGCCAGACTGTTCGACGTTGTCGCATTCCCTGAGCTTTTCAGGCCTGTCGCAATGAGCTCCTTTTGGTCCTTTATCAGCGGCATCGAAGCCGCCATCGTTTCATTTTCCGATCAGCCGCTTTCCCTCGTTCTGTGCGTCCTGGCATGCTGGGGTGACGGGTTCTTCCCCGTCCTTCCCTCTGGTTCGGTTATCAGCGCCCTGTCGGCAACTCCGGCATACCGTGAACCTGTGTTCCTGACATTCCTCATTGTGTGCTGTGCCTGCGCGGCACTTGTAGGCGACCTTACAATGGCGACGATCGGTCGACTCTTTCCTGAAGAGTCCCGTCGTCTACCGAAACTCAATATGAGGTTAAGTGCAGTAACAGAGCGCCAATGGAGAATTCTCCTGTCGACGGGTCGATTCGTCCCCATTGTGCGAATTGCGATTTTTTTCAGCGCGGGGAAAATGCGCATACCTTTCCGCCATATTGCGTTACTCGATGCACCCGCCTGCCTTATCTGGTCTTGCATCTACGGCCTGAGCGGAACAATCGGTGCACGTATTTCGACTTCACCACTGATATCGATGGCATGCGGAATTGTCTTAGGAGCTTTGTGCGCAGCAATTCTGACCCGGATTGCTCAATACCTCCATTCCCGCCACGCGAAGGTTACTAATCAGTCCTGACAGTACGCGCCTGTGCCCCGCCCGCCTCACCGCGTCCCTGCTGGCGCACCGAAGCGCAGCCAACGTACGGTAGATAGGTGCACGTACCGTCAGACGGTGAAAGCTCTCACCGCACTCCGCTCGTTCGCCTCATCGTGGCCGTCATTTTCACGGCCGCAATTGCCGGCATTACCGGATGGTTCTTTTCGCATCTGCTTCACCTGATCGAAAGACTCGCCTACGGTGAGAGCGCAACCTTCATCGAGGCTGTCCTGTCAACCGATTCGTCCAGACGCGTCATATTTCTTGCTCTGGCAGGTGCGATCGGCGGGATTTCCTGGGCACTGCTGCACCACACCAGACGAGGGATCGTCACCGTCACCCAGGGTGTCAACGGGGCGAAAATGCCGCTCTTGACCACATTCACGCACGCGACCACACAGGTTGTCATTGTGGCGCTCGGTGCGTCCATCGGCCGGGAAGTGGCACCGCGTGAAGTATCCGCAGCCCTGTCAGGATGGTGCTGTGACCGGTTGGGACTGAGCGCGCAGGATCGCCGCCTGATCGTCGCATGCGGCGCAGGCGCAGGGCTGGCCGCTGCGTATTCAATTCCCATTTCAGGAGCAATTTTCGCCCTGGAAGTTCTGATCGTTTCTCTGACCCCGCGGGCATTGTGGTGTGCATGCCTGATCTCGGGCCTGTCTGTCCTGGTCGCCCAAGGCCCCATCCGGCCCGAACCGTTCTACACGGTCACCGCACCCACTTCAACACCATCACTGCTGCTGTGGGCACTCATCGCCGGCCCGATCTTAGGTACAGCAGGCTGGGGTTTCAGTCGCCTGGTGAAACGCGCTGAAGACCTGCGCCCGACAACCCCGCTGCTTCTAGTCACCTTGCCTGTAATCTTCACACTCGTCGGGCTCATCGCCGTGTGGATTCCGCAGGTCATGGGTAATGGTCAGGCCACTGCTCAGGCGGGATTCGACGCGCATTCCCTGGCCGCCCTCGTCCCTGTCCTGATCATCACGTGTGCCAAGGCCATCACAACGCTGGGCACAATCGCATCAGGGGCATGGGGTGGCACGCTGACACCGGGTATCGCACTGGGAGCCGGATTCGGCGCCGTCGGTGGACTGGCGTGGTCGACGATGTTCCCCGACATTTCAATCACTGCCTGCGCGCTGATCGGAGCGATGTCATTCCTGGGCTCATCGATGCGTGCGCCGCTCACCGCACTCGCCCTTGTGCTGGAGTTTACGCATCAAGGGGCAACTATCCTGGTTCCGGCACTCATTGCACTCGGATTGTCGTGGGCCATCACCTGCGCATTCACGCGCCTGAGCGAGGCGTCGCACCCGGCCGGGTAATTGACGAGGCTCTCGCTCAAACGGGCAGACGACGAGGCTTATACCCAGCCGGCCAAGCCGGTGCGGGCGACCTCCTCGAACGTGTCGATGCATCCGGGCAGATCGTTGCCCCATGGCACGTAGTGGAACTGCGAACCGCCAGCTTCGATGAAGGCATCACGGTTCAGGCGTGCGATCTCATCAAGCGTTTCGATGCAGTCTGCGACAAACCCGGGGCAGATCACGTCCACTCTGGTGGTGCCCACTGCGCCAAGTTCCCCCATCGTGTCGATGGTGGCGGGCCCAATCCACTTGGCCGGCCCAAAGACGGACTGGTAGCGGGTGAGTACCCACTGTGGATCCAGGTTGAGGCGCGATCGCAGCAGTTCAGCCGTCGTTTCACACTCGTCGCGGTACACGTCTCCGTCGCGGTGCATCGCCTCGGGTATTGAGTGGAAGGACAGGACGAGTTTGTCGCCACCTTCAAAATCGGGCCGGCCGCGCGCATCCCAGTGATTGACGAGGGCGGCCGCGAGCGCCTCGATATACACCGGGGCGTCATGGAAGGAGCGAATGGTGCGGATCTCCAGTTGATTGCGAGCTTTCAGCATGTCTCGCGCAACTTCATCGATGACAGGCGCGGTAGATGAGGAGGCGTACTGCGGGTAGGCGGGAATGATGAGGACGCGCTGCACTCCCTGATCACGCAGCTGATCAAGCACGCTGCGGATCGATGGTTCGCCGTAGCGCATGGCCAGGTGCACGTCGGCAACATGGTCGAGGCGCGCAGCCAGTTCGTCGCGCTGACGCAGCGACCAGTACATCAGTGGTGAGGAGTTCGACTCGGTGTACCAGATCGACTCGTAGAGTTTTGCAGACCGTGCAGGGCGCACCCGCAAGATGATGCCTTCGAGGATCGGTCGCCAGATTGCTGGAGGCATTTCGATAATGCGCCGGTCGGAGAGGAATTCACGCAAGAAGGGGCGCACAGCCCGGGCTGTGGGTGCCTGCGGCGTTCCGAGGTTGGCCAGGATCACTGCGGGTCGTTCGGCTCGAGCGTTTTCTGACACAGCTAAAGATTTCGTCACGATGTGTACTGTACGGGAAAAACTATGTTCAATGCGAACTCACGCGCCCCACAGTAGGCTGACGACCATGACCCCCACAGCCCCGGCTTTTCTCTCACGCTACCGTTCACCCATCGGCACCTGGACACTGGCTTTCATAGGTGGTGACCTCGTCGGACTGTGGTGTGAGGGGGCGAAGCATTTCGGCTCCACCATCGCCGGCATGACGCACACCGATGACATCAGTGAGCTGGAGCCACCCTCGTCAATCAAGACGCAGAACAACCTGACCTGCACAACGCGCTGGCTGGACACCTACTTTGCCGGCCACATTCCCGACGAGGTGCCTGCGCTGCGCCTGGTCGGCACTGATTTCCAGGTCAGTGTGTGGCGCGAGCTCCTCGCAATTCCCTACGGGCAGACGACCACGTACGGTGACCTGGCCGATGCTGTTGCTGATCAGCGAGCCAGCGGGCTGGCACGTCAGGCTGGTCAACTGACCTGTCAGGCTGGCCGGCCGGCACCTCAGGCTGTCGGGCAGGCTGTCGGGCGCAATCCCATCTCCCTCATCGTCCCGTGTCACCGTGTCGTGGCGGCAGATGGTTCGTTGACGGGATACGCTGCGGGAACTGACCGCAAGGCGTGGCTCCTTGAGCTGGAAGACGCTCAAATCGCTTCATGAGCGGCGAGCCAGCGTACGGCCGCATCGGCCAGTCGCTCAGCATGGTCGCGTGATTCCTGGGTCCGCAAGTTAATGATCGAACGCTCGATCTGGCGTGTGCGTGGAATGGCATCACTGTGAGAATCACGTTCGTATGTACGCGGGCTGCGCACACCGGGGAAGAGGAGAGGCCGATACCACCTGCCCGGATAGAAGCCCTGTGACTGCAGCGCACTGAACATGTCTTCTGGGTCGATAGGCTGATCGGACCCATCGCGCTGGAGGATCACAGGGAAGCGGATCAGCGGCATCGATGCGGTGACAGAAGCCGGGATCGTTGCAGCGGTGTGGACCGCTGACAATGCACGCAGGTAGAAGCCGGTTCGCTCGGCCAGTTCACGTTCAATGGCATCCACACCCGCGAGCGCTTTGCTCATGTGCTCGAGCACCCAGCGTGAGGGCGCGTACGGTCTTCCGTTGGATCCGCCCTGCCATTGCGTGTCAGCAACTGGCGGGTAGAAAAGGTGTGCAGCCTGAGCCGCACTCCGCAACCTGCCTGAGAGCCCTGATGGCAGGTGAGAGTAGGCGCGATCTTGCAGGCGATAGGTCCGAATTGCCGTGTCGAGAGTGACCCGAGGCTGAGGCAGGTTCGTCAGCGCGCCGACGAGGAGCTGGCGCACAGGCACATCAACCGTGTCGGGATTGAGCCACAGTGCGGCACCGAATTTCGTGGGCAAAACCTTTTCCGCGCCGAAAGAGTGAATCGAAATATCCGCGAGGGGGCGCCGCGTCTGCGGATCGATGGCCATGCGTCCGACGCAATGTGCGCTGTCTTCAACAACAAAGGCGTCCGCAGCGTGCGCCTGATCCACGATCACCTTGGATGCGCCATCATCCACGATACCGAAGGTGTGCTGGAGGACGATCGCCCCCGTCGAGGGCGGGATCGTCACGGTCTGTGGGTCGATCGAGAGCGTGTCGGGCGAAATATCGGCGTACCGCGGGAGCATCCCCGCGGACACAATCGGGTTAATTGCCGTGACGCATGTGAACGCCTGCGTCACGACGTAGCAGGCGCGCCGCGCCTGCCGGATCGCATCAAAGGCCAGGTGCATGGCGTGGCGTGCGGGCGCACCTGCATGACGCTGGGCAGTACGGTCACGCCGTATGAAGTCAAGCACTGAAGGGGTCAGCAGATTCTCACCGAATTCTCCCCGTGTTTGCACCTGAGATGGGGCTCCGGCCGGCCTCCCTCGTCAATTAAGTGAGGCGCGAATGGCGGTCAGGCGTTTTCGACGTCCTCATCTACCCAATTGAAGGTGCGTGTGACGGCTTTCTTCCACAGGCGGTAGTTGCGGTCGTACTCGTCGCGATCATCGCCTGGTTCCCAGCGCTTTCCTTCCGACCAGTTGTCGATGACGTCCTGTTCGCCGTCCCAGTAGCCCACGGCGATGCCTGCTGCGTATGCGGCGCCTAGCGCTGTTGTCTCCAGGACTTTCGGGCGAACGATCGGCACACCCAGCTGATCGGCCTGGAACTGCATAAGCAAATTGTCATTCGTCATGCCACCGTCGACGCGCAGCTCCTTCAACCCAACACCCGAGTCCGCTTCCATCGCGTCAAAGACTTCGCGGGACTGGAAAGCGGTGGCTTCTTCGACTGCACGGGCCAGGTGTCCCTTGTTGTTGTATCGCGTCAGCCCCACGATCGCGCCACGTGCATCGTCCTTCCAGTACGGTGCGAACAGGCCGGAAAATGCGGGTACGAAGTACACGCCACCATTGTCATCAACTGTTTTCGCCAGGTCTTCAATGTCTCTGGAGTCCTTGATGATTCCCAGATTGTCGCGCATCCATTGAACCAGTGAGCCTGTTACGGCAATCGAGCCTTCCAGGGCGTAGACCGGCTTGTTGTCACCGATCTTGTAGCACACGGTGGTGAGCAGACCGTTTTCTGAGAAGACCGGCTCCTCACCGGTGTTCATGATGACGAAACAGCCCGTACCGTACGTGTTCTTTGCCATGCCTGTGTCGAAGCACGCTTGCCCAAAGGTGGCGGCCTGCTGGTCACCAAGGATTCCAGCGATCGGAGTGTCAATCAGCAGCCCGTTCTTGCGACCGTATCCGTAGATTTCAGAAGAGGAGCAGATTTCAGGAAGCATCGACATAGGGATGCCGAAGTCCTCGCACACGTCTTCTCGCCACTGGAGTGTGCGAATATCCATCAGCATGGTGCGCGACGCGTTGGTGACGTCAGTCTTGTGAGCACCTCCGTTGACGCCGCCGGTCAGGTTCCACAGTGTCCAGGTGTCGGTGGTGCCGAACAGGAGGTCACCGGCTTCGGCGCGTTCGCGGACTCCCTCGACGTTGTCGAGGATCCATTTGATCTCAGGGCCTGCGTAGTAGGTCGACAGGTCGAGACCGCAGATGTCGCGGTACTTTGACTTCCCTTCGTCACCTGCAAGCTCACGAATGATTTGCGATGTGCGCGCGTCTTGCCACACGATCGCGTTGTAGACGGGTTCGCCGGTGTTCTTATCCCACACGACAACGGTTTCGCGCTGGTTCGTGATGCCGACGGCTGCGATCGCGTGCCTGTTGATTTCGGCTTTTTGCAGGACGTCCGCGACGCAGATGCGAATGTTGCTCCATATTTCGAGTGGATCGTGTTCAACCCATCCGGGCTTCGGGAAGATCTGCTCGTGTTCCTTCTGACTGACGGCCACGATCTGCCCATCGTGGTTGAAGATAATGGCTCGTGAGGACGTCGTGCCCTGATCGATGGCAAGTACGTAGTGTTCTTCCGCAGTCTTCTCAGCCATTGCGCCTCTTCCTGTTGTCTCTTTCCTATCAGTGACAGCCTCAGGCTTCACTGCCTGCACATACATGATAGAGCGCATCTCGCGTGCGATCAGCCCGTACTGCGACGAGGGAGGCCGCGTCCGGTCAGCTTTGCCGACGAGGGCGGCTGGCCAAAACCGTCTTGCCAACGAGGAACGGGCGCACGCTGAAGCACAGAGTCTTCCAGCGCGCGCCCGTCTGACACGGAGAATCATCAGCTCAGAACTGATGCACCTCCTGAGTTCAGTGGATTCCTCGGCGGCGGTACCAGAGCAGGCCAGCGCCCAGGGTGATCATCAAAATGCCCGCTCCAGCAGCGCCTCCAGCCGCCGCACCCGTGTTCACGATGGTCGGGGGTGACGGTGGTGTACCCGGCGGAGGCGGATTCTTCGAGTTCGTGATGGTGAATCCATCAGTCGCAGTTCCTGTGATGCGGGCACTGAAGCCGTCAACTGGTGTTTCCTTGACTGTATAGACGATGGGCGCGGAGCCGTCTGCATTGAACATTTCAAGGTCGGCAAATGTGCCTGACCAGGAGTTGTCTGCTGAGAGAGTGAGTTTCTGTCCAGTCGGCTCACCGTCAGCCACAAGTTCAACGTCAATGGACTGTGGGATATCGTCACTGAGCGCTGCGCCGTCGTGGTTCACCCATTTCTTCGTCACGGGAACAGCTGTGAGGGCTCTGTTAGTGATCGTGAAGCCGTCCACGGCGTTACCAGCCACTACCGACCGATACCCAGGAACCTCAACCTCACGCACCGAATACTCAACCAAGACGCCACGGTCAAACTTCGGCAAATCCTTAAACACGCCAGACCACGAATTATCCGCCGACAAAGTCAACGTCGTGCCAGTCGGCTCCCCACCAGTCAACAACTCAACCACAACACTGCCAGGACGTTTACCCAACGCATTCTCACCATCAAGCCACGACTTCGACACACCCACAGAGGTGAGGATCCGGTTCGTCAGCGCAACACTGTAGGTCTTCTGCTTGTCATCCGAAGTTTCTGAGACCTTCATGGTGTAACCGTCCGCGCCGCTTTCCTTGAACTTAAGCGGGATGCGTTCACCTGTTGCGGCATCGACTAAGGTCTGAGGATTGGGGAAGTTATCGATAGTTGTTTCCCAGTTATTTGCCTCCGACAGCTCGATACCTTTGACGACCTCTACATCATCAACGAGGACGTCCAGCGTAATTCTGTCTGGGCGCACACCCGGGTCATCGTTGCTCCAAGATTTCTTGATCTTGAGTTTCCAGGCATCTTCACCAAAGAACAATTGTCCGTTGTTGGCAATGCCTCCACCGCTAAATCCCATGTCAGTGGCGAGGTTATTTTCGATTCTGACAGTGGCAAGACGTTCAGCCAGTCGCTTTGCCTGATCACTCGGAACCGACTTAAAGGCCTTATTCACTGTGTAGAGTTTGTTATTCTCCACCCGCTTGTTGTCGCCGCCTTGCACGTATCGCGGTTCTTGCTGCTCTTGCGGCCAGTTCAAGCGCTTACCGAAAATCGAGCCATCCTGGTACCACATTCTCTCTGCACCACCAAGCATGCGCTCGCCTATGAAGACAGGGTGGCCTTTCTCCGGCTCAGCCGCGCCAAAAGTATGCTCAGCGACGCTTGCAAAATCGTCTCCTGCACCTTTGTATTCCTTATTACGCCCAACATCTGGGGCAGAATTATCGAAAATCGCGACGCCCTTGGTGATGTTCAAGGTGGTTGTGCCCGTTGCGCAGTTCCACACACCGCCACCCTGCGTGCTGGGAAGGTGATTTCCTGCCCCGATAAGGAATGCGTCTTTGGTTGCATTGCCGCGGATCAGAGAGTTCTCAATGGTAAGAATCGAATCGGAATCGTTGTAGATACCGCCACCGCCCCAAAAGCCCTTCGCAACGTTGTCGTGTACGTAGCCGGCTTTCATCGTTACCTTAGCTTCACCGTAGAACGCGAGTCCGCCTCCAGCTTTCAGGGCCACGTTGTGCGCAAATTCTCCTCCGCTGATCGTGGCTTCGCCACCACCGAGAGCGATTCCTCCTCCGTGACCACTAGCAGTATTGCCTTCGACCGTGCCGCCGGAGATTTCCACATCTTTGCCACCACCGAGCGCGATCCCTCCTCCGAGACCTTTAGCAGTATTGCCTTCGACCGTGCCGCCGGAGATTTCCACATCTTTGACATCATGGATGTACATGCCGCCGCCCTGACCGGCGTAATCACCGTTGGTGTTTTCCTGGACAGTTCCGCTCGTGAAGTTGAAGCTATCTCCATTATCAATCGCGATTCCTCCGCCAATTTCGGTGGTATTTTTTGCGATTGTCGTTCCATCAAGCGTGACGTTGGCAAAACTCGCATACACGCCTCCACCGAATCCTTTATATTTGGGATGAACCGCATCATTGCCGGATATTTCCCCACCGGTCAAGGAAACGGGTACAGGAGCACCTTCAGCTCCCCAAATGCCTATCGCACCACCACGCTGGTAGCCGTGGTTCTCCTGAAGAGTTCCGCCGGCAATGCTGACACCGTCACCGCCGTAGATCGTAATCGGTGCGTAGAGGCCCTCATTCACCCCTTCAGGCAGGGTGCCGGAGGTATCAGTGACATTGTTCCTCGAAAAGTCAGCGCTCCCAGTCATGTTGAATTCGCCGTCTTTGACGAAGATGACAGGTCCGGTGAGCGATGTGTCGTGGACGGATCCGTCAGTGAAGTCCAGCGTTCCACCGTTCACAACGATTCGTGAGTTCGTGAAGGAGGGGCCGGCAAGCGTGAGGCTCCCGCCTTCGGCCACAGTCACTGTGTCGGCGCCCACTCCCGTGACAGTTCCACTGCCCGTGAGAGTCAGTCTCGCACCCTCCGGAACAACGAGCGGTTTGTCTGCTGTCGCACTGACATCACTGTCAATCGCGACTGTGGTCTCAGCACCTGGCGTCGCCTGGGCTGCCTGGGAAACGATTGTGTCCCATGAGGGGGGCTCCTCTGCCCTCGCAATCCCACTGGGTGTCAGTACAACAGCGAGGGAAACAGTAAGGAGACTGGTCACAAGCCTTAAAACACTACGCATGTCGTCATTCCGATCCCAGCGAAAATTCCTCAAACTATTCGATCATCTCACTTTTCCACCTTTCTCGTGTGTGAATTCCTGCATAGCGGTAAATTGCTTGCGTCTGACCCAGCCTGGCTTAACGTCAGAGCAAAAGGACTCCCTTGGGGTATCTACCGACTTCACAGCCCATCCACTCGCCACGGACCCTGGCCACATTTCGAAACAGGCGCACGACAGCCCTCGACATTCCAGCTCGCGACATGTTCGGATACAAGCCGGGCGATGATGTCCTTCTCCTTGCTGACCCCGAACGCGGCATTGCGATTCTGCCGGCCGATCAGATCAACAAGCTTCTTCCCCAGACACCACCACATGTTTCCTAAGCGAGAATCCATGCCCGCCATTGTGTGCACAGACGTCCGGCGCACCTTTGCCGACGTCATCGCTCTTGACAACATCTGCCTGACCGTTGAGAAACACCAGATTTTTGGCTTACTTGGACCAAATGGATCAGGAAAAACCACCCTGCTCAATCAGATTCAAGGCCTCGACACTCCTGATTCGGGCCATGTGGAAGTCCTAGGCTACGACCCTGCCGATAGTCATGCGCAGCTGGTTCAGCACCTAAGGAGTCAGCATCAGGAGGCGGCACTACCGCCTCGCCTGACGGTGCGCGAAACCCTCGACCTCTTCGCCGCCTTCTACTCTCACCGCCTCAACTCAGCGCAGCTCATCAGCGACCTCCTGCTCGATGACAAAGCCGATGCACGTGTGGAGAAGCTTTCCGGCGGGCAGCGTCAGCGCGTGCTCATCGCGCTCGCCCTCATCCACCAGCCGGAACTGCTGCTGTTCGACGAACTCACGTCCGCCCTCGACCCTCATACGAAGCACTCCATATGGAACATTCTTCGCACCCTGCGCGAGGCAGGCAAAACCATCGTGTTGACTACTCATTCCATGGAGGAAGCCGCACAGATCTGCGATCGGATCGCCATCATGGATAAGGGACACATTCTTGCTGAAGGAAGTCCGAATGAACTTATCAACCGATACGCGCCGCACCAGACCTTGACACTGTCCACCCACATCCCCTTAAACGAAGGAACACTCGCGACGCTCCACAGATATGGAGCCACCCCTCACGCAGGCCAATCCGACTCGCAGACCACGTGGGAAGTTACGGGCGAGGAGGATGTGGTCGCACAGGTTGCAAGAGATCTAGTCAATGAAGGAATCAGCGTCACCGACATGACGTTCAAACAGCCCACGCTCGAAGACGTCTTCCTGCTGCTGACACACGCCACTGAAAAGGAGGACGGGCGATGATGCGCGGATACCGGGCGCTCACTCGCGCCCTCTTCACATCGCAGCTGCGCGAACCCGCGGCAGTGTTCTTTCTTCTCATCTTCTCTCCCGGACTCTTGCTGGTGCTGGGCCTTATTTTCGGCAACCAGAGCATCCCTGAGTTCGGCGGACAAGGGCCCATCGACTACATGCTGCCTGGTGTGATGGTGATGTCAACGCTCATTATCGGGACAACTGTCATCCCTCACAATCACACATTCATGCGGTCCTCCGGCTTACTCACGCGACTTCGCATGACCCCTCTATCTGCCGTCACCTACCTGGCATCCGACATGACTGTCAATTTCGTGCTCGGCATGGTCGGGCCAGTCACCGCATTCATCACCGCCGTGCTGATTTTCAAGGCGAAAACACCGAGCAACACGGTCGCACTGCTCGCAGCAGTCATCATGTGCCAGGTCGCGATGCTTGCTTTCGGTTACGCACTGGCGGCATTGCTCCCTAGCCCCGGCGCAGCCACAGGTCTGGGGAATATGCTGATGATTCTGCTCATGATGACATCGGGCGCGTTCTTCCCCGTTGATTCATTGGCACCCGGTGTCCGCAAGTGGTTGACCGCATCTCCCTCGTACCACATGGCACGGCTTGTCCACGCTTCCTTTTCCGGGGACTCATGGCCAGTCGCCAGCGTTCTGGTGGTCTGCGGCCTCACCGCGCTCAGTCTGGCTCTCGCCACGCTCACTATGACATGGGGTTCGCCCAGAGTCTCCTCTCGTTGACCTTATATCCGCTCAGCAAATGGAGCTGCTCTAGCGCAGCGGTCGAGGTTTCTTCTGTTGAGGCGAACGGAAGTCGGGTTATAGGACATCTGGCATACGCGAAGACCATCTGCCAATCTGCAGACAGTGACAGCTGGTACGAACGACAATGAGCACACGGACAAACACCAGGGAGGAAAATGCGGGCCAACTTATGATCAGTGCCCGCCGGACCCCAGATCGCCAGCGGGCACTGATGCTCTTGTATCCTTGCCCTGTCAGATATTCTGACAGATTCGACGGTGCGCCTCCCATATTTCGTCGGGAAGATCGTGGAACTGGTTCAGATACTCTTCGCGGTTATCCAGTTCTTTGACCCATAGTTCACGGTCGATAGTCAGGATCTTCTCCAGGTCTGCGCGCGATCCTTCAAAACCATCGAGGTTCAATTCGTCGACCTCTGGAACGATTCCAACGGGTGTTGAGCGCCCTGTCACTCGACCATCCTTGAGGTCAAGCAACCACAGCAATGCCCGGAGATTGTCACGATACCCCGGCCACAGGAAATGCCCATCCTCATCATCGCGGGCAAACCAGTTGACGTGAGCGAAAACCGGTTGGTGGGTCGCCTTACCGAGGATCTTGAGCCAGTGAGCTGCATAATCACTCTCGGGATAGGACATGAACGGACGCATCGACATCGGGTCGTATCGAAGAACACCTTCTTTGCCTTCTGCCGCGAACGTTGCCTGAGCGCCCAGGGTAAGACCATCGTAAACGCCTTCAGCAAGATCTGTAATTGCCCGAATGAGGGGCTCGCGGTTGGCTACCCTGCCGCCAAAAATGATTGCGTCAATCGGCACACCCTTCGGATCTTCATAGTCGGGAGCAACGTTCGGGACGTTGCGCAGCGAAGTGGTGAATCGAGCATTCGGGTGTGACCATTCGCAGCCCTTTTGCGATGAGCGCTGCTCTTCCTTGGGACGATCGCTGATCAGCTTACCTGTCCAGTCGTACCATCCTGTCACGTCCTCCGGGTAGTCAGGGGTTTTACCTTCCCACCATACTTCCTGCCTGTCCGGGTTGTATGCAACGTTGGTGAACAGCGCACGGCTCCCAGGACGGATCGACTCCATAGCGGTCGGATTCGACTTCCAGTTCGTGTCTTTGGCAACGCCGAATGCTCCGTATTCTGGATTCATACCGTATACGCGCCCGTCGTCGGGATCGACCCGCAGCCAGACAATGTCATCCCCGTAGAAGAACACTTCGTAACGATCGCCGAGGGCGTCTGGCGCCAACATCATTGCCAGATTTGTCTTGCCTGAAGCTGACGGGAAGCCGCCGCACACGTAGCGTGTCCGATCAGTCACCTTATCGTGAATTCCGATGAGCATGAACTGCTCGGCAAGGAACTTCCCCGACACCCAGCCGTCGTATGAAGCCTGACGCAGGCCGTGGGCGATCTTGCCCAGCAATGCGTTACCGCCATAGGCAGAACCAAAGTGTTCAATGGTGCGCTCATCCGCAAGGGTGGCAAACAAGCGCTGGTCATCCGCAGTTCCCTGTCCCAGATTCTCTATATCTCCCGTGACATGGATGGCGCGCACAAACTCACGAGGCTGATTGTCAGTGTTGACGTACTCGACCCCGACGCGTGCCATGCGAATCATCTGCAGGACAACAATCCGGTTGTCGCTCAGCTCAACGCCTCGTGCCCACACTTCGAGCGCGGAGCCAGGAGGAGCCATCAGATACGGCACAACGTACATGGTTTTTCCATGCAGGGCACCGTGCATATGCGACCGCTGACGCTCATCCACCTCATCAGCATTGTGCCAGTTATTGAAAACACCCTGGTCGCTTTCCCTATGCGTGGCAACCACCGTTCGTTCCTCAGAACGCGCAGTGTCTTTGTAGTATGAGCGCGAATAGTACGTTTCTTTTCCTGCCGGAAAGATCTCACCGGCTTCCAGCGCCTCCTGTATCAGTCGCTCGTCGTCACTGGCACTGATCACCTCAATGGCATCTGGTTGCGTGATTTCTGCCCATTCGCGCACAAAACCAACCACATAGGGATTTGTCACGCCGCCAGCGCGGAGTGCTCCTTGAACGTCACACATCCTCATCGGACCCCTCTCCAACTTTATTTCGGCTACCCCAACTTTATCTTTTGGGTATCCTAACTATAGCGATTTCAACAGAGTCTTTCTGGGACCACAGTCACGTCCAAGCGCCGCGCGCCGGCTCAGGGCCTGGCACACCGATCCTGACACCTGGTTCACTCTGTCATCCTCGGTGCGGCGGGTCTGCCGGCTTCGCTCTCATTGCCCGCCGCAGGCACCTGAGGCAATCAATCGCCTTCTACAATCGAATTGTCACGTTCTGAAAACAGCCTTCATACCGAATGGAAACTGTCCCCTGGCCTAGTCGGATGCGGTGGCAATCTTCCAGCTGATCGCTCGTTCTCTGGTATTCACGAAGTCACGGTAGATTCCGTCTTGTCTGCTCAGTTCATCGTGCTGTCCCTGCTGTACAACGCACCCATGGTCAAGAACGACAATCTGGTCTGCATTTCTCACAGTCTTCAGGCGATGAGCAATCATCACAACTGTCTTGTTCCGAGTGAGAGTTTCGATCGCGCTTTGCAGCTCAGCTTCATTTTCTGGATCAACGTTGGCTGTCGCCTCATCCAGCAGAATAATCGGCGCGTCCTTCAGCAGGGCACGAGCGATCGACAGGCGCTGGCGCTCACCGCCGGACAGTGTCGCGCCCGCTTCTCCCAGCACAGTGCTGTATCCATCAGGCAAGGCTTCGATGAAGTCATGGCAGCAGGCCTGTCGGGCAGCGCGCACCACGTCCTCATGAGTAGCTGTCGGACAGCCGAATGTGATGTTGTTTTCGACCGTGTCACTGAACAGATAGACGTTCTGGAACACCATCGCGAAGTGATCCATTAACCTGTCATAGGACCATTCCCGGACGTCGTGCCCACCCAGCGTCACGCTACCGCCCTGCACATCCCAGAAGCGGGCTATCAGCTTCATGAGCGTTGTTTTCCCAGAGCCTGACGGGCCGACGATGGCGCAACTGGTTCCCTGTGGAATTGTCAGGTTCACGCCGTGTATGACTGCATTTTCTTCGCCTTCGCCATATGAAAATGTCACGTCCTTCAGGACCAAATCACTGGTGTCAGCATGCGTAATGGAGCCTGCCTCAGTCATCAGCGGTGTGTTTTCCACTTCATTGACTCGGTCCATTGCCAGGTCGATCGACGGCAACATGAAGGACAAAGCGCCTGCAACCTCGATTTTGCTGTACACAAAAAACGCGCCAACGATGACGAGCAGACAGACAAACAGCTTCATCGAATCTGCGACATAGAAATATATGGATGCAGCAATCGCGGCAACGGAGAAGGTTCTGAGCACTATCTGTTGAATCATGGTCGGCGGAATACTGACCTTTTCCAGCCGATAGTTCTGACGTTCGGCCTCACCGATAGCTGTGTCCATCGATGTGTTATGGCGATCGGACATCCCGAATGATTTCACGACTCCCACGCCCTGGATGTACTCCATCACTGCATCTGCCAGCCTCGTCTGAGCATCGAGGCGGGCAGGTGAATATTTGCGCGACAGGACGATCATTCGGGAATTGACTACCAGCATGGCGGCCACGCCGCACAGATACAGCAGACCGATCCTCCAGTCGATGATGATGAATCCGCAGCTGAGGATCGTGGCATGAAGCACGCCGGTCAGCACGCGCACGACGATGTTGCCAGCCAGAGATTCCAGATCTTCCATCGTCGAGGTGCAAACTGCGGTCAAGTTACCCAGGCTGCGCTTGTTGAAAAAGCCCATCGGCATGAAACGCATCCGCTGGCCAATGTTGATGCGTTTGTCATCGAGCATCAGGTAGCACGCTTGCATCTCGAGGCTGTATCCGGCGTAGTGAAGGGCCGATGCCAGAACGACCGAAACTATCAGAAGTCCCAGGCTGATCCACATGATGCGCGCTGTCATTGTGCCATTGACAAGTGCAAACAACACCATGAACAGTGGAACGATCTGAATGGAAGTGGCCAGCGACCGTAGACATTCCAACGCAATTGCCCAGTACCAGGAGCGTCGGTGCGTGCCCGAAAAACGGAAGAACTTTGCGAATATCGAGATCATTTCGTCGCAACCTCCGTTGCCATATCGCGTGCCGATTCATGCGCGTCCCACATGTGGTGATAGAGCGGACAGTGAGCCAGAAGATTGTCGTGAGTATCGCAGGAAATAATGCGACCGTCATCCACAACCGCTATGGCGTCGGCGTCGATGACCGTAGAGAGTCTGTGCGCAATGACGATCATGGTCTTGCCTCGAGCCAGACGGCTGACGGCACCTTGAATAACCGCCTCATTTTCCGGATCCGTGTAGGCAGTTGCCTCATCAAGAATGATGATCGGTGCATCTTTCATCATCGCTCGGGCTATTGCAATGCGTTGGCGCTCCCCGCCTGATAGATGCCCACCGGAGAATCCGACGCGCGTGTCGTAGCCGTGGTCGAGTCCCATGATGAACTCATGGCAACCGCTTGCCTTCGCAGTGGCAATCACCTCATCATCAGAGGCATCTGGCCTGCCGACTCGGATATTGTTCATAACCGTGTCGTTGAAGAGATAATTGTCCTGAGCAACATAGGCAATGGTCTGAGAAATCTGGCTGAGCGGTATGTCGCGGATGTTCTGCCGGCCGATTGTGATTGTTCCGCCTGTCGCATCCCATTGCGAGGCAATCAGCCGGGCAATTGTTGACTTTCCTGAACCGGACGGCCCCACCAGCGCAGTCACCTTTCCTGGAGCCACCGTGAGATTTACCCCCTTTAGAACCAGCTCGTCTTCATAGGAAAACTCAACGTTTTTCATGACAATTTCTGATCCGTCGAGTTTGACCGTGGTGGACGGTCGTTGCATCTCAGGCTGCTCAAGCACCGAATTCAGCTCGTTCGCAACTGTCGAGATCTTCGAAATATCACTGGTGAATAAAATGGCTGTAAAAAGGGGTTCGATGATTCCCAGCGACAGGATGATGACCGTCACGAAAGTCGCAGCCGGCAAGGTCCCGTTGATTGTGAGGAGGCACCCTATCGGCAGCACCCCGACCAGAACCGCCGGCCACACATTCATCATGATGGCAGTCCATGGCAGTGTTGCGCGCATCCAATCCAGCATCAGACCGGAATTAGCCTGAACAGCTTCAGTGAACTTCCGGTAGGAGGAGTCGGTCCGGCTGAAGGCCTTGATCACTTCGATCCCACCTACATATTCAACAATGGCGGCGCCCATATGTTTCTTCGCCTGCACAACGCGGCCGTATTTTTCCGCGTAGCTCCGCATGCCGATCATGTACGCGAAGATGCCGATTGGAATTGTGACCAAGGAAGCGAGTGCCATTCGCCAGTCGAGGGCGAACAGGTACACCACTATTCCAAGTGGAACCATCACGTTTGCCGTCAGCTCCGGAATGACATGGGACAGAGGCACCTCAAGCTGTTCGGTTCGCTCAACGAATGCCGTCTTTAGCTCGCCCGAAGGAGTATTGATCAGATATCCCATGGGGACACGATCGAGCTTGACCGCAAGCGACCGGCGCATTTCGGAAAGCACAGCGAATGCTGCGCGATGAGAAATAAGTGTGGATGCACCTGAAAGAAGCGCTTTCGCGATGTGGCCCAGAACAGCGATCACGCACCACAATACGTAAAAGCCTGCCTGCGAGTGTCCTGCGAGCAATCTGGCAATGAGTGCAGAAGCAGCGACGTACGGAAGGAATCCGCACAGCACCGCCACTATTGCCAAGAGTACGGAAAGAAAATACTTGCCCTGATGGGGTTTCACACAAGCCCTCAGCACATTCATCGATGTTTCACATTCCTCTCACAGTGACCAAAGAGCCTGGATCTCGATGAACGGGGCTGGCCACACGACCCGGATCCTTTAGTGCGCGTGACGCATGGTGCATAGCGTCACCATTCCCTTGCGCACTTCGCGGATAATTTCGCAGCCACATGCATGCGCGATGTTTGCAATCTCGCCCGGACGGAAGACGTAGTGGCCGAGAAGACGCATAAGTGCCGTGTCAATTGGCTGTTTGTTGGGCGTTTCTTCGCAATAGGTCTGAATACGAAGAAGACCGTCGTCTGCGAGCGCGGATGCGACATGGTGAAGAGCTTTCCTGACATCTCCCATCTGATGCCATGCTCCGCAAAACCAGATTCCACGGGCGGCTTTCATAGGTAAGCCATCCATCAGATCTGCCTGCGTGTAGGTGACTCGCGCAGCGCTGGTCTGCTTTGGCTGCCTAGCGCGGGCAATGTTCAGGGCGTTGTGCGAAATATCGACACCATGAATAGTGGTGCCAGCGCAATGCGGCTCCATCGACAGTTTTCGCGCAAACCAGCCCGTTCCACAGCCGATATCAAGCAATACATCACCTGCACGCAATTGCCACCCCTGAGGTGTATGCGACAACAGTTCACGGTAGATCTCGTCAAATGTCAGAGATTCACCGGCATACTTCTTCAGAAAACGCGGGTGGATTGTCTCTTCATACCGCCGGAGCTTTCTGGGGCGATCCATGCTCCACTGCGAAAACGACTTCACGGTTTCTCCATTCAAGATTGGCGAACTGGTCTTACAAGCCTCGCTGGGTGCGGGAAATTCGCGCACCATATTCCTGGGATTGCGCCAACAGGTAGTCAGCAAGTTTCGGCAGATCAGCAACCTCGTAGGCTCCTGGTTTGATCTTGTCCGACACGAGGAATCGCGCTGCGCTGGCCGCCGCCACCGCAGTGAATTCATACGAAGTCAACCCTGACAACGACACAGTGGTAAGTTCAGACTTTCCCTGCATCGCGATCGACAGGGACGCAGGATGAGGCTGATTTGCCTCGAGGGCTTTCCTCGACACGCTGCGTGATGCTTTCCTGGCAAGCCAGGTGGAAATCACCGGCAAAGAGAAAATCCTCTTCTGCTGCAAAGCTGTCACCATCTGCCCGGACAGTGCTTCAAAGGCAACAAAGTAGCTGTAGTCCTGCACCTGGGGAAATACTTTGCCCACAGCACCGATATCGGGACACTCGTACCCGACAAATCGTCCTGCAGGTACCTGATGCGGGATTGTCACTATTTGCCTGTTCTGCATCATCCGATAGCCGCCATGCATTGTCGACATCATTGACTGCACGGCAGCCGCACCGGATGGCTGCCCTTTCCCGATGGTGAGTTCTGCACGAATCTGCGTGATGTCGTCTGTCGGAATGCTCATCATCAGAGCGGTCGACAGGCCAGGACACAGGCCCGCGCCCGTTACCATTACCACTCCGGCATCCCGTGCAGGAAGCGCCAGGATCGCTTCCCTGGCATCGATGGAGTCATTGACATCAATGTAGTTGGTGCCTGCTTTCATACATAGCAGAGCTACTTTGTCGAGGATCTTTTCGAAGGGACCGACACATGCGATCACCCAGTCATATGTGCTGAGCACATCGATGATTCTCGATGTCGACCCCGACAGGTTGAGCGTCACATGATGCGGGTCATCACTTTCGTGCCGCGAGCTGTAGTCAACGACGGCGTCGCTGTCAGCGAGCAGCTTTCTCACGCGAGTTCCGGTGACACCGGTTCCTCCCATCACCAGAATTTTCATGCCTGGCCTGCTTCCTTCACTGATTGGCGTGTACAGGTGTGAGTAATGAATTCTTCAACTGCCTGAACTGTCGGAGCGCTCGCTGGGCCGATGACAAAGGAATAATGGTTTCCCACTACTTTCTCTGTCTGGCGACAGTCCGCAAACTTCGCCCAGTCCGCGTAGTTATAAGCTTCACCGTCGTCGGGAACGACGATAAGGGTTGGAATGGCGCAATAAGATGGCGCGTACTCGTTTCGAGCAGCAATGAGGGTGCGCAAGGTGGACAGGTCGCGAACACGTACCTGGCCGGCGGAGACACCGAGGTCTTCGAGCAGAGAGTCGGAGAATGTCTGGGCGATCTTACACACCGCCTGCGGATCGTTCTCGACGCTGCTCCACAGCTCCGGCAGGCCTGCTGCTTTCTTCTCATACACCACACCGGCTCGTTTCAGCACTGTCTCATCGGCCTGCAGGGTGAATTCTCCAACGGGGGCATGGGCGCCCGGAGCCAGGCTGTCCAACAACACCAGCCCTTCGCACCGTGACGCCAGGAGGGACGCCAGAGCGTGCCCCAACGTGCCGCCGGCACTCCACCCCACGACGACAAAACGCGTCGACGGGGCGAACTGTCGGCCAATCTCGGCACGGTAGTGCTGCGCGATTTCTTCAACACTGATGTGCTGGGGCCATTGCCGGGCAAAGTAGTCAAACTTCAATCCCCAGATCTGAGGCCCCGCCTTCATTCCCAGCGCCAGGTCTCGATATATGTCGACGGTTCCGAACCCGCCGTGCACCATCACGATGACCAGTTCCTGGTCGCCCTGCCTGAGCAGGCTGAGCGAGGAAGACCGTTCATCCTGTTGAACCACGCGGGTCGAAAGCTGAGCGAGTGTGCGGATCGTGGGACTGGCCAGCGCCTGGGCGAGTGGAATCTTGCCGCCCGCATAGCGCTGCACCTTCTGAACCAGCTGAACAAAACCAAGAGAGTCGATGCCGACGTTGAAGAGTGATTCATCAAGATCAGTCTGCGAGTCCAACGCGTAGTCCTCATGAAGCCATCGGCGAATCTGCTGAATGCTTCCAGAAAGTTCGGTGGAATCGTTGCTTGCCTGAACCGTTGGAGTGCGTGTGTCGATATCTGCGCCTCGCGTGGATGCCCACGAATGCCGAATGGTTCGCAATACCTCGACTGGCACGGTGGAACTCAGGCTCCCTGACTCAGCGTACTGACGGAGGGAGGATTTAAAGTACGCAAAAATCTGTTCCATCAGGGCTGGATCGAGGATCTGCTCAACGAAGTCCCAGGAGATGTTCAAACCGCGTGCTGTTGGTAGAACCTGGTGGTCGATCAGAACCTGCGGAGTTTGCGAAATCGCATACTCAATGTGCCCGAGCACGGAGTTTTCGGCTTTCTTCGCATCAAAAAGCAGGGACGTAAACACAAATGGCGCCAGGGCCTGTCCTGCGAACCCTTGGAGACGCCCCATTTCTGCCAGCATCTGTACACCTGAGCGGGAATCGTCTATCTGTTCAAGAAGGAGTTGCTGGATCCGTGGCAATGCGTCCTGGCCCTCCGATTCATCGAAATCTATCAGGGCGATACCCGTGAAATCTCCGAACATTTCTTCGATTCCAGGCAGGTCGTAATTCCTGTTGTACGTCGTGACATTGATGCCGATCTTGCCCTCCCTCGAAGACAAAGCAAGGCTGGAGGCATATGCATAGAGCAGGACTGTGGACAGGGATACTCCCTGCTGTGCGGCGTAAGACCTGATCTTTTCCACCAGATCTTCGAAAACGTCCCACGACATTCTGCGCATATGTGGCCTGGCGACAACGCTCGTGTTCGCCGGCAGGACATTGCCGAGGGGGAATTCCTCCATCATGCGCTTGATTTCCGAGCTGTACGCATTGGCGCGGTTTTGATCCTGTATGCGCTTAATTGCGATCACGTGATCTCGATACGATCCCGCCACAGGAGGCAACTCTTCGCCTCGATACGCTCGGGCAAGATCCTTGATGAAGATACGCTGGCTCGCCCCATCGCCAATAATCATGTCGATGCTGAAGAAGAGCCGATGAGTCCCATCCGGCAACGCGTGTGCCTGCAGTCGGAACAGCGGCCATGTACCCAAATCAAAGCATTCGTGGCTAAGCGCCTCGCGTTCGCGCATTGTGGCTTCAGAGATTTCGCTGTCTGAGGCACAGCGCAGATCCTTGACGTCAACGGTGTAGCAGGGAACTTCCGGCAAGACACGCTGACGGCCATCATCGGTAAAGACGGCTCTCAGCATTTCATGTCGTTGAATCACCGCATTGAGAGCGTTTTCCAGGCGCTGCATGTCAGCATGGGTGACAGATTCAATATAGAAGTGCTCACCTACACCGCCAAGATCGAATCCCTGCTGACGCCCCACGTAATAGGCCATCTGCATCTCAGTCAAGGGGAATGGCGCATATGGATCATGTTCGATTGCAGTCATAGCGTTGTGCGACTGCTCAGACGCCTGGGCCGATTCAACCAGTTGCGCCGCCTGGAGGACACAGGGATTGCGAATTAGATCGCGGAACCTCAAACGTCTGCCGGTTCGTTCTCCAATCAATTTCAGCAGCATCTGGAATCTCAGAGAGTCTCCACCCAGAGCGAAGAAAGAGGCGGACGGGTCCTCGACGCGGGTGTGCAAGACTTCTTCGAAGAGTTCTTGCATGTTCAGCTGGCTTGAATCACTGGGGGTGCCGGCAACACTCTCCTCGCTATCACACGATGGGGAATTATCGTTGATTGTGCCTTCGAATAAAGCCTTCAAGGCTTTCTGGTCGAGCTTCCCGTTCACTGTCATCGGTATGGAATCAACGGGAATTAACGCACGCGGGATCATGTAGTCCGGCAGCTGCTGGGCAAGCTCGTCGCGGATCTGTGTGCCCTGGACACCATCACGCGGCACGTAGGCGCATACCAACGATGGGGTGTGCGCCCCTTCCATGATTGCCGCACACGACGTGATGACCAGCCCGGACCTGCTCAGTACTGATTCGATTTCTCCCAGTTCAATCCGGTGTCCAGATACCTTTACCTGTCGATCCTTACGGCCAAGGAACTCAACGAATCCTTCGTGATTGAACAGCCCGATGTCACCGGTCCTGTAGCACCGTCCCAGTCCGGGTATGTCACGAAATGCCTCTGCCGTGAGCTCAGGTTGGCGGGCGTATCCCAGAGCGACTCCCTGCCCTGATATCCAGATGTCACCGGGCACACCTCGTGGGCACATCGTCAGGTCGTATCCCAGGATGTGAATTCCCTGGCCCGCCAATGGGTAACCATACGGGATTCGGTTATCGAGGCTGTCCTCGTCGAGTGGGAACTGAATCGACCATATGCTGGCCTCCGTTGCGCCCCCGAGACTGTAGATCTGAGCGTTGGGAAACACGGCGTGCGCACGCGCCGGCATCGATGCCGGAATGCGGTCACCGCTGAGCATGATTGTCCTGACAGAGTCGAATCTGTCTGTTTGCTCGCAGCGCAGCAGTGCCAGTTCCATGAGGGCCGGCGCGGAATTCCACACAGTGATGTCCTGAGTGCGCAGAACATCGATAATCCGGTCGGCGTCTCGTTCATCGTGAACCATGACAAGTGTGGCGCCGGCAGCAAGTGAACCGAAGATGTCGTAGACGGACAGGTCAAACCCCAGGGACGACAAACCAATGATTCGCGAGTGTGAATCGACTCCATAGCGATCGTTGATGTCACTGATGGTCCCTACTGCACCGCCGTGGGAAATCTCCACGCCTTTGGGAACGCCGGTTGATCCTGACGTGAAGATGATATATGCCAGATCTTCACGCGATGGCGATGCATCTGAGACGAATTCACGCTTCACGCGGCTTTCACGCAGAGCCTCGTCGGTCGTGATCGTAACGGACCCTGGGATAAGGCGGCGGATCGCATCGCGACGGTATGCAGGCAGATGTGCTGCAACTGGAACATAAGCGGCACCGAGACGCAACGCCGCGACCATGGCGACAACGTCGGCAGAGTCTTTAGCGAATTCAATAATGACTGTGCTTTTCTCGCGCGCACCTTTTTCACGCAGATAGGCTGCCACGTTACCCGATGCTTCCCACAGCTCCTGATAGGTATAGCCGGGATCGGCAATGATTGCCTGGTGCGTCGGGTACTTCCGCACTGAATCTCTGACAAGGTCGAGCATGGTTCGCACCGAGTCGCCGGCCCGAACCGAATTGTATTTTTCGGACTCAATGACGGTGGCCTGATCAACCACGGGCAACGCATCGTGACCATCTGCGATGCGAGCCAGGAGCGACTTAAGGCACTCGAACATGTCTGTGGCATAAGGGAAATATTCGGGCACCACGTCCCACGACAGGTTAATCTGCCCATTTCCCGCCGGCATTGCCTGCATGTCGAGGCTGACTTGCGCTGTTTGAGTGTACAGATAGTCAATCTTCAGGTCAGAATTGGACGAGCCACCCAGATAACTTGTAAAGACAATCGAAGCTGTGGCCTGTTCCTGGTTTTCTTCCGTGCGCAGGAATTCAGTCATCACCTCCACCCCACTGACGCTGCCGTGCACGATTCCGTCATGCATGTCTCGACTAATCGTTGATGCCAGTTCACCGATAGTGTCAGGATTGTCGACATCAATTCCCATCAGCATGGATGACGTAAAATCGCCCATCACTGACTTCCCCGGATCAAGTGCAGTTCGCCGTGAAACAGTCACGTTGCACATCAATCCCGGCGAATTGTTCCATCGTGAGACAACAGCAGAACATGCAGCCAGGATCAGAGCTGAAAGGCTCGCACCTGCCTTTTCAGCGACGCGTTCCAGTTTGCGTGACAGGTCCGCGTCCAGACGGTTATTCAGTCGCTCTGTGTGCCAGGGGTGATCTCCCATCACGCGGTGGGCAGGACACGTAGGCGTTGGAAAGTCCTGCACTTTCGTGCGCCAGTATTCCAGGTCACGCTGCCGCACAGATGCCTGAAGATGCTCAGTAGTGAGCCGGGTAGCCTGCCTCAAGGGCATTGCTTCAGGAAGATCCTTTCCTGTCAGAATGTCTCGGAGCTCGCGGAAGAAGACATACAGTGATCCGGCATCCATGATCACCATGTTGAAGTAGGCACACAGTGAAGCGTTTTCGTTGCCGAGAATGCGCACTCCCACCAAAGGCCCGTCTTCATTCGACTTCCGTGCCTGCTCCATCAGCTCCTCTCGCACGCGCGACCGGGCTGATGGCGAATCATCCTCTTGAGTTTCTATCGAAATGCTGGAGTCGGTGCGCTTCAGCGTACCTGTCTCCAGGTCGGGACGGTAGCTAAAGACATCATGGCGCTGAGCGATTGTACGCACAGCGGCAGCAACTTCATGAGCACTCGTCTCAAAGGCGGCTTCAGCATAAATGAATGTCGATTGCCCGCCCAGTTCAATGTCCTCTTCCGATCCCAGCAGATACGCAATCTGGATCGGACTCAGGCTGATTTCGTGATCGGGATCGGCAGCCTGATCAGATTCCGCCCGTTTTTCGATAATTCCAACCAGGTCACCAACAGTTGCGTCATAGTCCAGTCGGGACAGATCTATGGTGGCTGACAAACGCGCTTCAAGGCCGAGCACAGCTTGCATCAGCATCATCGAATTGGGTATACGAGCCCGCAGCAGATCATGAGGTTCAAACGTGACATCCACGATTGATTCAAGGATGTCGCATACAGTCTGTGCGTCCGTCACAGGAGGACCTCCAACTCTCGACGCAACTTTTTGCCGTTGGCAGTATGCGGAATCGCGTCAATACGCATAATCCTGCTGACCGGAATTCCGGCATCGGTCGCCATCACGCCGATAATGTCCTTATCGCTGACGTTCTTTTCGGTCACGGGAACAAACACAACCACCTGTTCTTCACCGCTTTTCGGGTCTGTTCGTCCCAAGACAACTGTCTCGATCTCCAGTTTTGTCATCAACAGGGATTCCAGGTCCGGTGAATAGTAGTTTTTCCCGTTAACAAAAATGATGTCTTTCTTGCGGGCAACGACGTAAAGGTTGCCCTCGTGAATCAACCCGATATCGCCGGTAGCAAGGAATCCATCCGAGGTGAGATCATGTTCAACAACACCGTTCATGCCTATCGACTCGTGTGTCAAGGAGGTTCCACGAATATAGATTTCACCCACTGTGTCAAGGGACAGCTGCTCACCGGCGTTATCACGAATCGACACTTCCATCCCAGGTACTGCCTGACCAACCGATACGAATTCCGCTCCGTCGGGTTGGGCAATATCGACATAGCGCGCACCGATCGCCACACGGGCTCGATCCAGACACACTGCCGTCAACGGCTCATATATCTGAGTGGTGGAAATCTGCAGACAGGCCTCTGACATACCGTAGGCCACGACAACGGCATTGGACCGAAGCCCGAATTTCGCCAGAGCCTCGCAGAAGGCATGGGCTGCTCTGCTGTCAACAGGTTCAGATGCGCTGATTATTTTCTGCACGCTGGACAGATCGTAGGAGGCTCCCTCGGGAATCCCGCGCGCCTTGAGGTAACGCAAAACATGAACAAACCCGAAGTTCGGGCATACTGTTACGGTTGCTCGATGGCGTGAAATGGCTTCGAACCAGTTCAGCGGGTTCATGATGAAGTCTGACGTCGGCATCAGAACCTGTGAATAACCACGGAAAATTGAATAGACATGGAAGCCGAGCAGTGAGAAGTTGTGCGTGAGCGGCAACCAGGTGAGCATGCAGTTCTCAAAACGCTGTGGCTGTCGAGGAATGGTCGCCTGCATTGCAGACATCAGGGTTTCCTCAGTCAGGATGATGCCTTTGGGGTCTCCTGTTGATCCCGACGACATCTGCACCAGCCGAATGGATTCGCCGTTTGTCTCAGACAGAGGCAGTTCTTCGTATGTTTCAGTGCTGTTAACTGTCTGAACCGGCAGACACCGTTCACTGTGGATATGCGGCGCAGTACGTTCATCGGTAAGAATCACAGCGTCCGGCAGCATGTCGGCAATGCGGCTTACACGTTCCTGATCGTTGGTGGACACGGCTGGCGGTGCAGCTACAGGTATGGCGCCCAGCCAGATGCAGCCCCAGAACAAATCAATAAGATCGCGATTACCGGTGAGCTGGAAGACCACGTGCTGACCTGGGCGCACTCCCCGGGCAGCGAGTTTCCCTGCGACTCTCGGGCTCTGGTGGTAAAGATCAGAGTAGCTGAGGAAACTTTCCTCGCCGCGCACAATAAAGGTTATACCTTTGTTTTTTTCGTTTTCCAGATCCTCTAAAACAGACAGGAATTTTCGCATAATCAATACTCTTTTCTAAATCCAGATCGATATGACAATGGCCAAAAAGATCAATAAAATCGTTATTGGGTCGCGCAGCCGCCATAAATAAGTGTGGCGATATGTTTTTTTCGAGAATCGACCAAAGCCACGCGATTCCAACGTGTCGTTCAGACGTTTCGAGTACCTAATGGACTCGACGAATAGTGGAAATGCATAGCGCACAGGGAGCAGAATTCGCGTCAGAGCTGCATTGAATGCGCTGCCCGCTTTGACGTTTCGCAGTCGTACTGCGGCTGCTATGAAGGGCTGGGTGTTGTGCAGATACTGCGCAATCGACACGCCGCTCAACATGATGCTGCAGTATGTGTACGGCACTTTGAGCCGCTGCGATACCGCATCCGCCAGTTGGGTGACGGTTGTCGCCGATCCGGCCCACAACGAAGCAGCCAGGATCAGCGATCCCAGTGCGCCGTGTCGAGCAATGCGCGCCACATCAAGAGTTGCTCCCACATACCAGCTGCCACGCAGCGCCATGAGGGAAAAGGCCAGACCTGCGCACGTTGCCGCGACAGCGTGGAACACGAAAGTGCGCCAGTTTCTGTGGAAAGGTACAGCAGCCAGAAGAGCTCCTGCGCTGAGGGCCGCAACAGCCTCCGCATGAGGAAGCACAATCCCCAGAACGATGAGTCCGATGAGCACTCCGATAGCGGTGACCGGGTTCAGGGGAACGGTCGCATCTGCTGGGCGGCGACGGGAACGGACAGGACCGTGTTCATCGGATTTGACTTCAGAATTCACACGCGTGTGCGTACGACTCATATCGACACTGACGTCACGCGGCAGCAGTTCCTCGTCGTGTGAGCTGACAACAACTATTCCACCGTTGCGCGCATAGGCCTTCAGGACTGTTCCCAGCACCTGGCTTTGGTTGAAATTCGCCGTTGGCTCATCCAGGACAACTAGAGGACGGTTTGACAACAAACACAGTACGATCCCCAAGGCTCTTTTACGGTTCCCACTGAGCGAGTATGGAGATTCGCCAAGAAGATCGGTCAGCCCAAAAAGTTGCGGCAAAACAGCAAGATCCTGCGGACTCAAAGGACCCTTACTGTCGCTCCTAACGAAGGCACTATTCAGTTCTTCTTCAACAGTGTTCAGGACAAACTGTCGTTCAGGATTTTGCTGCGCCCAATCGAGCATTCCATCTGGAAGCCGGCGAACACGTCGACCATTGACCGTTATTTGCCCACCGTCAGGTTTGACAGCTCCGGCGATAACGGCCATGAGCGTTGTCTTGCCGCACCCATTTGGCCCAGTCAGCATGTAGATGTGTCCAGGTTGAAGGTCAAGGCTGACAGCATCCAGTCTGACAGGATCGTGACCGCATGTGATGTTGCGCAAACTGATGGCGGGGCCTTTCAGGGCACCGTGTGCGTGTTCGAATGAAACAGGTTCTCGGGCGCGGTGAGGCTGTCGCGGTCGAGGAAGAGCGACGAGGGAGTCTGCCCACTGCGGCTTTAGGGTCCGGTTCTCACACAGGACAACTGCGATTCCATCATCTGCCAATTGTCGCAGGACGTGGTAGACAGTGTCCCGACCTGCTTTGTCGATGTTGCTGCACGGGTTATCAAGAACCAGCACGTCGGGTCTCCGGGCGATCGCCGAGGCTAACGCCAAGCGCTGACGCTCTCCGCCGGAAAGCGTCCACGGATTTCTCGCTTCAAGTCCTTCCAGCTCCATCGCGCGGAGTGCCCATTGGCATCGCTTTTTCACCTCGACCGGTGGTAACAGGAGATATTCAAGCGAACTGGCCGTTTCGTCCAGTACTGACAGTGTCGCTACCTGACTGTCGGCATCTTCTCCAACGTAGACGACTTCGTCGCACTGAACGTGACCGCTTACGTGTAATGACGACGGCAGTAGCCCGCTCATGGCTCTGGCGTACAGAGTTTTTCCACTTCCGTGTTCCCCACTGAGCACGCAGAGCTGGCCGCGCGCGACCTGGAAAGAGATGGGACCAACAATTGTTTGCCCGCCATCAGAGATAACGGCAAGACTTTCCACTGAAAGCATCGGCAGCGGACCGTCACTAGTGCTCGCCGAGTACGCCGGTCAGACGCACCTTGGATCCGATGAGGAAGCACAGCCAGGTTCCTGCCAGCGCAGAAACCAGTGCGATCAGCATGCAGATGATCGGAAGCGTGATGCCGGGCGTTTTGATTCCGATACTTGCGGGCACCATGAAACCCATGAAGGCACCGAGGATACCTCCGGCCACGTAGTACTGAACGGTTCGCCAGGACCGGTACAGAGTCACCAGGAATGGAATCTCGACAATTAAACCTTCAAAAAGCAGAGCTGGAATTGCCGCCAGACCAAAGGGGGTTGTAACCGCTGAGATTACGCCGATAGCGCCGCAGGCGAGCAGAGCTGAGCCGGGACGCCTGACAAGTACGAGGGGCAGAAGGCAAGGAATCACCCACAGTCCCAGAGTCAGGGCAACAAGGTAAGTGTGGGCAAGGGTCGCGAAGATCTGCAGATACGTCAGCGGAACAATAACTATCGACCCAGCGACTCCAACTGCGACAGAGACGAGGAGTGCCTGCGTTATCGATAGATTCTTTTCATTCTTTACTTCCGCGTTCACAGAGCGACCCCTCTCGGTATAACCAAGCACTATTTACATAGTTAGGTTAGGGTAACCTAATTCCTAAAAATTATGCAACAAGGATTTTTAAAAAATGTGCCGACAGATCTATGAGGGCCTCTTTCCAGTACAGGTCTACGCGCGAGTGGCGTGGGGCATGCACGAGGAAGTGCTATTTGCGTCAGAGCGCACGTATCTACGAGGGGCGACGCGTCAACGGCGCGAGGAATTCATCAGCGTGCGAGCGTGCGCACGAGATGCCCTGAGATGTCTGGGCCTGTCCCGACCGCCATTGATCGCGCACGCTATTCGAGGATTGCAGTGGCCGGAAGGGACAACTGGTTCACTCACACACACCGGACAATATCGTGCTGCAGTCGTGGCATCGTCACAGGACGTGACAGGAATCGGAATTGATGCCGAGAGCGCGTTGCCACTACCCGAAGGGCTACGAGACCGAATTCTCACCCCCGGGGAGTGCCAGATTTTTCGCAGAACACCAGCCCTGGAAAATTCAGCGTGGGACAGGATCATTTTCAGTGCGAAAGAAGCCGCCTACAAGGCCTATGCTCCAGCGACCGGTCGCTTCCTGGATTTCCTCGACTGCGAGTTAACTACAGACCTGCAGGGAAAAGACCCACTCCGCATTGATTCCGGTCGCTTCGGTGTAGTGATGAAAGGTCGTGATAGAGCGCTCATTAACGGAGCCTGGATCATCGCCAATGGCTTGATTCACAGTGCTGCCTGGATAATGAGCGGAGTCACTGCTGCCTCATCCATGTCCCCTAATTGCTAAAAAGCCGGTTAGAGCCATCAGGAAAAGACCCTCATTTTAATAAAAGGCTTTGGGGTGCGCGAAACTGACGTGTCCTGGGTTTGCTTCCTAGGCGTTTGCCCTGGTTTCCATTTTCTTTGATGTGCTCGCGATGTTCCAGTAGTCGTTCTCGATCTCGACCGGGTTGCGGTAGTCGAGGCCTTGGTGGAGACGGGTGCGGCTCCACCAGTTCACCCATTCGAAAGTCGCGACCTCAACCTCGAGCACATCACGCCATGCGCGGGTATGGACCAACTCGTTCTCATACGAGCCATTGACGTTCTCGGCCAACGCATGGGCGTTCAACGCTAGCTTCTCGAACCTCGTCACGCTGCACACGGTGGTCTGTGAATCGGCACTTCCCCGCGAGCGTGGCGTGCCGAATTTGCGCCTCCCGATGCACATACCCCTAGATTTAAGGCCTCCCGATGCACATACCCCTAAATCTTCGCCTTTTCGTGCACATACCCCTAGATAAAGAGGGCGTGCTGCCTCGTCCGGTACCTGCACTACGCCGTGACCTGCATGTTTGAAATTCGGGTGGAATGTAGCGCCGTTAGATCTAGGGGTATGTGCATTTTGGCGAGAGTTTTTAGGGGTATGTGCACATCCGCACGCCTTTTTTAGGGGATTGCGCACGGCTGCACGTCATGGGGTTAATGCCCGGATTGTGTGTACGTGGTGTTGGTTTTTGTTCGGTGTGTCAGGGATTTGAGCGCTGTGTACATGCTTTGAAAGCATGTATGGTCCATGGTCTAGAAATCAGCCGCGTTGTGGTGTATGCGGCCACAAGCTTGTCAAGAACGGTCAAACCAGTGCTGGAAGAACCAGGTGGCAGTGCCGAGCGTGCGGAGCGTCGAGTGGCGGGCGACGCTGGGCGCGTCCAAAGCGCCGGGCGGTGCTGAGCGTGCGGGGCGTCGAGGGTTATCAACCGCCCAGATGCCACCAGGCGAGCCCAGGCATCACTTTTCGTGTCATGGCTTGTGGCAGGAGTGTGCGTCAAACAGCTGGCAATGCCGACAACCTCGTTTGCCAGAAAGGACTCCTGGTGCTAGCAGGTCGATCCTCCGCAACCGTTGATCACTGGTGAGATTTATGATCAGATCATCATCGACGGGATTTATCTATCCCACCACTGGTTTTTACTGATCGCAACAAACGGGTCACACGTCATTGGCTGGCAATGGTGCGACCGTGAATCCGTAGCCGCATGGCAGGCGCTTCTTTCCAGGTTCCCAGCCCCTACCGTGGTCATCACCGATGGCGGGCCAGGAGCACTCAAAGCGATCCGGCAATGCTGGCCCGCCACCGGGGTTCAGCGCTGCCTGTTCCACGTGCGGCTCAACACGAAAACCGACCTGACAGGGCACCGAAAACCCCTGCCGGCAAGGCATTACTGCGCCTCGGAGGCAACCTCGCCGCCATCAGCACTCTCGACGAAGCCGCCACATGAGCCACCCAACTCAACCAATGGTGGAACATTCACGCTCACCTCACCAGGCAACGAACCTACAACACCAGCTGGCAACCAGGACGACAACACTGGTGGTACACCCACTACCGGCTTCGACGCGCCTACCTACACCTAGCGAAGCTACTGGCCAACAAGTCCCTGTTCACTCATCTTGACCCCAGCATTGCCACCCTTGGGATAGCAAGAACCACAAGCAGTCTCGAAGGCGGGATCAACGCCGGCATCAGAAAACTGCTCGCCGCTCATAAAAGCCTGTCACAAGACCACATGCGAACCGCGGTCCAATGATCCCTCAACAACAAATCAATCCACCCCACCAACCGGTACGCTACCTCACCAGCCACTACCAGCCACCATCCCACAAACCCCTCACCACGCGTGCCGACAACCCCGGCACACCAGCCCGCTACGACACCACCATCGACTACAACACCAACTACCAAAACGGATCACTACACATCAAAAAAGGCTGGGCCGGACACTCAACACCCCGCGACACGCCCACCCCATACACACATTTCGGGCACTCACCCCAAAATTCTTCGGCATAAACCAGATTATTCCCATCCACCCAAACGGAAGAAAACCCGGGACACTTCAGTAGACCTGCTCCCAACAATGGACAGACTTGGAGGATGGATACCCGCGCCGTTCACCCCCGGATATGCGAAAGCCCCCGCTCTCGCGGGGGCATCACCAGAGCCACCTGTGGGAATCGAACCCACGACCTATTCATTACGAGACTTTTTCCTCAAATCAGCATATATCGCGCTGCTCACGATACTCGAGTTTTCATTTATCAGAATCGCTGGCAACTCCACAATCACCAGTCATTATGACCTTACTGGCCACTCCGGAAATCACGGGCGTACGTCAAAGACATTGCTAGTACGCGCTCGATTGGCGCAGGAATTGGCGCAAACTTTAGGCATGATTATGAGACCAGTACTTTCTAATCAGCTACTTGAAGCCTGGATGGTCGAAATGGCCGCCCGCTCATTATCCACACGCACCATCGACGAACGCATCCGCGTCGTGGCGCAATTCTCCAAACAGGCAAACCTGGACGCGCTCACGGCCACCTACCAGGACATCACGCTCTGGCTGGTGACCCTGCCCTCAGCCATCACGCGACACACCTACTACGTCCACCTACGCGCGTTCTACCACTGGCTAGTCATCACTGATCAGCGTGCGGACAACCCAATGATCCGGGTAGCTCCGCCAAAACGCCCTAAATACAAACCACGGCCGATCACCGACGTTCAATTACAAGCCGCACTATCCTCGCCGCTTCGCGGCGGCACGCGTACACGCATCATGCTCGGAGCCTTCGCCGGTCTGCGAGTACACGAGATAGCAAAGATCCGTGGGCAGGACCTCGATCATGCCACTGGCTTGCTGGAAGTCGTCGGCAAGAACCATAAGACCTCTGTTGTGCCGGTACATCCGATCATCATGCAGGAAGCGAAAAACTATCCGTTACGCGGCTACTGGTTCCCCTCACCAAAAAACCCTAAGACTCATGTGGAACGACGGGCCGTCGGCTCAAGTATTTCGAATGCCTTCGCCCGCGTGGGAGTAAAGATGACGTCACATCAATTGCGCCACTATTTCGCAACAGCACTGCTCGAAGCCGGTGCCGACGCGCGCGTCGTCCAAACCCTTATGCGTCACGAAAACCTGTCCACAACCGCTCTTTACATGAACGTGAGCGTGCGCCTCCAACGCGAAGCTCTCGACCTGCTACCAAGCGTTTTCAACGACTATCTTTTCTAAACCCGTACTCCTGAATTGCTGGAATAACTGGCAATGCCAGCCTTGCCGCAATCGCTGGTAACCCTACTGGTAAGGAAACTCATGTTAACAATTGCTCTTTGTAACCAAAAAGGTGGTGTCGGCAAGTCAACTACGACCTACCACCTTTCACGCGCGGCAGTGCTTGACGGAATGCGCGTCCTTGTGATCGACCTGGATCCCCAGGGCAACATCACATCTTCACTAGCACGCCACCCCGTAGGAGAAGATCAAGCAGGACTAGCTGACGTGCTCTCACATCGGTCGCAAATGCCTATCGCAGACGTCATTGTGCCCGGACTGTGGGAGGGAGTAGACCTCGTACCCACCACAGGCGAAGCACTACCAGTAGTACGAGATGAACTGGTAGTAGCAGGGGCAGGCCGCGAAAGCAGGCTAGACACCGCCCTCAAGGCCGTCGAACACGACTACGACCTATGCCTCATTGACTGCCCTCCATCCCTCGATCAGCTCACCATCAACGGCCTCACCGCAACAGATACCGCCCTGATCGTTACCCACTCGAAACTGTGGTCAGCCAATGGATTGGCACGCCTGCTCACCTCGATTGAAGAAATCCGCCGCTACTACAATCCACACCTCACCATCGGCGGCATCATCATCAACCAACACGAGGCACGCACCACCAGCGGTGGTCACTGGCTCAACGAACTCAGCGATGAAGCCGAAAAACGCAGACTCACCATCTTCGACCCGCCCATACCCAAGAGGGTAGCCATTGCAGACAGCGTAGAAGCCTCACAGCCACTAGAACAGTGGCCCACCCGTGATGCGGCCGCTCTCGCCACCATCTACACCGACTACCTCCACGCCATCTGCCATCATCACGAAACCAAGGAGAAATGACATGCACATGAGTAAGCCACAACCCCGCAGATCCGCGCTGACCGGACAAACGGTAATTGCACCGCGCGACAATGCACGCAAGACCGAACAGGCTCCAGTCAGCAAGCAAAAAATCACGATCACGTTAGACGCGCACATCGCTAACGCAGCACGCGGTGCATACCTGAGCGAACTCCCCTACGACGGGCCACGCACATGGAGCCAATGGGTCGAGCGAGCACTCAAGAAAGAAACCACCAGCGTGAATCATCGCCTGAATCATGTGGCTCTCCCACAGCCACCGGGAACCCTACCAGTAGGGCCACGATGAAGCGTTCACACACTCGACCAAATATAACTTTCCCGTTATCCTCTGTAGAAGAAACAACCCGTGGAATCCAAATGAACACTACTAACACTCCAGCCGTTGAAGACCGCGGTGACGCTGCCCCGAACACGTCGGAAATCAAACCCGCATGGTACAAGCGAAAGCTTGTCCTGATAGCCCTCAGTCTCGCCCTGGTTGCTGTCCTTGCAGCCGTGAGCCTCATCTGGCATGCTCACGCGGCCACCGCCCAGGCACGCTCAGCCTTTGAAGAAGCACAAGACGAGAACACGCAGGCGCAAACGGACCTGCGCCACGCGCAGGCGGACGCTGACGCGCTCACAGCCATGCTCACCGATCGTGCGAGCGACCTTCAGGCCGACGAGTGCAACGCGGCCCGCCAGGCCGCACAATCCGCCCCAAGCGCGCCCACAGTTGATAACGCCAGTGAGCTCACCCGCGCCCAGCTGGAAAATGCAACCAAGAAGCTCACCGCTCACACCGATACTCTCACCGCCCTCACCAAAAGGCTCAAAGACGCCAACACGACCATTGAAAACCAGTTGGGCGAGCGGGCGGAGGCTGACCAGGCCGCAGCAGACAAGCAGCTGGCCGACGCGATCCAGGCAGCTAAGACCGCTCCGCGTGAAGGCGTGGACTCCACCATGCTGAAGGCGCTCGACGACGCGCTTGAAACCGCGCAAACCGACGCCCCACAATCAGGGGACACAGGTCAATCAGACGCGCAGTCCGCATCTCAACCCGAATCCACACAGTCCAATAGCACGCTGGCAGTATCCGACTCGGTGCGAGCTCTCCACGACCGGTTCGAAGCTATCGACGCGACCCTCACTCAAGTCACCGTGCTAAAAGAAGCTACAACGAGCGTCAATGAAGCACACAAGAATTGGGCCGACACTCAAGCCAAAGCAAAAGCGCAAGCCGACACTAGGCAAGACGCAGGAAACACCAGCCCATACGACGACAACACCGGATACACCAGTAACGAAGGCTCCAACGACTGGAACGGAGGCAACGCAGTCGGCAACGGCGGCTACAGCGACGGCGGATCAAGCAGTGAAGACGTGTGCGGCGGAGGCCAATACTGCTACAACCCCAACTTCCCCGAATGGATACAAGATAATACAGACGGAAGCTGGCACCACCAAGTAACGCCAGACGAAAACGGCAACGTGATAGGAGATGTTCAAGGCGAAATTTGCGTCGGAGACTGCAGCTAGTCTTTTTTCGTAAAAACATTCCGATTTGCCCGCTCAGCACCATGCTGGGCGGGCAAATACTGTGCGCGCACTATCGACGAAGTAGCTGAGATCCCAATAAGTGGGACTCAGTGATCACTGACAATCAACAGATGGAGCGAGTTCATGTCTACATCGACCATCGGATGCCACTGGCGAGATCGAGCACTGAAAGTGGGAGCAACAATTGCCGCTGTTGTTCTCGCTCTCGTCGCAACGGTATCCGCACAACTACCTACTCATGCTGCTGGTTCGTGGGTGCGCGGCGTTCCTATCGGAGGAAGCGTAGGCTGGCTGGGGACATGGATTCCCTATAGCGGCCAGCCTGTCCCCGGTCTGTGTATTCAAGCAGATGCGGTGAACCCGTCGGCCTCGATCGCGGTCACCCCTGGAGAACTGACCAGCCAGCCTAATCTTCGGCGCCCAGCTGACTTGAGCGTGAATGTCGCCGAAATGGCGTACATCATGAAGAAGTGGACTCCAAAATCCCTGGAGTTCTCTAACACGGACGTGGACGCGGCAGCGACAGGATTCCTCGCTCACGTGAATTTTGAGAGCAGCGCGCAGGGAGCGGAAAAGTCCCAGCAAAACGTTGACTCCCTCCTGGGCCTCGCGCCCGAAAGCGTGCAGGCACGCGCCCGCCAAATGGTAGCCGAAGCAAAAGCCAAGAGCATCGTGGGCTGGGAAGCAGGCGAACCGGAAACCACCGATCACATGTACGGAACGCTTGACGGCATCAGACTAGTGAACGGTAGCGGCAATCCTGTCGCGGGTTATCCGTTCACTGCCACGCTCAATGGTCCGGCTGTGTTCGACGCGACCGGCACCAAGACCTACTCGGGAAAAACCGCCTCTACACCTATTACCGGTATCAAATGGCACTCAACAGGAAATGGTACCGTTAGCGCAAGCGTCACATTCAAGAACATTACTGCTCCCGTGTTGGGCTTTGCGGCTCCTGGTGGAGCGAATCAGAACGTCATCTATGACGTTGCGAAACTAACTGCTCAGACTGTGACTTCTCCGTCGTGGGATGTGATTTTTGATTTCCGTCCGCAGGGCGTGTCCAACGTGGAATCAGCAAAGATCGTGGATAGTGGTGCGGATTTGACTGACACGTTCACACCAAGCGCAGACCCAGACTATGGAGATGGCAAGTGGTTGAAGGTTGACGGCACGAGTGTGCCCGTGACCTACCGCGCGAGCGTGTACTTCGTTTCACCAACCGATCTACCCACAGCGGCTGACGGGGCACCAGAAAACGCAGAATTAGTCAAATCGCTCACCATTGAGGCGGACGGGCCGGATACGGTACTGACTGCCAACGCAGGCGCAGCACCTAAGGATGGCTTCTACACATGGGTATGGCAAGTGCAGGCGGCCGACCAAAATGCCACCTGGGCCAAGTACATCAAAGCCGACTGGAAAGATGGCTACGGTATCGCAGATGAAACGACATCCGTCCGATATGAGGGGCAGATCGATTCTCAACTCAGTATCCGTGACACCAAGGCCGGCACCTACCTGGTAGATGACGTGTGGGTCACAGGCATGCCTTCCGATCACCCCAACTTTGAAGGCGCAGCAGGCTTCAAGGCAGACGAGAAAGAAATCTCTCACGAAGTACTGTTCTTCCCGGCTGGCCTTGAAGTAACCCAAGCGAACCGTGACAAGGCTGAAAAGATCGGTGAAACCGTCACCATTCCAGCCAAGAACGGCTTCTACCCCAGCATTGGTGATACTTCCTGGATCGCCAAGGAAGACGCGGACGGCAAGCTGAAAGCAGGAACCTACGTGTTCGTCTCTACCTTCGCTGGCGACGACCGCGTTCAGCCTCTAGCAACTTCCGTTGAAGACCAGACCGAACAGTTCACTGTCACCGCTGAGCCCGGTATCCACACCACCTTGACGTACAACGATGGAAAGGGCGAGGCGCCTGGGTATGGCAAGCGTGTCCTGATCGACGAGGTTGCTTACACCAATCTTGCACCTGGTAAGGAATACTCTCTGACCGGCACTCTCATGGATAAGGAAACCGGCAAACCGATGCTGGACTCGGATGGCAAAGAAATCACGGCCACCACAACGTTCACGCCTGAAAGCGCTAACGGCACTGTCACGGTCGCCTTCGAAGTGGACGCAGCACTGTTTGCCGGCAAGACCACGGTCGCATTTGAGGAACTATTCCAGGATGGCAAGAGCATCGCTATCCATGCCGACATTACCGATGAAAACCAAACCATCACGTTCGGTCCGGGCCCCAAGCTGAAGACCACTTTCACCGGCCAGAACGGTGACAAGACGCTCACGCCCGCCAAGGACACCAAACTGATCGACACGGTATGCGACGCGAACGAAATGCTCACTCCTGGAGTTGAGTACACGCTTAAGCTCAAGATCCACAACAAGACCACCGGCGAGATGGTCACGGTCGGCGGCAAGGACTATGAGGTAACTGCGAAGTTCTCGCCCCAGACCCCGCAAGATTGCGGCAAGGTAATAGCCACGCTCGACACTACAGGCATGGCAAACACCGAGCTGGTTGCCTTCGAATACGTCTACGACGCTGACGGCCAGCTAGTAGGCACTCACGAAGACCCGAACGACGCCGACCAGACGATCAAGCTCAAAGCCTCTGATCACTCCGGCGGCGGCGCGGGGCGCGACCTGGCACGAACAGGTGCCACCACCGCTCTGAGCGGCGCAGCAGCGCTACTACTAGCAGGAGGCGGCGCACTCACCCTTGCCAAGAGGCGCAAATCAGCCTAACTCTCACCTCCTAAGATGACGGACGTGGCCCGCAGGAAACCCTGCGGGCCACGTTCCTAGTCCCCCTCGACTGCGGGTGGCCTTGTGCGCACACACCATACGTCACCAGTATGGACGCCATCACGATCTACACCACGCCGCACTGCCCAGGATGCGCACTCACTCGCCGCACCCTCGACAAAGCGGGAATCTCCTACGACCACATTGACTTAAGCCAGCGGCCAGACCTCATAGAGCGCTTCAAAGCCGAAGGCCTCCTATCAGCCCCAATCATTGAAACCAGCCAGGGGCGCTCTGCCGGCTTCAGGCCCGACCGCATCCGCCAAATCATCGCTCTAGCAGAGCCATACACTCAACCCGACCAGAACGGGCCTACCAGGAAAGCCCGTACAACCGGTCCCGCCCAACCCAATGCGCACCGGCTTGAGCCGCATCAAGGGCGATGAGCGTGAAAAAGCTTGTCGGCATACTAGCCGCCATCCCGCTCACGGTTATTCCATTGATGATGGCTGGAGGAGAAGAAGAAAGAGCCGCATCATTAAGTGGCGTGCCAGCTGAGTACCTGGCGGCCGTGATGAAGGCGGGAAGCATCTGTAAGGAAATCACTCCCAGCTTGATTGCCGCACAGATCGAAGCTGAATCAGGATGGGATCCTCACGCGGTCAGTCCGATGGGCGCGCAGGGCATCGCGCAGTTCATGCCTGGCACGTGGAAAACACGTGGCATCGATGCCGACGGTGACGGCACCGCAGATCCCTTCAATCCCGATGATGCCATCGCCAGTCAAGGCGCCTTCATGTGCGCGCTGGTCAAAACCGTCACAGGCTACACGCGCAGCGGGCAAGCAGATGGCAACACGATTGACCTGGCACTGGCCGCCTACAACGCGGGGCCTGGAGCCGTGCAGCAGCACAGGGGTGTACCGCCCTTCACTGAAACACAGGATTACGTCGCACGCATCAAGCGCCTCGCAGGCAAGTACACTCAGGCGTCCCCTTCTTCGTCGTCTGTTGTGGCCACAGCCCAGAAGTACTTCGGCGTGCCCTACGTGTGGGGAGGCACCAGCCCCAGCGGCCTGGACTGCTCAGGACTGATCGTGCGCGTCTACGCCGACCTCGGCAAGCCACTGAACGTTCGAACCGCACACGACATCATCACCACAGCGGGCACCACCATTGCGCAAGACGCCATGCAGCCAGGCGACCTCATCGGCTTCGCCTACCACGGAAGCACCCACTACCACCACATCGGGATCTACGCCGGAAAAGATCCTCAAGGACAACGGCTCATGATCCACGCACCAGACGTGGGAGGGCATGTCGAACAGGTGTCTCTGGACACCGCGTACTGGCTGGGCATGACCTGGACAACCATCCGAATCTAAAGAAACCACGAAGGAGAAAAATGAGCTACATAATCCGAGCCGGAAACCTCGCCGGCCCCGTCAAACTCATCATGAACGACGACGGTACCTACAGCGGGCGAGTAACAGTCATTGTCAACGACCGCGCCAAAAACACTGAAACCGGCAAGTGGGAAGACGTGGCCACCACTGCGTACTACCTCCGCCTCAACGGCAACGCGGCCGTCAAGCTACACGACTTCCATGACCTTAACGGCAACGCGGCCGTCATCTTCGCCGGCAGCTATCGCCAGCGTACCTACACAGACGAAGAAGGAAGCCAGCGAACGGCAAACGATGTGTGGGTCGATCACATCGGAGCAGACCTCACCAGGCAAGAGCTCCACATCATCACCCAACCCACCACGCAAAACGACAAATAATCCAGTCCACACTCTTTCATGAGGAGAAAATGATGAAACCCCAATACACCACCCTCGAGCTCGTCGAAAGCCTCATTGAGCAAGTCGAAGCACAGCAAGACCAAATCGACGCGCTCACCAGCAGAGTGGAAGCTCTCGAAACAGGCGAGCAGCAGGCGGGCATGTAGATCATGGCGCGCCCTAGCAAGACCGACGCGGCACGAGCCCAACGCGAAGCTCAACTCGCCCTGGCCCACGCAGAAATAGCCGAAGCAGCCAGCACGTTCACAGACACTCAAGCCTGGAAAGACATGCTTGACTACATGGCACGAATGCCACGGTACTCATTCCGCAACCTCATCTGGCTACACACGCAAGCCGTACAGCGTGGGACTATGGAATCATCGTTCGCCTCCTACACTGCCTGGAAGAAACTTGGCAGGCAGGTCCAAAAAGGCGAAAAGGGTTACAAGGTACTGGCACCCGTCATATACAAACTGCCCTTCCTCAAAAACAGCGACAAGCCACTCAATAAAGCCGAAGTAGACAAATACGACACGAAAGACATCATCTGGAAGAAAGCGATCACAGGATTTACCGTGCGCACAACGTTCGGCTACCAGCAAACCGACGGTGAACCAATTAAAGGCAAAGACCTCCCGCAAGTAACTGGCGAACGCTCAGAAGAACTCTGGCAACGCGCACAACAAATCGTCAAAGACCTCGGCTACAAATACGAAGAAACAACCAGAGCTGCCCTTCATGGCGCCTACGGAGTCACCTCACGCCCTCTCCTCGACGCAATGGGAGACAAAACTATCCAAGTGGCAACAGACGCGCCAAAAGGGCACCAGTTCAAGACGCTCATTCACGAAATCAGCCACGCACGCCTCCACATGGATCAGGTCAATACAGACATGCACAGGGGAATCAAAGAAGTGGAGGCTGAATCGTGCGCCTACCTCGTCAGTAGGTACTTTGGCCTCGACACGGCCGAATACTCCACCGGCTACATAGCAGCCTGGTCGAAAGCGGATGAAAACACCATTCTCGCTACCGGCGAGCGCGTCGTCGAAAACTCCAACTGGCTCATCGAACGCCTCGATCCACAAACGCCCAGTGACCACGCTGTACAAACCCTCGAACACGTCAAGCAACAACAAGAACACCAGGAAGCCAAGCAGGAAGCCAGCGACAAGCCAACCAGGCGACCGCTGCCAGGCATCGGACAAACACCACAACTCACCAAACTCAAACACCCCACACACCACCCAACCCCACGCGGCATCTCGTCACAAGAGACAAGCCATGCGCGCAGCAGGTAACGGAGACAATCACGAAAACGGACGTGCTTTATACCCTGCGTCAGCAGGGAACACAAAAGGACGCCGCCCACAGGAGATCTCAAATCTCCCAAGGGCGGCGCTTTACTCTACATATCGCTTAACCTACATTGCTTGTCTACATGCCTCGACCATGCTTCGGCCGCGACGCCCGACGTGCATGCACACGCCGATTAGAAGCAACTCGTGAACGGCTCGTGCGCCCGAGCGTACCGCCATTCATTTTCAGTAAAGACTGCACCTCTTGACCACGATCCTGTACAGGAACAATACCTGTACGTTTGACGGTGATCGCATCAAAAACTGGTATGAGATAATCAGGAACTGGTTGCAGGGAGCCTAAATCGGGGCCGCTGAGCATGCTGGCGTAATTCCAGTCATGCGGTGAGACCAAGGCAAAATCTAAAGAGTAGTTTGACTGCTGCGCGACATGTTCCAAGAATACTTTCGCGGTACGCCCATTGCCTTCACGAAACGGGTGGGCCTGATTCAAATCAGCGAATACGCTGGCAAGACGCTCACAAAAGCTCTCACGATCAATACTCTTCCACGGAGTAGAAGCTACGCCTGAATGCACATGGCGAAGGTACCAGTCGATTTGACCTGAATAGCAATCAGCAAAACTACTCCTTCCCTTCGTCATGTTCACGCAGCGGTACTCGCCGGCCCACTCATACACATCTTGGAGTGTATACGGATGATTTCGGTACACGTAAGGGTGATAACTGCCTGGTGGCTGATTTCGGCGGCAAGTTAGTAGGAGCGGTTTGGACAAGGATAATGGACGACTATGGCCATGTGGATGACGAGACGCCTTCCTTTGCCATTTCGCTTTACAAAGAGTATCGCGGTCAGGGGATCGGCTCACAGCTTATGATGAAGATGCTCGAACTGCTGAAATGGCAGGGATATGAACGAGCGTCCCTGGCGGTGTAGAAAGAAAACTACGCCGTGAAGATGTATAAGAATGTCGGCTTCAAGACGGTCGATGAAAATGCCGAAGAATACATTACGGTGTGCGAATTATAAGGAGATGTGTTTATGGACTGGGAATTAAGTGGCAGGCATCTGTTATGCGGGTTTGCTCCTATTATCGCATTATTGGCGGTGTACTTTATTTTTTTACATTTGAAAGAGAGAAGACGGAGGTTTGGTCATATTGCCATTTCTTGTGTGTTTTGCTTCTATTTGACAGGAATATTGACGATGACGGGGATTTGGTATATGTCAGCTTTTGATCCGAGAATCGTATATATTCCTTTTGTGGATATGGTCAGAGGCCCAGTTGATACTATACTCAATGTCGTTCTTTTTATTCCCTTGGGGATATTTCTTCCATTGCTTTATAAAAAGTTCGATAAAATGGGAAAAATAGCTCTAGCTGGTTTTTTGATTTCGGCATCCGTTGAAGTTGTTCAGATGTTTGGATGTGGAGCGACAGACATCAATGATTTGATAGCCAATACAGTGGGTGCTTGTTTGGGCTTCTGCATATATAAAATGCTATGTAGGATTATCCCGGAATCGTATTTAGAAAAGATTCAAGTAGATGGTTCACAATGCATATATGAATTGGTGATTTTTTGGTTATGTACACTTTTGGTGATGATAACTATACAGCCACAAATATATCATGCATTGTTTACTGCCGGCGGCTAAATATAAAGATGGAATTAATCAATAACGAGGAGAAAAAGATCTGGCGGCCACGAACTGTGACTACCAGTTTCACGGGGAGATCGATATGTACACACAGGCAGCGAAAAAACCGAAGACCTTACTCCGTAACGGTGCATACGGCATCGTTATGAGGGTGTGCAAAAATGCACACGGGGGTGTTCATCGTTAAGGGGTAGAAAAAGGCTGCCGTTATGTTGTATCAAATTAGACACGGCAACAGAACAGATATGCGTGAATGGCGCACACATGATCAGCATCAAACGTCTTCGCAATAGTGACGTTGCCTCGAATAAGATCAACCGCGCGCGAGGATGTGTCCGTATACTCCAATTGCGCCAAGACGCCCGCGTCACGCTCACCGTACAGATTACGGAGCGTACCGTTGCCGGTCTCGGGATCAACCGTTTCGGGATAGAAATACGATCCCCAGCTGTCAAAACGTGCCATTTGACTAACGTGCTGCTGACGAAACTCCAGCCATATGGCGCGCAATTTCAATACTTCGCTGACGGTATTCCTCGCGCGTAATCGCGCCGCGCGCATACTCAGTCAAGTTCTTCACATGATTGCGGGTAGGCTCAAATCCTTCATGCCATGCTGCAGCAAGTGACTGTCGCACAGCGTGATGTTCACGTTCACTTAGGTGCTCGAACAAATCGGGCCAGCGTAGCTCAACATCAAAGCTTTCCATTTCATGCCTCCTCACAACACCTCTATTATACTCGACTTTTCCGCATGATTCCAAGCAAAACGAGCCGTAACGCACGCGAACTTCACGCGCCAAGGTAACCAGTAGCAGCGCCATGTACGAAGTTGGTGAACTTCCTAGAACGCGGGCCGCGCACACGCGCGTGGCGTTCCTGTTGTCAGGGCTGATTGCATCAATCAGCCCGTTCACCTTCGGTGTGGCTTCGCCGCTTTCATAATCGTCATCCCTTCGGGATGCGTTCTTATAGGTGTTTTATCCTCGCTGGCTTTCGATTATCGCTCGCCGGCACCCTGGCAAGCCCCACAGGGGCTGGACGCACCGGACTCTCGCGGCATAAACCGCTATCGCTATTTATTCCACGTTCCACTGCGCCCACACAAGGTTGCCAAACCGCCTTGCACTCGCCTCAAGATCTCATTTGCCAGCGAGGCAAAAACAAAAGGTCCCACACAGAAAGGACAAGTCCGATGCTCACAACCATGACACACATGAGTACCACGCAGAATCGAACATTTCGCGTCTCACTCAAGGCCCTCCGCACGACAAGCAGTGAACATGACCGCATCAGCGCACGCGTGCGTATGAACAATGATGCACAGTGGGATGACCTCATTTCACGCCCGATCGTCGCCCTGGTGGGAAACCGTGCGTGCACTGGAAGCGCCGCACAAGTGGCTTGCACATTGACACGCCGGCTCGTAGGTCACGAGGTCACGCTCATGTGCGACAGTGGGATCGGAATCTCACAGGCCGTCATGGAAACCGCACTAGAGCACGAAACTCCCATAATCTGCTGCCTCCCCTCAGGCCTAGACAATATCTACCCACGGGTAAACGCTCACACCTGCACTCAGCTCATCAACTGTGGAGGCGCACACCTGTCCTTGCGAGAGGACCACGAGCCTCCAGTGCGCAGCGCATTCCTCGATCTCAAGACGTTCATGGCCCGCACTGCCAGCATCGTTGTTGTCATTGAAGCCGTCCACCGCGGAAGCGCTGCATTTGCAGGATTACAAGCCAGAGCCTACGGCGCCTCGCTCGGAGCCGTGCCATGGCCCACCGCCTCAATGATGGCAGCAGGATCAAACAAACTCATCCAAGAAGGCGCCCACACGATCACCACCGCAGACGACATACTTGGCCTACTGCCTTAAAAATAGCGGATCGTGGTCTCCACTCTAAGCTGTAGGGGGGAGGCCGCGATTCTACGGCCGCCCGAGCCGAAGCGACTATCGGAACCTCCTGATTTTCCTCTCAGGATTCTTGCGACGCAGCCAGTGGCGACTGCCAAAGCACAGGGACCCATACGATGACGAAACACGTCAGCAGATCAGCAAGAGCCATCACAGCAATCGGAAGCCTTTGACGCCGCAGAGGCAATGCAATGATAGCCAGCGTTAGGGAAAGAGCCACGGGAACCCATGATGGAGAGCAAAAGTCTGCCGTAAGACAGCACGTCAGGCACAACGCCGATGCCTCAGGTGTTGGTAAAACCGTCCTGAAATCATCGCGGTACGCCCAGCAGAATCTCCATACACACACCGCCAAGGCAAAGAGAATCCATGCTCGAACACATCGAGTTACCTCAGGACTTGTTATTGTCAATCGCTCGAATAGCTCTCGCAACCAGTCGGCCGTTTTCCTCATGCCGAAAAGTTGAAGAAGATACGCCACGTTGGTCACACCGCGAGTGTCTGGCTTGAGTATAACTGCCAGTGTCGACCACGCATACACCGAGACCAAAAAGTCTCGAATTGAGTTCTTACGCATAAATTCCTGAGAAACAGTGCCGAGCATATCCATGACTTTCTCCTCAACGTGAGCAGTTTTCGCGAACACGTATCACTGTTGCGGCTGCAATCACAGTGACGACTTAGAAGCTTGTCACGACCTGTTGCACCTGTAGATCATCCTTCCGAACATCCAAGCACGTGAGCGACTTGCGTGACCGGAGTACTATCTTCATGCACGTGCTGAGCCGACAATTGTTGCTCGGCATTCAATGCTGAAGGCCGTCCGATGCGAGCTCCCCTCCTGCGGACAGCTTCCAATCCTTCGCGCGTGCGCGAACGAATCAAGGAACGCTCATATTCAGCGAACGCACCCGCAATTTCAAAGAGCAACCTGCCGCCTGGAGTCCTCGTATCAATTCCCTCGACCAGTACACGTAAATCAACTCCACGCACTGCCAAATATGCTGATCAAATCGATCAGCGATCGTCCCAGACGTGGGAGGCGTCGTCAAACAAGTCCAACTCGACACCACCTACTAGCTGAGCATGACCTAGAAAACCATCCGACTCCAACCGCACAGCTACTACCTCAAGGAGAAAGCTTTCCCAAGCTACGCCCTTGACCTAGTTCGTGGCGGTGTTGACCAGGCGGCTGACAATGACTGACAGTGCCGGCTTGGTCAGTCTCGCTGGCGTTTCCGGCCTGGCGGGGTGTGGTGTAGGGGTCTGCCAAGGCCATGATCTGGCGGATACGGTCAGGCCTGAAACCGGCAGATAGAGTGCCATCTTGGGCTTGGCCGCGAATGTTTGCCGCCCACGCCTTGGTGCGCGCTTTCACGTCGTCAAGCTGACTGGCTGTCATGCCGTAGACCTGCACTTCTTCGGGTTGGATGCGCTCGACGTTGTCGAGGTTTTGGGTGAACCATCTCAGGTCAAAAGCGGCATCAGCGTTACGGGCTATGTTCACCAGCTCCTTGTCACTGTATCTGCCCGAACGCCGGATCGCGTCTACGTCGAGATAGTCACGGGTCTCGGCCCGCGAGTACAGGGCACCGACCTTGTTAGCTACCGCGTCCTCAATGGCAAGCACGGGCCCGACCTCCAGCCGTACAGGTGGGTGAGCCCGCCAGTCCACGCCGAGATCCATGTCGGTACTGCGTCCCTGCTCACTGATGATGGTGAGTTGGGCAAACATGTCTTGGCGGCGGCGGGTCTCCACGGTATAGCCGGCCGCGCGCAGCGCGGCGATAATCCGGTCAAGCGAGGTGCCAAAGTGTGCCTGGGCCTGCTGAACGGTGAACAGGTCCACGTCTTGGGTAGGCCGATCAATCAATCCATGTTCACGGATCGCACCTGAGCCGGCCAAGGCGAAGTCGGCGTCGTCCCCGGCGGCCTCCAGCGCCAGGCGCGCGATGCGTCGCTGCTCTTCCGGGTCGCTGTTCACACAGTCACCCGAAGCTTGGGAAAGCGTCCTTCCCACAAGGCGCGCACGCGCGGGTCCATGTTCAGGATTGGCCACGTCTCGATGAGCCGGTTGCGGTTCATCAAGCGGCGCTGCTCGTCAGCGGTGCCTTCGGCGAGCAGTGCCTGGTAGGCCATACGACGCCAGCCCAGGTTCGACACATCCACGCCGAGGCGATCAGTCTGCCAGCGCACGTAGTGAGGCAAGTCGATGAGCCCGTCATAGGGGCCGTGCAGCTCGTCGAGCGAGGCGGGCGCGTCATAGGGCTTGATGTCGCGTAAGCGCATGCGGGTCGCTGTCGTCTCGCTCATGGCCTGCCTCCTTTTCATGTCCACTCCACTCTACCGTCTCAGCAGGAATCCATCCATCACAGGTTTGGGCGGAGTCTGGCCACTTTCTTGCCACCAAGCGTGCAGAATCGACCGATAATGCACACCTCCACTAGCGAAACTAGAAACCGCTTAAAACCAAGCAAACAAAACGTGCAAAACTAGCGCCCAAAACCCTACCCGTGCAGAACCGCCACCCATTGAGTAATGCACGCGCATGCGGTAGTATTTAGATAGCACGTGGGAGATGTTATGAGCACTTTCAACATTGAGCAACGCTGGCCTGATTTGTTCCACAATCTTGATGAGCAGCAACGACTCGGCGTGCGCAACACGCTTACCACATTGCGGCATGAGGGCTTCGAGGTAACCGAGCGAGATGTTGAAAACCTTACCGACTACGCTGCAGGTATTATTGACGCTAACGAATACAGGGTTAGAGCACACGCATCGGTAGGTGTGCGCCACAAAAGTGAGGAAACATTATGAGCGTGTCAGTACAACCGCGATTAGTAACTCCGGTTGCAGTGCGCGAGGCCATGTCGTTTGCAGATGCTGCGCTCGCTTTAGCTGGCCATACTGTTACGGACGCCCACATTAGAGATTTGCTTGAGCAATGCCTATCCGGACAGATCAGCGACGCTGAATACATCACCCAAGTCACCCAGCACGTCGACCGTGCACAGTGACCGGACAATACCGCTACTCCTGGAACGATTACTACATTCCAGGAACAACCACCCTGAGAAATAAATTCGTGACGGCAACCCACCCTTATGGGGAGCCCGATGCTAAAAAGCTAAGAGCAAAAGAAGAAGCCCTAACCGCGCTTCGTGCAGGCGAACTACGCTTACAACCCATCCGTGGCTGTTTTGATTACCCGCATATGAAAGCCATTCATTACCACCTTTTTCAAGACGTATATGAATGGGCAGGACAAGAACGAACCGCGCCAGATACGTTCATGGCGAAAGGCCACGCCGATGTGGTGGACTACCCTCCAGGAGACACCAGCGCACCATGGCGCACCTACTACTATTACCCAGCAGGACCCGCACTCACTGAAGCGGCAGAGAGCCAGTTTTCTTACATTAAAAACAACGACTACTTTCGCGGCTTAGACCATCGAGATTTCACAGAAGCGTTGGCTGAATCGTGGGGAGAAATCAATACTATTCACCCCTTCCGTGAAGGTAACACCCGTACCCAGTTTGTTTTCTACAGCCAGCTTTGCACTCACGCCGGATACAAACTAAACGCAGATTTACTCGCCCCCGGCAAGGAGCTGATTGAGGACTTCGTGGCAGCACGGTTCTACAGCCAAGCCACAGGAAGCAACACGCGATTAGCAAAAGTACTAGGCAAGGCCGTCACTCCATTACGGCCGCCACTGCCCAGCATCGAGCAAATGCCGCTGATCAAGAAGCTGGATTATCCGCTGAAACACGTCGCGCCTAAACCGCGTCGAAACAAGGGCAGGAATCACGGTTATGGGCGGGGGATGTAATGAGTCTTGTTGGGTATGCGCGTGTATCTACTCTTGAGCAGAATCTGGACGGACAGATAGACGCTCTCACACAAGCAGGATGTGACCGTATCTTCACCGACCATGCCTCGGGAGCTAAGACCGTGCGGCCAGAGCTAGACAAGGCGATGGACTATTTGCGTGAAGGTGACACGCTTGTGGTGTGGAAACTTGACCGCTTAGGCCGCTCACTGCCCCACCTTGTTGAAGTTATTGAGGACTTAGACAAGCGCGGCATTGAGTTTCGCTCCCTTACCGAATCGATCGACACCACCACTCCGGGTGGCCGATTAGTGTTCCACATGGCTGCAGCCTTTGCTCAGTTCGAGCGAGACCTGATTAAAGAGCGAACGCGAGCGGGCCTTGCTGCCGCGCGCTCCCAAGGGCGACTTGGAGGGAGACCCTCACTCATGACGCCTGAACGGTTAAAGACCGCTAGAGCCATGCGACAAAGCGGATCTAACAATGCTGCAATCGCTAGAGTGCTAGGCGTTAGCCGCTCCACCGTATCGAGAGCCTTAAACCCTAATAAACAGTGAAGGCCCTCGCGCGAAGGGCCTTCACTTGTCCCCGCTAACGCAGGGAGTAGATAAGCGGACGGACCTCTTAGATTGAAAAAATCGGGTCACCCCCGCACGCGCGAAGGAGCGATCCGCTACAACAAAGGCTAACGACACTTTCACAAAACCGCGATCAAAACTAAATATTGGTCTCGACGATAGGAACCAATCTTGCCAGGGAAGGCGATAAGGTTCGATCCATTACCGTCATGGAAGAAGGACGAGCCTGATTCCTCTGCGCGCGGCGACCCATACCAAGTAGTGATCTTTTTGGACATTACTCAAATAAGTTACCTGAACGATATCGTCAATTCGCGCGTTATATTACACTCCGCGTCATGTACAGTGATTGCGTACACCCTGTCCCGTGGTTTCATGCGCATAACAGCGCTTCCCTGACGGGGTGTACAGGATCGACCGAATAAGAACTTGAGGGTACAGCTCCATGTCACGCATCACGATGATCAATACCGTTGGGAAACAGTATGCAACTTCCAACATCGAGGGTGGTGAGTTCAGCTACGTTAAGCAGGCTGGCTCAAAGGAAAAACTCGCGAAGGTACTTGGGCGCACACCAATTCACCACAAGCTCGACATTCGATTCTTCGACCCAGAATCAAACACGGCGGTGCTAATTGAGACCAAGCAGCGCCAGGTGGACAACGACGTTGCTCAGCTCCGTGAGTACGCTGACGAGGAAAAGGCGTTGTTTCCTAGCAACAAGATCATTGCCATTCTCGCCAACACGACTAACGAAGAGCTTCGTGTCTGGAAGGACAATGTTGATGACGAGTCTGAGATGCCTGGTGAGACAGCTATCGACACAATGTCGTACTACGTCTCACTCTTTGAAGCGAGCCGCCAGAATAACCGCGAGCAAGTACTGCGCAACACCTACGCTCTCAACGAGTTGCTGCACAAAAAGGATATCGATGAGAAACTGCGTAGCCAGTTTGTTGGCACCACGCTGCTTTATGTAAAAGACGTCGTGAAGAAGCTCGGCATCTCCGACATTAACGAAGAAACTGCCGTGCAGCTGCGTGAATACTGGTCTACGTTTGATGAGGCGCAGATTCGCACGGGAATCGAGACGACACTGAATAATCTTCTTGATGGCTCGGATAACAAAGCCAAGAAGATCAAACTTCTACGGTCCAAGGTTGTTTCGGACCAGAAGGTGCGGGCCCTCAAGCTTGATGACTGGCTCGACATTCTTATTGACATAGTTACCGGTATCTACGCCTACATTGACGAGGACAGTTCTGAGGGGCAAGACCTACTCAACCTGTTCTTCATCGCCTTCAACAAATACACCGGCAAGGCTGACAAGAACCAGGCCTTCACGCCTGACCACATCACTGAGTTCGCTTGCCGTGTAACCGAGGTTAATCGCAACACGCGCATCTTCGACGGCGCGTGTGGTTCTGGCTCCTTCCTTGTGCAGGGCATGGTAAAAGCCCTTGCAGACTGCACTACAATGAACGGCACACAGCAACAAAAAGAGGCTCAACAGGTAAAGATCCGCCGCGAGCACATTTACGGTGTAGAGATCGAAGAAAAGGCCTATGGATTGGCAACAACCAACATGCTCATCCATGGTGACGGTAACTCGAACATCAAACTCGGGAATCTCTTTAAATCAAAAGACTTTCTCCTAGAAGCCGACCCTGATGTAATCCTGATGAACCCGCCATTCAATGCTAAGCCGCGTACGATCCCTGATCGGTACAAGACCAACTGGGGTAAGGCAAGGGACGGCAAAGAAGATCCCACAAAGGGCATGGTGTTTGTCCAATTTATTTCGGACTGCATCGTTGAGGCTAATACACAGAGGCAAAAGAATAACGAATCCACCAAAACTGTACGCATGGCAGTGATCCTGCCTGTTGCAGCCGCGATTGGTGTTTCAAAGATTCTCCAAGAAACTAAGCAGCGCCTTCTCGTCAATAACACGCTTGAGGCGGTGTTCACACTGCCAAATGAGATTTTCTACCCGGGTGCCTCTGTGTCTGCCTGCATGATGGTGTTTACGCTCGGTAAACCTCATTATGACGGTGAGGTACCGGCTAAAGATACGTTCTTTGGCTACTACAAGGACGACGCGCACATAAAAAAGAAGAACCTCGGTCGTATTGAACAGTTTGACGAGAAGAACGCAAGTAAGTGGAAATCCGTTGAGGAAGAATGGCTCAAGCTTTACCGCAACAAGACCGTCAAGGCTGGTATGTCTGCAATGCAGTCTGTTACGCACGAAGACGAGTGGCTTGTAGAGGCGTATATGGAGACGGACTACTCAGTACTTACCGCTAATGACTTCCAGCAGACGTTGAACAACTACCTTGCCTACCTCGTGAAAGAGGGGGCTGTTGTTGAAGGGGGTACAGGAGCAGGTGAGATTGACCGTGCAGACTAAGGAAATGAACCCATTTGAACTAGATACATCGGAGTGGAAGTTTTTCCTTCTCAAAGACTTGTGCGCCATAGACATGGGTAACAAGCTAGACTTTTCGGCAATGTCTTTCGATGACCCCACCGTAAACTTCGTGGGCCGATCAGCGGTCGACAACGGAGTTATGGGAAAGGTTGATGTTGTAACCGACCTCAACCCCTACCCAGCGGGTGCCCTTACCGTGGCTCTCGGTGGCAGCTTGGGGTCAACTTATGTTCAAGTAGAGCCTTTCTATACATCGCAAAACGTAGCAGTGCTTCAATTTGATATGGAGCATGTGTCTATCTACGCGCGCCTCTTCTTAGCGAACATGATTCACTTCGAGTCGCAGTTCAAGTACTTTCCATTTGGGCGTGAACTGAATAAGTACTTGCGGCGAACGTACGGGTTTAAGCTACCGGTTAAAAAGGATGCCGCTGGACACCCAATTATTGATCCAAACAGTTCGTACAGCCCTGAAGGATATGTCCCTGACTGGCAGTTCATGGAAGACTTCATTAAGAGTCTTAACCACAAACCGTTGACGACAAAGAACCCCGCCCCGAGCGGTCGATCCTCAGACTTGAGGCTAGATAATTGGGCATGGTTTTCGTTGGGCGGCCCTAACGGATTGTTCGATATTAAGAAGGGGAAACGTCTGACTGCTGCCGATCAGACGGAAGGAACGACACCATACATAGGTGCTATCGAGTCGAATAACGGTGTGTCTAATCGTATCGGCCAGGCCGCCATCCACGATGGAAACACCATCTCCTTGAGTTATAACGGTTCCGTAGGGGAGGCGTTTTATCAGCCAGATCCTTACTGGTCTACTGACGATGTCAATGCGCTCTACCTTAGACCTGAATACGGGGAACTGACACCTGCTGTCGGATTGTTCATTTCTACCATTCTACGGCAAGAGAAGTATCGCTTCTCTTATGGGCGTAAGTGGACCCTTGACAACATGAATGCCACCTCCGTCCAGCTACCTGTAACACCCGACGGAAAACCAGACTGGCAGTTCATGGAAGACTACATGCGTCTACTTCCATATGGAGACCGTATTCCCGAGGTCGGTGAGTCCTAATGCTCATCGGATACGCCCGTGTGTCCACGTCGAGACAGGGCCAAAGTCTCGACACCCAGCGTGAGGCGCTTATCGACGCTGGTTGCGACCCGAATCATATCTACACCGATACCATCTCCGGTACCAAGTGGCAGCGACCCGGGCTTGACGACGCGCTGGCCTACATGAGGCCAGATGACACGCTCGTTGTGACACGGTTGGACAGACTGGGCCGTAACCTTGCGGAGACGGTGAACACTATTGCGCACCTGGCCGAGCGTGACATCAATGTCAAGGTGTTAAATCCTGCTCTGGATACTTCACGTCCTGCTGACAAGGTAGTTCTCAATGTCATGGCCTCACTCGCGGAGTGGGAACGTGACCTGCTTATTAAGCGCACCCGCGAGGGAGTGGCTCACGCACGTGCGCAGGGCCGGGTCGCTGGGCCAAAGCCGAAACTAAGTGCAGAGCAGGTGCAGGTAGCTAAAGAACTCGTTGAGGGCGGCAAGTCGATAAGCTCGGTGGCAAGAACGTTCAATGTTTCACGACCGACAATCTACAGAGCTATCAAACGCACCAAGACCGACGCTTGACCCGATCTTGCGTCTCATGCACTTGCTTCTGGCGAAAGCAGGTCGCAAGTTGCCGATCGGTTTGTTTTATTTTGGCCGCGCGTTGCGCGGCGTGGTTCACGCGGTGCGTGTGCGGCCTGGCGTGTGGAAAACCGACACTCGCCTTGGTGTCGTATGTTTACCACAAGCCATGCCGACTGGCTTGCACCCAAGTGTGGACGGACATGCCGCCCACAAATGTGCACAACCCCTATTGACCACGCAAAGCTTGGCCTCACTTGCTTTAAGCCACCCGTGGTGGCAACAAGGAGCGCGCAAGATTTGTTTAAGGCGTGCTAACCCGAGTGGGTTAGCACGCCTTTGTTCTTACTGCTCATCCTCATCGCACGCGCTAGGCGCGGGCGCGTCGATCTTTCTTACCTTAGGTAGCTTCACTACGTCGAAGAAACCTGCGGCGTTTAACTCACGCTTGGTCCAGCCCGCGTCAGTAGCTGCCTTGTATGCGTCCTTGTAGGAAGATACGCCCGCTTCAAGTTGGATCATCGCTTGGCCGAGTTCGCGCACTGCGCGCTCCCTGTTCTCGTCGTGGTTCAACAGTTTGGCTACTGGGTTGAATTGGTTCGACATTAAATGTGTTCCTTTCACTTCATGAAAGCCAAGGGTTAATGGTTTCGCCCGTCACGTAGGTTGTGCGCGCACACACGCGCACAACCACCAAACCAAACCGAACCCACAACGCGCTCGAACAAGCGCAGACGACAACTACCGGCAACGCGGCCACACACACGCACACGACGTCTATCAAAAGCGATCGCGTCTCACAGCGCAGCACTGCGCGCTTGCGCTTCACCATCGCAACACAAGGGGGGCAACCACGCGCCTCGCCGTCGCACTCGCGCGCTCCACAACTCGCGCCGGAACGTATCGCAGACGCCGGTCACGCCACATCCATGTAGCTTGCACCCCAAGCCAAGTAATCGCACACGGTGCGTTCACTGCGCCCTAGCGCACACAACAGTGTGCGCGGTCGCCCGGGGAGCAAGCTATATGATAATGGTACCATTATCAGGCTTGCAGGTAGACACGGGGTTCTACCTGGTGCACACTAGGAGTGTGATCCCTTCGGGTCGCTACGCTGAGGAGACTGTGAGTGATGAGCGAGTCGGACAAGGCCGGTGGGCGGCGCGTTGCACCGCGCAATGTTCGTCGCGCGCCTAAATCGATCGGCGGTGTTCAGCGTTCGTCGTTGCGTGTTCACCTCACAGGTAAAGAGCGGGCGTTGCTTGAAGCTAAGGCGAACAATCAAGGCTGGTCCTTGTCTCGTACTCTCGTCCATGCTGCGTTGCATCCATCTTCGGCACAAGAAATTGATACCGACAATCTCGCAGAAGTTATTACCGACTTGCGCGATTACCGTCGCAAGCTGACCGGCTTGGCGAACAACCTCAACCAGCTCACTCGCTACGCTCACGTCAAACAGGAGTTGCCTCAACATATTGATTACGTGCTCGGCCAAGTTGAGCGTAGCGTTGATGAGATCAACTATTTGCTTGCGAGTGTGCGCCGATGATGCCCAACATTGTTGATGGCGGCGACACTGGTGGCCTCATGCGCTACCTGGTTGGCCCTGGACGCGCGAACGAACACTCTGAGCCACACCTGGTGGCTGGATCAAGCACCATCATGAACCGGTGGGGCGACTGGTCGGAACTCTCGCTTGCTCAAGCAAACGAGATAGCGAACTATCTCGACTCGTTCATGCACGAGACCGAACGCTTCGTGCGCGGACCTATCCGCAAGTTTGATCCTGAGATGGGTAAGACGCGCGTCGTTGACTACGGTCCAAACCACGTGTGGCACTGTTCGTTGTCTCTGTCCCCCGATGAGGGTCCATTGTCTGAGGACAAGTGGGCGGCAATCGCGCGCGACTTCATGGACGAGATGGAGTTCACCACCGCGTCGGGCAAGTCTGAGTGCCGGTGGGTGGCGATCCATCACGGCACGTCCAAGAACGGTGGGGACCACATTCACATTGCCGCGAACATTGTGCGCGAGGACGGCACTAGGTGGAACTCCTGGAACGATCAACCGCGTAGCCAGCGCGCGTGCAACACGCTTGAACACAAGTACGGGCTGCGCATTGTTGAGTCGCGCGAACACGCGCGCAGTTCTAAGTGTGACAGTGCGCAGGCACTGAATGCCGCCAGGCGGGCCGGCAAGCCGGTCACTGACCGCGCCGCACTGGAAACGCGCCTGCGTGCCGCCGCGAAGGCAGCGAGCAATGAGGTTGAGTTCATCGGCCGCGCGCGTAGCCTGGGCGTGCGGCTGCGCCCACGCTTTGCCAAGGGGCATACGGATGTAGTCGTGGGGTACTCTGCTGCCCTGCATACCAAGCCAGGACAGCGTACACAGTGGTACGCCGGTGGTTCCATCGCGCGTGACCTCACGCTGAGCGCGCTGCGCGAGCGCTGGCCAGACACCATCGACGCCTCCACTGACGCTGTGCGCGCATGGCTCGATGCCTGGAAGGGGATGCCGCTTGGCGCGCACCGCAGCGCCTACACGCCGGAGGAATGGCAAGGGTATAGGCGTGCGCTGGAAATCTACCGCGACGAGCTAGGCGGCATTGACCCGACTGATCCGCTTGCCTTGGCTAATGCGACCAATGATGTGGCCGGACTTCTGGCGGCCGCCGCGCAGCAATCGGATTTGAGTGAGGACATGCGCCGCGCTTTGGACTACTCCGCACGGCAGGTCGGCCGAAACGCACAGTTGAAACAGCGGCCCGTCACTCACCGTGGGACGAGCCCGTGGGTCGTTCTCGGTGCGCGGCTGCTCAGCACAGCCATCACTCCCAAGACCAGCAAGGTGAACTATGTACTCATGCTGGTGGAGGCATTGGAATTGGTGAAGACACTGGCAAACCTATATGAACAAGCGCGCCAAACAAACACCGCACACATGATCTTGCGTGACACGCGCACTGTGTACGACCGCTTACGCGCCGAAGCACCGCACACGGCTCACCAATCTCTCCAGGTCGACTCGGCAACCTTGCAACAAGACGTATTGCCTGAGCCGGCCGCAACACGCTCCGCGCCCTCAGTCCAGGAGGAGCCGGTGACAGTTGGAGCACCCTCCAACGGCGACTACTTTGAGCGTTTGCGCGCGCGCCATAAGTTCCTCGCGTTGCCCGATGGGTTCGGGACACCTGCTGAAGGCTCCAGCACCAGTGGCAACGAGACTGACCATGATGAGAGAACATCCAGGCGACCGTTGCCAGGCATCGGGCAAACACCACAACTGACCAAACTCAACCACCCCACACACCACCCGACCCCACGCGGGCGCACGCCCGAACGCGGGCGCGGCCAGTTGCGCTAGTGTGCGCACGGCCCACGTTGTGAGCATGGACGACGAAAACGATGAAAACGCATCTTCAGAACTCTTGTATCCCACGCTTGACGCCTTCGTGGAGGATCTCCTGGCGCGAATCTATGACCGGTTCCTGCCAACGGGACGGCTGACGTGGTGCCCCCAGTGGTGGAAACACGCCGAAGCGGTCTACCGTCTGCAGGCTCTATGGCTGTCATGGGAATACATGCGAGTGCACGATGGGCCGATGGCATCGGCACAGTGGCTGGTCTCGTATGCTGATCCAATCATGAACGTCCTGTTTGACAATGACGGGCCATTCAAGGGATGCAGCGTCACGGGTGGTCACCGCGACCTGCGATATCACCCTGATGGGCAGCTGCCCTGCGATCCAGCCGACCCAGAGATTTTCGCCCCGCGTAACTAGCCATAGGGGGCAGCCGACGCCTGGATCACATGTGCCGGGTCTGCACGCGCGCCGATTTCTGAGCTCGCGGGGTGGCGCGACGTGTGGATGTTCTGGCGACGGTGCTTATCGCTTGCCTGACAGGGGTGTGCAGGCCCTTGTCGGCCGTGATGGCTGCCCGCACCGACTGAGGATCCGCACCCTTATCCAGCAGCGCCTGAGCGTGCGCCTGGCGCGCCTGCAGTGTGTCCCACGCGGCTTGCTCGCTGTGGCCGGCGTGCCTTGCCTCGCTTACTTCCTTCACTGTGTTTTCACCGCCAGGGCTCATACTGCCTTGCTTGTCTGTTTCCAGGGCTTCAGATGCTTCACGAGTCTCGATGCTCGCATTCTCGCGTGCACGGCCCAGTGCCCTTTCAGCCTGAGCCTGCTCGGCTTGAGCGGCCTTAATATCGGGATAGATCGCACGAATACGCGCATCCACCTGCTCACTGTCACCGAGCCATGCCGCTAGGTCATGTTTCCACATATCGTTCAGCCACTGCGGTGTACTGTCTTTTTGCTCGTGCACGTAGTGGAGAATTTCCTCGCGACGTTCACTGCCAGCCAGCTGCTCATACGTGCGGTACAGCACGTCCTGGACAACGGGCTTAACGTCCTCCACATCTTCGCTATCGAGGACAGGCGCCACCTTCAGGGCCTGTTCGACCCGTGGAATATCCTCCACGTCCCTCATTGGAGCGGTGACCTCAATTCCCCACCGCTCTTTCGCCTCACGCTCACACCTTCGCGCGGCCAGCCCCGCCTGCGGGTCAATGTCGCTAAACCTTTTCGCCACGCCGTACACGTAGACAGCTTCATCGCGTGATGCACTGTCCCACCAGTGTGACGTGAGCGCCTCCGAATACACCTTTTCAGCCAGCGCGCGCTCTTGCCTAATCGCCCTGCGCAAAGCTTGCTCGTGGTAGGTGGAAGACTTCTGGGCCGCGCGCAGGGCCTGCTCGCGACGCATTGCCATGAATCTGCCTACCGCCATCGCTACCCGCCAGGCACGCGCCATCTCCGCACTCGTCTCATTAACCACCTGATCTGCCATCACATGCGCCTTTCTACGCTTACACTGCTATTTCACTGTTTGAAAACCAGGCTGCTCCCAAAAGGGAACCAATTGCACAAGGGTGGGCACAGCCCCCGACGCAAACACCCATGCCCGCCCCTGCGGTAGGGCCTGCAGGTCCGACACCGTGGCGATAGGGCGCTGCTGGGACGCCTTAGACGTTGAATACGAGTGGCCCTGGCTTGACCTGGACACCTGAGTGGAGTCCACATAGTGCACGCCAATCAGCTCCGATATGCTGCGCAAGAACTCAGGCTCAGATACACCGCCGCCATACATCTTGACGTTCGCCGCCGACCACAATGCCTTCATTCCCTTTTCGCCCCATACTCGCTCGCCTTGACTCCACGACTGCAATACCGTGTCCACGCACACTCCACGCGATCCCAGGTGCGAGTACTGATTGGGCAGTTCACCCCACCGGCACACGTTCGCCGCCTCATCCAGCTCGATCAGCATGGGAGTGGCCAGCCTGCCGCGCGGCTGCGTACTTGCATGGGCTGTGGCCGCTTCCACTACAGCCACGGTGAGCGGGGTCACTATCTGTGTGGCACTGCCGCGCCCTTCCTGAGACAGGCAATACAGTGTCTGCCGCGTCCTGACGAACTCGGCCGCATTGAACTGGGGTAGCCCCTCCGATGGGGTCACCCACCGCATCAGCTTCGTGTTATTCAGAAAGTGCATGATGCGCAATGCCCCGCCATACACGCTGCCCCGCGTCTCAACAGGCATGCCCATAAACCCCTCCAGGCTCGTTGCGGCCTTACGCACGTCATCACGGGTATCTGGGTCTGCGCACTCCTCAGCCATGCTGCGCAGCAGCAGCACTGCCTCATCGTTCGTCTGATCAGCAAGCCACGGCTGTAACGCTGTCAGTGGCCTGCCCGCCAGAGCGGCAGCCAGCAGCATCGGAGAGATCAACTGGCACGCCCATCGATCCCACATGTCGGTGCCGTCTTTATTCGCCACGTCCTCAGCAGATAAAAACATGCCCGCCAACGCGCCTGCCTGCACATAGTCAGTCACATACGACAAAGGGTTCCACCACCACGACTGGCGCGTGTCTGCAAGATCTTGCGGGTCAAACACCCATGCCCGCTCGCCCGTAGCCATTTCACGCCTGGAGCGTGTTTCATCCACAATGTCACGCTTGTTCGAGGTGGCCACAACTGCTCCAGGCGCAGCTAGGATACGCGGCACCACCCAGGCTGTTGTCTTGCCCGTGCGGGGACCGGCAATCGTGATACACACATCTTCAAACGAGGACAACACGGCCGCATCCGCTGCCACGGTGCGACCTACAGGCAATCCAGCCGCACCCTGCACGCCCAGGCGCTGAGCTTTGGCTGCAACAGCCTTCAATGTGATCGGCTCAATGTCACGGCCGCGCCCCGCATACTGCGCGGCCTCATCACCTCGACGCGACTGGCGGTGTCTGCGCACACCTGCCAGGAACACCAGGCCACTCACCACCACAAGGATTCCTGCCGCAGCCGTAATCCACCAATACACCTCCCCCGTGGGATCCACTCGGCCGCCCGCCAAATCAAGCACGAGTGTGAACGGATTCCACGACACATCCGCCACGCCACGCGCCCACGCCCACACGTGCACACCCGCAATGAGCGGCACGCTGCCGGCGATCACCATGACGGTCACGACCACCATGAGGAGAGTGGACGGCTCCCACGTATCCGCATCGTCTCGAACACTCATTGGGCTCTCCTGGCCCACCGCTGATTCGTATCTGACAGTGCGGCCTCACCATCCACGAAGCGCACCTGGAAGGGAGTGCCAGGCGCGTTAGACGTCTTGAGCAGGAACTTGCCCATTCCCAGCGGCGGGGCGTCACGCCCCGTGGTTGGGTCGTAGGTGCCAGGCGCGTTCCACGACGTGAGCATGTCCTTTTCCTTTTCTGTCAGGGAGAACACGCCCTCCAGCAAGCTCATTTCACGCGCAGGCATGCCGCCAAGGAACAGCATTTTTGACCGCTCGACAAAACCTGCCGCTTTCAGCCGGTCGGCAGGCGATGCCAGAGCGTTGAAATCGGCCATCGAGTGCGTGATCATGACCTGCCCCACACCGATCGTGCGGTTCAGGCGAGTCAGCGAGTCAATCCGCTCCACCAGTCCCGATGAGGCACGCAGAATACGCCACAGTTCATCCATGACGATCTTGTAGCGCCGACGTGGGGCCACGCCCGCATCCGCCAGCGTCTGAGCTATCTCGACCGTGGCGAACCCATACGACCAGCACGCCAGCAACAAGGCTGCCTGCAGGTCCTCTGAGGCTTCCTTAAATGCGCTCACGTTGAACACCACGCATCGGTCCATCATCATCGGCGTCGTGGTCTCCACCGCGAAAAGAGCGCCGAAACGGCCCGACACCAGCGCCATCAGGGATGCTTCCAGACTTTCAGTGACCGCGCGATAATGATCAAGGTCCCCACGATCCAGCGCGGCTGCACGAAGCGCTGCAGGCGCCTGGCGCACCACTTCGAGCAGGTCAGCCAGTACCACGGGCCGCTCATATGTCTCCAGGATTCTGATTGCCTCATCCACAATGGTTTCTTCACGATCAGATGGCGGGGTGCGCCGAATGATATGAATCAGCGAGCACACCATGTCTTTCTTGCGTTCATGAGCCGCCGCAACCAGCTTGTCACGATCCTCCCACTTGCCGGCTGCCTCCAGCAGTGCAACGGCCTCCGACACGTTGCCCGCATCCAGCGGATTGATCCCGGCACCGCCATGCTCAATGCTGATCACCTGGCCGCCCAAAGCCTCGATCAGCGCCACGTAATCGGGCTTGATGTCGCCCAGCACCATTGTGTGCACGCCAAACCCAGCAGATGCAGTAATCATCCTGCGCACCAAAGACGACTTGCCCAAGCCGTTTAAGCCGAGCACCATTGCTGAGGGTGCGGAAATAAGCCCGCGCTCAAACCAGCTAATCTCATCAGCACACACCGCGCCGCCACCGCGCAGCGCGCGCCCCAATGGTGCTCCCACCAACGCCGTATTTGACCCGACAATAAACGGCCACAGGCCGCACACCTGTTTTGAGGTCGCCCTCCACGGCTGGATCAACGGCCCATTAGCCGGCCATCCGCTCCCACGGCCTCCCTTGCTCGCCGTCGCGCTGACACCTCCAAACAAGGCCGCCAGCAAGTCACTAACAAACCCAGCCATCACTACCACCCGCCCGACAGCCCTTGAGAAGCAGGCCGAAGCCCCAGCGGCAGGCCCAGGGCAAACGCGCTGTCCTGAGCGCCGTATGCTGGCCGCACCAGCAGGCGCGACGAAGACGCCAACGCAGTGACCGCGCTTGAGGTGTCGTCCAACTCATCCGTACTCGTCGTAGCAGTGATAATCAGTGCAAAATCCAACAATCCCGCACCAGCTGCCTCCTCATCAGCCACCTGTTGTGCCGCGCGCAGCTCACGTCGCGCGGTCGCCGTGGGCCGAGGAGTATTCTCCACACGAGCCGCAGCCCTGTTCACGTCCGCATCGGCCGCAGCCGGAGCCTTCGCCGCCTCCACCGGTCGATAAATGATCGTCACCCGCTTACGCTCCACATCACGTGACGGCTCCAAAATTCGTCGCAAAACGCCCGACTGTACATAGCCGCGCGCCGGGCGACTCATCACCCACGTGCGTGACAAACCGGAATCATGGCGGTAGTAGTCCCACTCGGCCACAGCACGAATAGGGCCCGCATCTTCCCACACCAACGCGACTTCTTCGCCCGCGCTAGCGGCCTGTTCAAACAAGACCTCCGCCGCCGGATCATACGCCACGCGCGTGAGCTGACATACCTCACGCGCGGTCAGCACATGCACACCACCTGCGCCCGTTCCCATCAGCGTCTGAGTCAGCCCAGGCAGATCAGAGGAAATACGCGACACCACCTGCGCCCGCTTCTTCGACGAGCCCATCTTGGAAGGGTCAAACGTGATCGTAATCCACACGCGCACACGTGCCGCGCCCTGCCCATACTCATCGACAATGCGCTGAAGCATCTGTCGCGCAACCAGTGGAGCATCCTGGCTGATGCGAGAGCCTACCTCACGGCGCAGCCGATCCCCACTATCAGGGATCGTCTCAACACACACGCTTGCCTGAGCAACCCCCATCTGCCCGCCCAGGTCCCCCAGCCACATTCCCCACAGCGCCACCTGACGGTCAATCGTGTCCTGGTCGGTCAAAGCACCACCTTCAGGCGCCACGCTCATCACCACGCTCAGCGTCCCATCCCCGTGCTCGATCAGCCCAAAAGGCCTCTCATAGGAATCACGATGCTCACTCAATCGCGACGCGTGCAACATGCCAGGCAACTCGCACATGCCCTGCGTCGCATCCGGTGCTATCCCGCCCGTTGCGTGAATATTCGACTTCCTGCGCGCCGCCCTGCCAAAACGCATCCTTTGATTCATCCTTTCTGCCACAGACACCCCATGCACATCGCGGGTCACCATCAGCAGCACGAGACCAGCCCACACGACTGCGACTGCCAGGCCGATCACCACGCCCTTCGACATGGCCACTACGCTCACGACAGCCAGGCCGACGAGTCCAAAGATCGATTCGCCAAACCCCATCTTGCCGAAGCCCGCGCGACGCGGGATACGCCAATTGCCATACGTTCGAACCTTGACCGCCTCAGCGCTCATTTTGAACATCACCACCAGTAGGACTGAAGCCGCCCATATCACTGCCCACGCCGTCACGCCCAGGCGCACCGCTCGGACCGGAACTCCCATCACGGCCCGACGCGCCATCAGCACCTGACGGGCCACTTTGATGAGAACTGTTCGACCCTTGAGAGGCTCCACTCGACGCGGCCCCCGTCGCACTGCCAGCGCCACCACCGGCGCTACCAGCACTACCCGCACCCATCGAGCGCGCACCACCACTAGCGCCAACACCAGAAGCTCCACCTGCGCCCGCACTCGACGCGGCACCACTAGCACCGCTAGCGCCCGCACCAGCACCCGCTGCCGCTGTGGCTCCTCCACTGGCCGTCGCAGCACCCACGCGGGCCACAGTCATTGCACCCGTCGCCAGCACTGCTCCCGCACCAGCAGCGCCACCGCCACCGGCACTCAGCGCCTCAGTGGCCGGCACCATAAAGGTCACCAGGGCGGGCAGCGACAACACTGCCAGGATCAGCATGACAACGCCCATGACGAAACTCGTCAAGTCCTCACCACTCGCCAAAACCCAGGAATCGCCTTGCACCAGCTTGATAGCCACCGCGTAAATGATGGAAGCGGCCGGCTTAAACATCAGGAACGCGAAAAACCATGCCACGATCTTCCACAGCCAGCCCCGCCCCCACTTCGTCGAGTAGGCGCCAGCTGCCAGCGGCATAATTCCCACCAGTAGGATCAGCATTGCTGACCGAATAAACATCAGGCCTATCTGGACCAAGTTCGCGACCAGCGCGCCCAAGCCACCCACGATCAGCACCGTCAGCCCCAAGCTGCCCGTCACACTCGTCACTGACAAGATTTTCGAGCCAAACTTGCCCGCATCGCCATCAATCGCCAGGCCGATCACCCACGTGGAAAACGCATCTGACGCATCCACCAGCAACTGTCCAACACCGACAGATGCACCGGAGACCACAGCCAGCGCCAAGAGTCCCTGTAGCACGCTCATCGCTGTTTCACCGCGTCTGGACAGCGCCAAATGGATGCCAGCCACGAACAGCGATGCGACTGCCAGCGCCACCACAAGTATGTGAGTGGTGGAGTGTACGAAGCCCACTGCCGAGTCAGCACCCCCAAGCCTGGGGGTACCCACACCCGTCCACACCGTGCCGACCTTCAGCAACGTGGCAGACACATCCTGAATGATGTTGTACGCCCATTCTGCGATAATGTTGTGCGTCGCCTCAGAAGCGACCTCACCGATCTTGCATGACAGTTCCCAAAACTGGCACATTTACGCGCTCCACTCCACGAACCCCTCCAATGCAAGTGAGTCAATAACGCGCTCACCCCACGAGTCAGTAGATGGAGCCTTAACCTTCCAATCACCGTCCTGCCACACCAACACCACAGGCCACGCCACAAGCGTGTCAGGAACCGACACCGACGACACAGCCAACACCACCATCGCCGCGTCTGGGCCACGATCCTCATACCGGAACCCGTGAATGCTCAACGCGGAGCCCGTCTCACCTTGCCATTCGGCCTTAATCTGTGCTTCAAGCCGATCACGATCCGGCCCGGCAGCCATCAGGGCAGGAACCACCTCATCAAGACGCTCCTTCGACGAAAACCACGACAGGAAATTGGCTGACGCCAAAATCGCGCCCGCCGGACTATGAGCGAAGCACCGCGAAATCCCATCCGTCATGCCAGGCCCATACCCGTTAATGCTCGGCACTGTGATCCGCTCTCCCACTTGCACAGGTACCGACGGCAACGCCTGCTCAGGAGCCACCCGATCACGCTCCGGCAAGCCACATACAGAATCAGATGCAGCCCCATCACCGTCAGCAGTGGCCACATCAGGCGACTCACCACCGCTTTGTTTACCTGCACCAGCGCCCGAAGCGCCCGAGGAAGGGGAGGCGGCATTCTCACCACTAACAGGCACAGCATCCCGTGTGACCACCAGAAAACCCAAGCCCACCAGCAACGCAACTACCAGCAGCCCCGAAACAATAAAGGCTGGGCGGGCAAGAATGTTCGTGCTCTTTTCCTCAGCCATTACAGCAATGCTTTCGCCAGAGCCGCCGCAGCCGCAATAACAATTGCACCCATAATCACATAGCCGATCCTGCGCACGTTCTCATTACCCATCCCACGCTCATTCGACACCGCAAGCATGATTCCGCCGACAATAAAACCGACAATCACAGACGCGCCGGCAATCCACATCACCCAATTCAGCACCGTCTGCACGCGCGCCTCCACACCTGGAGGCGCAACCGGCGTCGGATTCAAATCCATCCAAATCAGCCCCGCGCGCCCCACCACGGACTCAACAACGCCAACACCACTCGCAACAAGACTCATTTACTCGTCCTTTCCAATCAACGACATATCTTTCAAAACCTTGCGGACATCCCTCGAAAGCGGAACGTCCCACGCGAAACCGGTACGCCACGCACTCTGGAAGCCCACCAGCCACACGCGCGGAAACGCGCCAGCAACACGCTGACGAAACGGGGCCAGCTCTTTCGGACTGCGACCAGGCGCATCCGCCGCCAAAATCAAACCAACCAGCTCCACACGCCCAACCTGGCCAGACGCCCACTGGATTCCCGCGTCCTGCGCGGCCCTCAGCCCAGCAAAATGAGTCCGAGCCACCACGACTACGCGCGTTGACCTACTCGGATCAGGCCACGACACACCAGCATCACCCGCGCCCAACAAGCGGGCCCACGACGTCGCCCCCGCGCCTCCGTGCGCACCGACCACCCACAACGGGCAATACTCGCCAGCAAACGCAATCGGCAAGCCGCCAGCCGCCACCACCTGCGCGCCCGGCTTCCACACAGGCGGCCGGACAGACCCAGACACCACCGCGCGATCGCCGTGAGCCGAGGAGTATTCTCCACCCGAGCCAGCCCAAGGATTCCTCATGTGCGCTCCCTTCTACGTAATACGTAGACAATGCGCACACACCACCAAGACAATGAAAGACACGCAATGACCAGCTGGCCACCAATTACCATCACACACCACGACAACGGCACCGCCACCGTCACCTCAGCAGGCATCACAATTGCCCGCCTACAACCCAGCCAACACCTACACCACGACGCAATGAACATTGCCCTGGCACAAGCCAAACACTACAACCGCGCCCTACCCGTCACCGCAACAGGCCCAGAAGGCACGTACTACATGAGCGTGCACCCAGACGGACACATCCAAACCCACGACACACCAGAGCCGACAGCCAGCAATACCGGAACCGCCAGCAATACCAGCAACACCATAAACCCCAGCAACCCAAGCGATAACGACGCAGCCAGGCAGCACAACCAAACCCCCGAGCACGCGCCCACACCGACACGCTCACACCCGCACAGCAGGAAACACCGGACACGCCTCATCCTCACCGCACCACTCATCCTCCTCCTCAGCGTAGCCACCGCCACAATCGTCATCACCAGCACTCACCAAACAGGCAAAACCCTCACCCACACCGACACACCCACCAACACCCAAAGCGCGCAATCCACCGCACCCGAAAAACCGGCCGAGAAAGCTCAAGACCAGGAGCACACACCACAATCCACACCAACCCCCACCAAACCACTACCAGAACCCGCGCCCGACACACCAAAGGCAGAACCAGATCCCGAGCCCACACCCGCACCAGAGCCAACGCCGCAGACGCTCGAACCACCAACATCACCAGCACCAGAGCCGGCACCGGAGCCAGCGCCCACAGGCGTCACCTCAATGAACACCTCAGTCAACACTGGTGGCAGCGGCGCTGCCACCTTTTCGATCACAGTTTCAGGAAGCGGATACACCACCTGCACCATCAGCATCGCAGGACACGCAGCCAACGCCAGCACACCCATACCAGGAACAGCCACCGCCATCCTCACCGGCATCCCACTCGGCACACAATCATGGACCACAAGCTGTGACGGCCTCGTCAACACGGGCACCATCACCATCTACTAAGGAGACACCACCACTGCCATGCAACAACTCGAACGCCACAACGAATACATCGTCACCTTCGACGGACAAACCCCCGACGAAGCAGGAAGCAGATACTTCATTGCCCACGACTACGCCACAGCCAAAGCCGAAGGCATCAACATCGCTCAAGAACTCAACCTGAACCCAAGCAAAATCAGAATCTTCTACCGCATCACCATCACCGTCAACACCAACACCGTCGAGGTAGGACAAGACACCAACTACGAAGAAGTGCTCGAACAAATCTATAACGAGTTCAAACCCCTCTAACAAAAAGCATGGTGCCAAACTGGCACCATGCCCCCAAACCCCACTTGTGATCCACCTCACCTTCCTGCTATGCCGCCAGATTCAAGGCCTCCACCACCTCGCGAGCAGCTACCATCAGCGCCTCATCATCAGCCTGCAACAGGCTGCCTTTGACACCACGACGCGAACCAACCAACATAGTCATCCACGCGCGCGCAGCCTCACCACTCACGCCCAAATCACCCAGCCGTGGATCCACACTCGCCATTCGATGCCGCCTACTACTATCACCCACCGCAAGCTCAGCTATACGGCGAGTTCCCGCCCACGCCAACGTCTCGGTCATTCCCGCCTCTATCAGCGCCGCCACCATACGAGCCAGCGGGCCCTCAAAATCATCGACACACACCCACGCATCACCCGTATCGCCCTGGCCGGGACGCAACCCAGCCTCAGGCATCATTGACGGCTCCACCGCCTCCTCCACACCAGCACACTTATCACGAGCAAAGCACCGCCGATTCACAATAGTTGTCCACACCGCCCACGGCCGCGATGCGGACGCCACCTGCGAGGCACACGTCATCAACACCTCCCACGCGATCCCACACGTATCAGCAACCGACTCAGACCACGACATCCGAGAAAACTGCACACCCCGAGAAATCGCATTTGAGAACTGGCGCGCGCCCACCTCCTGCACCGTCACCGCCAAGCACTGCGCCGCAGTGCCTACCCACCCATCAGAAGCCGCCTCCAACACAACACGCCGCAACCCCTCATTATCAGACATCGACAACGGCACAACACCCACACACGCCTCCGACTCACACCCAGCCTGTCCAGGACACAACTCGCCCTGGACAGGCGAATCACTCACCCCCGCCAGCCAATGCAACACGAACCGCGAAGCCGCCTTACGACCCCGCACATACCGCATCTGGCGCGACAAAACCCCGCGCGACTCCAAACCCGCCAACGAGCGAAACACCGACCGGCGAGAAACACCCGTACACTCCACCAGATACTCCACAGCGCAAATCACCACACCACGAGCATCCGCAAGCCGCGCCAGCTCAAACAACACCAACGACTGCGACGCAGTAAGACCCCCAACACCACGCGCCCACACCAACCACGACACACTCACGCCGACTCACCCCCACGCAACACCGCGTACAGCGCCTCAGTCAAACGCAACTGCTCCACACGAGACGCCCCCGGGTTCTCAGCCACAACCTGACCCCACGCCTGATCCCACACCGAATCAACAGGCGTGCTTTCAACCTGGGCTAGGGCATCGATACGCTCTTGACGCAAAACCGCCGCCTTGCGCTCACGCTCACGCCGAACCCTCGGATCCTCGTCCGCACTACGGGCTGGTGGCACGCCCTTGAGCACATTCGCCCGAAGCCTGTAACACACCAAGCGCGACAACCGACCAACATTGGGCGGTAAAGCCTGATCCATCACCTGGCGAATCTGAGCCGGTTGCCAACCAGCGTCCACACACTCACGCAAAGCCTGCGTGACCGCAACCGCACCAGAAGCATCCAACACTCTCAAAGGCGACGGCAAACACTCCGCGATCAACGCCGCATCCGTCCCCGCCAACGGCGAATCAATCTCGACTTCCACACCAGACCCAACCGAACCAAAAAACTCACCCTCGCACGCCACCGGCGCTTCCTCGCGCTCGCGCACGGGTTCGGTCTGGTTAGGTTTGGTCTGGTGGTTTAGTTGGGGGTTATATGTACATATGGGTGCAGCCTGTTGCATCTGTGGACTACCCGAATTTGCATCTGTGGAACCCTCATCGTCTCCACATGTGCAAGATTTGCATGTGTGGCCACAACCGCTACATTCCGCCGAAAAGTCCACATGTGCAAGATTTGCATCTGTGGACTCAGCAGACCCAGCGAAATTACCCTCCACCTCCAAATGCAGACGATACGTCGTGCCCGACCGGTGCTTATGCGCTGGCTTATCCGCACACGCACCCGACTGATCCCCGCACCACGAATAGCGCGGGACACGTGAAATGAGCCCATACTCATCCAGCGTCTTTAAATGCGAAGCCACACTCCGTAAAGAACACTCCGCCCGCTGAGCAATCTCCTCACGCGAACGCCAGGTCTCGTCCTCATCGTTAGCGAACTCCGCCAACGCCAACAACACAAGTTTCTCGCCCTGACCAAGACCCTTAATCCGATCAAACGCCCACGCAACAGCCCTGAAACTCACAGCTTGTCACCTCCCACCATCACCTGGCACAACATGGGAAAGCGCTCCGCTTCAGTATCCGAGTCATCCATCTTGATAAGCCCAAGCTGTTGAAGATGGATCAAAGCACCTTTCACATCATGAACACTTGAACGCGACCGGCGAGCTGGACGCTCTAGCGAGCGCAGCAACACCCAGCCGTCATCGCCAGCATCATCAGCCAAAGACAACAAGACCATCTTTTCGAGCACATCGATACCGTCGGTTAAACCAAACGCCCACTCAATCGCTTCGACACTCACAACGCGCCCCCTAACAGCAAGCGGGCCGACCAGCAACCCGAATCCGACCACCGCCGAGCCTCAATAACACCCGCACGCTCCAAAGACGACAAGCACGCCTCAACACGCGCCACACTCAAACCCGTCACACCCGACACCAAAGCCGGATCAACACGAACAACCCCACCGTCATCCGCCTTCCACGCCAAACGCAGAAGAACAAGCTTGTCACTCAACCTGCGACACTCAACCCGCCAAGCCCACTGAACCGCCTCAGCACTCATCCCACTCCACCAGCCCCAGCAAACCCAGGCAAAACCTGATCGTCAGCATCCGCTGGCAACGGATCCTCTGAGCTAACGCGAGGCGTCAGAATCTCCTCAACATCCGAACGACGAAAAAACTTTCGCCCGCCTGGGAGCTGCACATATGCAATTGCCCCCACACGCGCCCACCGCAGAACGGTCTGCGCGGAAGTATTGGGAAGCATCTCTGCAACCTCACGAGCACTTAACAATGCTTCACATCCATTAGCGTACTTAATACCCATGGCTGCAGATTAATACACTCGCACCATGTTGTCTACACTATTAACTATTGACCTCACTAACAACTAGTGACATACTTGAATCATGACAGCGAAACGACCTCAACTCAGCGCGGACGAAGCTATCGGAATTGCTGTTAATCAGGCAATGTTCCTTCAGGGTATATCGAGGACCAAACTTGCAAACTTAGTCGGACTTTCACAGCCCTCAATCTCATTAAAACTACGAGGTAAGGTCACTTGGAGCGTCACCGACTTACTCAAGGTTGCCGCTGCGCTGGAAACCACTCCAGAGGATCTATTGCCCGATACAGATGGGAAAGGCGGCTGGATCCCCGCGCCGTTCACCCCCGGATATGCGAAAGCCCCCGCTCTCGCAGGGGCATCATCGGAGCCACCTGTGGGAATCGAACCCACGACCTATTCATTACGAGTGAATCGCTCTGCCGACTGAGCTAAGGTGGCCGCCTTCCCTATCAGCGCTACGCGGCTCCGCCACGCGCATCAATTGATAGGCAACGACGTTTACTGTAGCCGACTACCCACGCCTGCGACAAATGCTCGACAGGTGGAGCGCGTCACGCCCAAAGGTTAGCGCCTAATCCGTGCACTGAAGGCCGTCCTGCGGCACGGTGCCATTGAGGAAGAAACCGTCAACCGCGTCGCGCACGCACCGCGACCCGTCGCGCGAATACGCCGTGTGATTCCATCCATCCCAGCTCACCAGCACGCCCTTACTGAGCTGGTCGGCAAGCGCCTGCGACATCACATAAGGCGTGGCGGGGTCGTGCGTCGTTCCCACCACAACAATCTCCGGGGTGCCTTCAGCGTGGATCGGTCCGCGTTCGCGCGTAGATTCAATGGGCCAGCCTTCCAAAGCGGCAGAGGAATACCCGGCGAAACGACCCATGAACGGCAGCTCAGCTTTCATCTTCTCCGCTGCAGCAGCCCATTGCTCAATGTCTCCGACCGGAGAATAGTCCAGGGAGTTAATCACGCTGATTGCTTCCATCGAATTATTCTGGTACGTGCCATCAGCGTTGCGTTCCATCAGCAGATCTGCGAGTGCCAGCATCGTTGACCCATCGTCCTGCTTGATTGCCATATCCAGCCCCTGGGTCAACGCATCGTGCAACTGCGTGTCGTACAGCAGGCCGATCACGGCGCTGAAGGCCAGGGAAGACGTCAGCGGTCGGTTAGGATCCTGCGTCTCAAGCGGTTTTTCTTCCAGTTGATCGAAGAACGCGTTCAGAGTCTCCAGTCCTTCGTCAACACTTGACCCCACCGGGCAGTCCGACGATGCGGAGCACACTTTGATCCAGTTTTCGAGGGCGTCCTCGAACCCCTGCATCTGCAGTCGTTCAACGTCGTCAACACTGAGCGACGGGTCAAGTGCACCGTCAAGCACCATACGTCCGACCTTGTCGGGGAACAGCTCAGCATACGTCGCTCCCAGGTAGGTACCGTATGAGTACCCCAGATAGGTCAGTTTGTCCTGTCCGAGGGCGGCTCGCGCCATATCAAAATCCTTGGCAGCTGAGATGGTGTCGACATGCTCGGCCAGGGAGCCGCTGTGTTCCTTGCATCCAGCTGCCAGCTTGGCGGATTCAGCCTTCAGATCCTCAACAATTTCCTGCGGCGTGGGCTCTTGAGTACTGTCGGATTGATCGGCCGGATCATCGGACATCGCGGCCGTTTCATCGCGTTCTTTGTCTGTCAGGCAGATGACCGGCGTGGACTGGCCGACTCCGCGCGGATCCAATGCCACGATGTCAAGGCGGTCCGCCAGATCCATCGACAGTCCCTGGCTCGCAATGTAGGGCAGGATCGAAGTTGCCGGACCACCGGGCCCACCGGGGTTATAGAACAATGCACCTTCGGATTGCGGTGCGCGGTGAATGGCCAATGCCAGTGCGATCACATCGCCGTCGAGCTGGTCCCAATCCAACGGTGCGTACAGTGCGCCGCATTCATATCCGTCTGATGACTGCTGCGATCCTTCCATCTGTTTGAGGTCGTCATCAGTGCATTCACGCCAGTTGACTTTCTGCTGGTAGAAGCCCTCAATGGTTGGTTCCGGCAGGTCACCCAAAGTGTCGCTGAACGTTGATCCCGAGGTGATGACCGTGCGACCATCTTCGCTGACGGCTGACTGCTGGTGAGTGGCAGATCCACCGCTCTTGCGGTCGTGTCCAACGATCACAACGGCGCTGACAGTTGCCAGTGCAACGACGACCAGTATGGCGAGCAGAACTATCACGATGTTGCGTGAACGCGTTTTCATGGGTCAAGACTAACAATGATTCAGCCGCCTACCCCAGTAGGAGGCCGGGGCCTCCTGGTTCACGGGCAGTGTCGATGCGGTCGCGCACCCTCCGGCTGGACGCCACGCGTATCTAGCGCAGCGCTACCACCATTGCTTCCATTGCGAGCAGTGGATTCGCACCGTTAGTCAGTCTGGTGCGCGCCTGGTCAATCAGGTCGATGCGCGCAAGAGTCTGCTCCGGACTGGAGGTGCGGGCGATACGCTCGATCACCTCCGCAACATCGTCATTCATCAGATCCTGATTCGCACCAAGCTGCAGCATGAGGACATCGCGGTACACACTCATCACGTCCAGCAGAATCCGATCCAGCATGTCGGTCAGTGAGCGTTTCATGCGGCGGGTCTGGTTTTCACGCAGTTGACGCAGTTGTGAGCGCGCATGCGGCGTCATCTTGTCACCCTCGACCATGCCGAGCTGGTAGCGCAACTTGGCTTCTTCTTCCGTGTTGCGCTGCTCGGCAACCGTCTGCGTGTCACTCTTCGCCATCTCAACTAGGTCATGGGCGGCGACAGCGGCTTCACCGACTGAGGCAACGTGAATGGCAGCGCGGATGCGTTGACGGCGCTTATCGCGCTCCTCGGGGTCACGCGCCAAGGCTTTCGCCCGCCCGATGTGGCACTGCGCTGCCCGCGCAGCCTCGCGCGCCACGTTCATGTCCACGCCGAGCTGCCGGACCAGCAGACCAGCCACAGCGGCAACCGATGGGATGCGCAAGGACAATTGTCGGCAGCGTGACCTGACGGTGGTGATCATGTCTTCGGAGCTTGGTGCACACAGCACCCACACGGTGCGCTCGGGAGGCTCCTCGATAGCCTTGAGCAGAATATTCAACGAGAGTTCCTGAATGCGGTCCGCGTCTTCAATAACGATGACGCGCCAGCGGCCCTGCGAGGGCGCCACCTGGGCGCGCATGATGATGTCGCGCACCTGTTCTGCAGTAATAATGCTGGTTTCTGTGGCAACACTCAGCACGTCAGCGTTTGTTCGAGCCACTGTCGTCACACATCCTGGGCACGTGCCGCACCCGATCTCACTTCCTGTGCACTGCAGGCACGCGGCAAATGCGAGCGCAGCGTTGGATCGCCCGGAACCCGGCGGCCCTGTCACGAGCCATGCGTGGGTCATGGAGTGGGTGCTGCGATCACTGTTGCCCTCGACGATGTGGCGGGCGGCGCGGGCAGCTTCCTGCAACGTGGCGACGGCCTTTTCCTGACCGACAATGTCATCCCATACGCTCATCGCTCACCTGCCTCACAGCGATACCGGCGCACAGGCCTCGTACAGGCGCTGATACCCGCTGGTGGGCACACCGCTGCAACACGTCGGGCTCATCACAGCAGTCCCTCACTGTCACCTTCCCATAGTGTGCCCTGGGATTCTTTCAGCAAAGCCGCCACCATCGTGCCAGCCTGGTCCTCATCGCTTGTCTGCGATGCTGCATGCTCGGGCGCAGGCGAGTTCGGCTGGGGTGATTCGGTCGCAGACAGCTCGACCTGATCGTGCGCCTCATGATTGACGAGGAGACCCAGTGCGGGTCGGACGCGTTCCTCCAGTACGCCTCTGATTTCGCGGAACACTTCTTCAGGGGTGCCGACCGCGTCGATAACGACAATGCGGTCTGGGTAGCGATCTGCCAGGTGCAGGTATTCGTGGCGCACTCGCTCATGGAAGTCCATTGATTCACGCTCGATACGGTCAGCGGTGTGCGACGCCGTCCCTCGTCTGGCACCCACCTCGGGGGGCAAATCCAACAGCAATGTCAGATCCGGCGACAGGTCCTCCGTCGCCCATTTTGACAAGGCCAGTACCTCATCCACGCCCAGTTCGCGCGCAGCGCCCTGGTAGGCCACTGAGGAGTCAATGAATCGGTCAGCCAGCACTACCTGACCGGCCGCAAGCGCGGGTCTGATCACGGTTGCTACATGGTAGGCACGGTCAGCCGCATACAGCAGGGCTTCAGTACGCGGATCCACGTCTTCAGGTCCGTGCTGAATGAGCTGACGCAGCTGGTTACCCATGTCAGTTCCACCCGGTTCGCGGGTCACAAACGAGACGCATCCAGCCTGATCAAACCACTCTTTGACGTGTTCGATCTGGGTGGTTTTGCCTGCACCGTCACCGCCTTCGAAGGTGATGAACAGGCCGCGCCTGCGCCGCGAATCCCCGCTGGAAGTGCTCATGAGCCTATCTTTGCACGAGGCACCGGCATTTGCGTACATGCACGCTGTTCAGGCCGACGCACTACTGGTCGCCATCCGCAGATGAGGAGTTCTTCTTCGACGCTGAAGCCTTGGACGTGCCCGACGACTTCTTCGCACCAGTCCCGGCGCTCCTACGCGTCGTCTTCGCACTCTTCGTGGAGGCTTTCTTGCGGGTCGTCCTGGTGGTGCTCTTGCGTCCGCGTTTGGGAGCAGGCCCCTTGGCGCGTTTGTCAGCCAGCAGTTCAAAGGCGCGGGCTTCAGTCAGCGACTCGATCGATTCGGATCGCGGCACCGTCACATTGGTCTGACCGTCCGTGATGTACGGTCCAAACCTGCCGTCCTTGACCACCACTTTCTTCTCAGAGATCGGGTCAATACCGAATTCACGCAACGGCGGCCTGGCCGTGCGGCCACGGCGTGTCTTAGGCTGAGCGAACAGTGCCAGCGCCTCATCCAACGTGATCGTCAGCAACTGCTCTTCGCTTTCCAGTGAGCGCGAGTCACTCCCCTTCTTCAGGTACGGCCCATAGCGACCATTCTGAGCGGTGATCACTTCGCCATCTGCCGGATCAGCTCCCACTTCACGGGGCAACGACAACAGCATCAGTGCATCATCCAGCGTGATCGTCGCCAGATCCATCGACTTGAACAGGGAAGCCGTGCGCGGCTTCACCTTCTTCTTACGCGTCGATTTCGCAGCGTCGCCCTCGTCGGCGTCCTCGGGCAGAACTTCGGAGACGTAGGGGCCGAAGCGACCATTCTTCGCGATGAGCATATGTCCGCTGGCCGGGTCGATGCCGAGCTCACGGCCATCATCAGCTGCCTGAGTGAACAGTTCGGCAATCTTTGCCTCATCGAGCTCGTCAGGCGCAACGTCCGGCGGTACGTTGACGCGCACATCGTCACTGTCGCGCTCCAGATACGGCCCGTAGCGCCCCACGCGCAGCGTCACGCCGTTGCCGTAGTCAATCGAGTTGACCGCCCGCGCATCGATATTGTCGCCCAGCGAGGCAACCTGGGTGCGCAGTCCTTCACGCTTCGACGAGGAAGACCCATCCGCCGCTGCGTCGACCACTTCGTCACGCGGACCATCGACGCCACTGGCAGTCTCGGCCTCTGTCTGGCCTACGCTGCTGCCGAGATAAAACTCCGTGAGGAACTGCGTCGAGTCCTCCTGCCCGCCCGCGATGCGGTCCAGGTCGGTTTCCATCGACGCCGTGAAATCGTAATCCACCAGGTCAGAGAGGTTTTCCTCCAGAAGGCGCGTGACGGAAAACGCCAGCCACGTAGGCACCAGGTACTGACCGCGGTGCGTGACGTAGCCGCGGTCTCCGATCGTCTGAATCGTTGCCGCATAGGTGGAGGGGCGGCCAATTCCCAGCTGCTCCATCATTTTCACCAGTGACGCTTCGGTGTAGCGCCCCGGTGGCTGGGTCTGATGGTCTTCGGCTTCAGCGTGGTGAACCGTGACAGTTTCGCCTTCCTCCACGGCAGGCAGCAGGGTTTCCGCTCCGCGCGCACCATCCTGCGAGCCAGACTGAGAACCGGACTGTGAAGCGGATGCTGCGTCAGCGGCGGGCTGTGACAGCGCCTGTTCATCGCGATCCTTGTCGCGGCCTTCCTGATAGGCCAGTCGATACCCGGGGAACGTGATCGTTGTACCAGACACGGACGAGGTCACTTCCCGCGCGCCCGTGCCATCTGGCAGCTCGAGCACATCGGTGAGCTGGCTGAGGACACGGATCGTGGAGGTATGCCCCGTCGCATCCGCCATCTGCGAGGAAATTGTGCGCTTCCAGATCAGGTCATACAGCGCCCACTGCTGGCGGCTCAACACCGAACGCACCTCATCGGGGGTGCGGAAATGGTCACCAGCAGGGCGGATCGCTTCGTGTGCTTCCTGCGCGCCTTTGGATTTCGTGCCGTAGATACGGGGCTTGTCCGGCACGACATCGCTGCCGTACAGTTCAGCTGCCTGGGCGCGCGCCGCACGGATTGCCTGGCTCGACAGCGCGGTCGAATCGGTACGCATATAGGTGATGTAACCGGACTCGTACAGGGACTGCGCCGTGCGCATCGTTGAGGACGCATTCCAGTGCAGCTTGCGGGAAGCTTCCTGCTGCAGGGTTGACGTCGTGAAAGGCGCAGCAGGGCGACGGCGGTACGGCTTCTTCGTGACGGATTCAATCGACGAGGGAGCCTCACGCAGACCGTCCGCCAGGCGGTCGGCTGCAGCCTCATCCAGCGCCACTGTCTGAGCTTTGCGAGCCTTGTCCGACAGCACACCCTCTTCGGAAAAATCAGTGCCAGTGGCTACAGGACGCCCATCGAGCGCGCTCACACGCGCCGTAAAGTCACCCTCGTCAGCCTGAATGAAGGCATCGATGGACCAGTAGTCCGCGCGGATAAACGCCATGCGGTCGCGTTCACGATCCACAATCAGGCGAGTTGCTACCGACTGGACGCGGCCGGCCGACAAAGATGGGCGGATTTTGCGCCACAACAACGGTGAGACTTCATAGCCGTAGAGGCGGTCAAGGATGCGTCGAGTCTCCTGCGCGTCAACCAGGTCGGTGTCAATATCGCGCGTGTTGTCCAGTGCGCGCTCAATAGCCTCGCGGGTGATTTCGTGGAACACCATGCGCTTGACAGGCACCTTCGGTTTGAGCACTTCCAGCAGGTGCCACGCAATGGCTTCACCCTCGCGGTCCTCATCAGTGGCCAGGTAGAGCTCGTCAGCATCCTTAAGGGCGCGCTTGAGTTCAGTGACACGCTTTTTCTTCTCAGGCGTCACCTGATAGTAAGGAGTAAAGCCGTCTTCGACGTTGACGGCGAAACGACCGTACGGGCCCTTCTTCATGGACACGGGCAGTTCGGACGGTTGAGGCAGGTCGCGGATATGACCGACCGAGGCTTCAACACGAAAGTCCGGCCCTAAATAAGATCCAATAGTGGCCGCCTTCGCCGGAGACTCGACGATGACTAACTTCGACGCGCCCATGTCCCTCCATTCCTTCCTGCCTGTCCGTCATTTCGCCGTCCCGAGGGAAATTCACTTAGCCGCGAAATGTGGTTCGCTGATGACCATACAACGTTTAACCGGCATCTCGCTCACGGCGTGTCCTGTGAGCTGGTGCGCAATATGCCGAACTTGAGGAGGCGGATCACCTCCGGCGACAGACGATTTCGCAGGTCGCCGGGGTCAAGTTCCATGAGCGCTGCGATCGCGGCAACGATCTGTCCCAGGGTCAGCTCGCCATCTGCAGCGCCCACCAGGCCGGCCAGTTCCGAACTCACCGAGGTTTTCAGTCCGACACCCCCGCCCTGCTGCAGCTCGATCACTTGCGGGTCGGCCTCACCGGGCGCAAAATAACGCACTTGGGTGACATCCGGGCTGCACACGGCGTGCAGGTCCCATAGGAGGTCGGCGCTTCCGCCATCGGTGCTATCGCCCTCCACGCTGCCGCCACTGTCACTGCTGCCATAGATCTTGCCTCCGCCGGCGCGGGTGGCGACGAGCTGAATAATGTCAAGGCCTCGACGTATGTCTCGCCCGGTTGGCACATGTCCGGTCGCCACCCCGTCACATTCCACGTATGCGGGCCGGCGCTGCGTCGCCCGATCCGGCTCATTCCCATTGGCACTGGATGGTGAGGCGGCCACGTCGCCCTCGTCAATCGAACTACCCCCGTCGGCGGAAGGACCCTTCTCAGCGAAATCCGGGCGGCGGCGAGCTGCAATGAGTCCCATGCCAATCGACTGGACGCCGGCCGCGGTGAAGTCAGCCAGCCAGTCGGCGTATGCGCGTTCGAACGTGTCGCGGGCGGTGAGCGTACCGCCGGAATCTCGCAGCCACATTTCGACGTATTGGGCAGGTTCGAGGGAGTCTCGCTGAATCACCCACGCGTCCACGGGGAGGCCGTCGAACCAGCTTCTGGGGTGATCGGACCATGTGGCGGTGGAGTCAGAGTCGACCTCCCAATTTGCCAGCATCTGAATGGTGCCGCCCTCGGTCAGGTGGTCGGGTGCTTCGTGAATGATCTGCGCAATCAGGTGGTCTCGCTGCGCGCCGCCGTCGCGGTACTGCATCAATCCGGATGCGCGCACCGAATCGGGAGTGATGACGAATGGTGGGTTGGAGACGATCAGGTTGAAGCGCTCGCCGGCGACCGGCTCGAACAGGGATCCGCAGCGCACGTCAATGGCTACCTGATTCAGTGCGGCGTTGAAACGGGTGATTTCACAGGCGCGTTCAGACAGGTCTGTCGCCACGACTCGGGTGCAGTGCGTGGCCAGGTAGAGTGCCTGAATGCCGCAGCCTGTGCCGACATCCAGTGCGCTGTCAACGGGTGTGCGGTCGGTCAGTGTCAGCAACGTTGTCGTTGCTCCGCCGATGCCAAGCACGTGGTCAGGAGCAAGCGGCCTGCCCGTTGTGGCCTCTCCCAGATCGGAGAGCACCCACCAGTGGTGGTCACCGTCTGGCAACGTGGCGGCATGTGGTCGCAGGTCAAACAGAGCGCGCATCGGAGCGGCGACTGACTCGACATCGCTGCTGGTTTCACCGGCGTTCCCGGCGGGGTTGCCGGTCTCAGCGGCGTTCGCGTTCGCGTCGGCACCGCTGGTTTCGGCGACATTCGCGCTCGCGCCGGCAGGTGCGATGAGGCCGAGCGCGCAGGCCCCAGCGCTACCCAGAGCCGGCAATGCCGCATCGACGCGGTCATAGTCCACATCCATCCCCAGGATAAACAGCTGCGCCAACGTTGCGGCGGCTGCGGCGTTCCCGGCGGACTCACCATCAATCAGCCGCTGAAGCTCCACCATCGCCGGCACGCGCTGATCACGCATCAACGCATTCTGCGCCTGCTGGCTGAGCAGCGAGTCAACATAATCGACGGTGAAGTGAGCTGCTTCGAGGTCCCGGCGCAATGCCTCGATCAGATTGTCGTCGAGCGCAGGCGGTCGCGGCGACTTCGCAATGTCCGAGGGAGGGTGCGGCGGTTTCGTCGCGCCCGAGGGTGTCTGCGGCGGAATCTGCTGGCTCGCATCCGACACGTCATCTGTTCGCATGCACCCAGCCTACGCGGACGAGCCAACCTGAGGCCGCGAGGACGTCGCAGTTGCACATACCCCTAGATCTGAAGCCGTTTGATGCACATACCCCTAGATTTAAGGCCGCTCAATGCACATACCCCTAGATTTAAGGTCTCTCGGTGCACATTCCCCTAGATAAACCTCGGATGTCATCGTCGGGGACTAGCCCGCGACCTCTTGACCTGCATGTTTAGAATTCGGGTGATGTGGCGTGACGTTAGATCTAGGGGAATGTGCACACAGGGCCGACTTTCTAGGGGTATGTGCACGTATGGACGCCTTTTTTAGGGGTATGTGCACACGGGCACGAGTTCTTGGGGCATCGTGCACCTGCACTGGGGCGAACCTAAGGGGAATGAGGGACGGGCAGCCCGTCTCACCATGCGCCTGGCAGGCAACAGTGCTGCCCTAATTAGCCAGGGAGGGATCACCGATCCAGACCATGAACAGCGGTGTGCCGGTCTGCGTGTCCGAAATGATCGCTAGGTATGGACGATTGAAGGTGAGCATCGGGGGTGGAGGCAGTGCCGTGTCCCCTGTGGCGTGTTCGGTGACGACCGCGGCAACCGTGCCTTCCTCCTTAATGATCAGATGGCCCTGTTGGACGAACTGCTGGAGATTCAACGCAGGTCCACTATCGGCGGAGGAACCGAACCCGGAGTAATCCCCTTCTGCGAGGCCTTCTGGCGCGCCCATATCCGTCACGACATCCAGCAAGCTGACCGAGGAGGTGAAGTTCACTTTCGGCACTGACACTTCCACTTCGTCAGCGGCGGTTTGACTCAGTGCCTGCAACGCATCATGGACACTGGTGGGGCTGACCGTCGTCCCATCGTGCGGCATCAGCAGATGCAAAGCCAGGTCCTCGCCTTGATACGGCAGCGTCGCAGCGGTCCACTGTTCATCCTCCATGCCCTGAAACTTGTTCTGCGCCACCATCATGTCGACCAGTTTGACCGGACCGGCTGTGGTGTGGAACTCCATGCGCCGTGTATCTTTTTCGTCGAAGGGCTGTGCCCACGGCGCGCTGAATACGATGGCGTTTTGCCCCACCATGCGACTGAGTTCGTTCAGTCGTATTCCTGACTTGTCGATCATCCCGCCGCTGTGTTCATTGACCCACGTGTCCAGGTCCTCCTGAGCTGATGGTGACTGCAAGTCCAGGTCGGTGACATCCGTTTTCCACTGTGACGTGACGGCATCTTTCCACGTGGGGTTGGGCGTGAACTGATCATCAAACACCATGCGCATATACCGGCCAACCAAGGGGGTATCAGCAACTTTCCCTCCCGTGACCTTCGACACGTCGCCTTTCCATCGATCCCACAGCCCCCACGATGCGGAAAACCGGTTGGCTGCCTCATCGACACTCATGCCCATCAGTCTTTCGTACTCAGCGCGCGTGTCACCCTGCGCGCCCAGCGCAATCTGGGCCATCGCGGTGGCTGTGCCGACCGGAGATGTCAGCGCGTTTTCTCCAACTGCCGCACCATCTGACGTGGTATCTGCCGAGCTATTCGTCGCATCTGCGCTATTGGCACCGGCACCGCTTTCCGAGCCGTCCGTGCTGCCCGCCTTCATCGCACTGGCGAGGGTGGACAGCCCCATCGCATACATCGACACACGGGCTTGATCATCAAGCGCGTCAAAAGATCCGGCTGCCAGCGGGCCGACCTCGATGTCCACTGCTATCAGTTCGCCCTGATCCACAACGGTGCCGATGGGAGGCTGCCCATCGCCTATGTCGACAGGATCTGCTCCGGACTGGCCGGTCCGGCCGGACTGGGTCCCGCCGCCCATCGTGCATCCAGCCACAAGGATCGCACTCCCGATACAACCGCACACCATGCGTCCCCACCGGAGGCGCCCCACAAAACCTTTATCCATAATCCATAGATTATGAGGAAGTGAAGCAGCCCACAACCCCCGTTACATAGCTGAATACCCACCGTTGCCAAGACGTGACGTCTTTATCGTCTGCCACGATCATCCAGTACCAAGGCCCCAACGCCTCAGCGCACCTATACCCCATGAGCTGAGCGGTACCACGATACGGTCATCCGCACAGGCTTCGACCTCCCCTCGCAAATTCTCACTTCAGCGGCTATACGTGCCACACTAGGAGCTGACATTTTTCAGGCGGTGCGCTCGCCCTCCAGACAGCCTGCAGCATCGCAGCTTTGGCAGCAAGGAGGCTCATCGTGCGCGCACTTCGCAAAATGGCACAGGCACCAGGTTTGGAGCTGTGCGACATCCCCGAACCGGCAGTCGGCCCGAGTGAAGTCAAAATTAAAGTGCAGCGCGCAGGCCTGTGCGGCACGGATGTTCACCTGTTCAACTGGGATGGCGGAGCCCCCGGATCCCTCACCCCACCGCAGACGCTGGGGCACGAGTTTTTCGGGGAGATCGTCGAAATTGGCGAGGGTGTCGCTGCCGGATTCGGCTGCGACGAGCTACATCCCGGACAGCACGTATCAGTGGAGGGGCACATCGTGTGCGGCAGGTGCCGTAACTGCCGCGCGGGCCGCAAGCAGATGTGTCTGCGCACCGTCGGCATCGGCGTGAACCGCGACGGTGGTTTCGCTGACTACGTGGTGGTACCGGCGTCAAACGTGTGGGTTCAGCCCGACCTCATCGACCCGGAGCTCGGCGCACTTTTTGATCCGTTTGGGAACGCTGTCCACACCTGTCAGCAGGTGGAGATGACTGGTCAGGATGTACTGATTACGGGTGCAGGCCCTATCGGAATCATGTGCGTGGCGATCGCCCGACACGCGGGTGCGCGCCACGTCGTCATCACCGACGTTCAGGAGGAACGCCTGGACATGGCGCGCTCGGTAGGGGCGGACGCCGTGGTCAACATTACGCGCCGCACGGTTCCAGATGTGATGGCTGAACTGGGCATTCGTGAGGGTTTCGACGTGGGAATCGAGATGTCGGGAGCTCCCGGCGGGCTGACCACGTTGATCGACTGCTGCACCCATGGTGCAACACTGGCACTGCTCGGCTTGCCGAAAGGCGCCTTCCCCGTGGACTGGGGCAAGGTCATCACCCGCATGTTCACCATTAAAGGGGTGTATGGGCGCCAGATGTTCGACACGTGGTACCTGGCGACGTTCATGATGGAATCGTCCGAGAAGCTGCGCGAATCTGTTCGTTCCATCATCACGCACCGATTCGCCCCTGAGCAGTGGGAGGATGCGTTCGAAGCCGCAGCCAGCGGCACGGCAGGTAAAGTCATTATCGATTGGGAGAAATAAAGATCCGAAGGGGCATTTCACAATGGACACACTCAGCGAACGGCTGACAGCTCACCTCGATCAGATTCGCCAGCAGGGACTGTATAAGGAGGAGCGCGAAATCCTGGGTCGCCAGGGCTCCCACGTTGACACCAACTCCGGGCAGGCGCTCAACTTCTGTGCCAACAATTACCTGGGACTGGCAGGGGATCAGAGACTTGTCGATGCAGCGAAGGAAGCGCTTGACCGGTGGGGTTTCGGAATGTCATCGGTGCGTTTCATCTCCGGTACTCAGGATCAGCACAGTGCGCTGGAGCGCGAGATCGCTCAGTTCCTCCGCATGGATGACTCCATCCTGTTTTCGTCGTGTTTTGATGCCAACGGCGGAATTTTCGGCGCCCTTCTGGGTCCCGATGACGCCATCGTGTCTGACGAGCTCAACCATGCGTCACTGATTGACGGTATTCGCCTGTGCAAGGCCACCCGCTTCCGCTACCGCAATGCCGACATCGAGGATCTGCGTCGCCAGCTCCAGGCAGCTCGAGACAAGAAGTGCGATCAGGTCCTCATCGTCACTGACGGTGTCTTCTCGATGGACGGCTCGTACGCTCCCCTTGAACAGATCTGCGATCTGGCAGAGGAGTTTCACGCCCTCGTCATGGTGGATGATTCGCACGCGACAGGGTTCGTCGGTCAGCACGGTCGGGGAACTCCTGAGTACTGCGGTGTGGAGGGTCGGGTGGATATTCTGACCGGCACACTCGGCAAGGCGCTGGGTGGCGCTTCGGGTGGGTATGTCGCTGGCCCGCAGGCCATTGTGGACACCCTGCGTCAGCAGGCTCGACCGTACCTGTTCTCCAACACGTTGGCTCCCGTTGTTGTGGCCGGGTCGCGTAAGGCTTTGGAACTGGCCGCCCAGGCTGACGATGCGCGCGCTCACCTGAAGGAGATGTCGGCACTGTTCCGCTCTCTCATGGAGGACGCCGGATTTGATGTCCTGCCCGGTTCGCATCCGATTCATGCCGTGATGTTCCGTGGAGATGATGGAGCGGCGTTGGCCGTCAAAATTGCGGCCCGCATGTTGGAGCTGGGTGTGTATGTCACGGCGTTCAGTTTCCCTGTGGTTCCGCGGGGGCTGGCACGTATTCGCGTGCAGCTGTCGGCCGCGCACAGCGAGGACGATGTACGCGCGTGTGTCAAGGCATTCATTGATGCACGTGAGAGCGTTATTGGGTAGGCAGCTGATGTCGGACTGACAGAGTGGACGAGGGTGACCAGTAATTATCTCATATAAGTCATGCGAAAAGATTCGAAGGCCGATACCCTAAAGAAGAAGCATCCAGGGCTTAAGGCCCGGATGTGTGGCAAATCGCCTCGTCTAGAGCTAAGGAGCTGCCATGCCGACTTATACACTGCCTGATCTTCCGTACGACTACTCCGCGCTGGAACCGCACATTTCCGGCAAGATTATGGAGCTGCACCACGACAAGCATCACAACACATATGTGACCGGCGCTAACACCGCCCTCGAAAAGCTTGCCGAAGCGCAGGAGAAGGGCGACTTCCCCACGATCAACAAGCTGGAGAAGGATCTGGCATTCAACCTCGGTGGCCACACCAACCACTCGATTTTCTGGAAGAACATGTCTCCGGACGGCGGCGGCGAGCCTGAAGGCGAGCTGGCTGAAGCCATCAAGGAATTCTTCACTTCTTTCGACGCATTCAAGGGACAGTTCACCGCAGCTGCGACCGGTCTGCAGGGTTCCGGCTGGGCAGTGCTCGCATGGGACACAATTGCGGAGCGCCTGGTGACGTTCCAGCTGTTTGATCAGCATCAGAATGTGCCCGTTGCGACGGTCCCGCTGCTCATGCTGGACATGTGGGAACATGCCTTCTACCTGGATTACCTGAACGTCAAGGCTGACTACGTCAAGGCGTGGTGGAATCTGGTGAACTGGCAGGATGTCAGCGAGCGCCTGGAGCGCGCTCGCGGTTTCAAGGGTCTGGTTGTAGCCTGACTTTCCGCTAACTGAATGCTCCGCGACAGCGCGGCGCACCACTGACCAAAGGTGCTCCGAAGTTTCATGCTTCGGAGCACCTTCTTTTTGCGGTTCACAGGCAGTGTGGCTCCTCGCCTGAAAGACGAGGAGCCACACTCTGCAGATCACCTGTGGCGGTGAACCGAATCGTTTACTAACGTCGACGACGCGCCAAGATCATGGTCGACGCACCTGCAAGCAGCGCGAGAGCCGCTGCAGCACCGCTCATCCCAAGATCAGCACCGGTACGTGCCAGTCCCTTCCTGTCGGCAGCGGGCTTGACTGTGATGACCTGGTCAACCTTCGTCAACGTGACCTGGAAGGTATCAAGCACCTTGCCGTCCCTGTCCAGCACAGTCACGGTAATGACATCACCGACGCGCGCACCGGAATTCGGGGTTACGGTGATGTTGCCATTGTCGTTGATAACAGCCGTTCCCGGTCCCTTGACCTGGACAATGGCACCATCGGCGACCGGGCCACCGTGGTTGGGAACAACGACAGGCTTGTCAGCAGGAGTTGTCACATCATCCCAGTTTGGTGCTGCCGGGCATGCAGCAGCGGCGATGTCGAATGTCCATTCGGTCTGGACCGGTTCGCCCGTGGTTTCATCCTTCTTCACGATGTAGAGAACAGGGTCAGCCAATTTAGCCGTCACCTTCATAAACTGGCCTTTTTCGTCCGGCTCACCCTTCGCATTAACGCGGGTCTCCTCGTAATTCCACACCGGATTGTCAGGATCCTCCGCCTTTGGCAGGTTAACGGTCGCTTCTTCACCGCACTTGTCCGGTTGGGTGGTGGTCGGTTTCTCAGGCGCAACTTCCTTCACATTGGACTTGACGTATACAGTCCACCCAGTCAGATCGTCGCCTTCGACCTTTTCAATCTCGTAGCGACCATTTGCGTTCACAACGCCGCCCGTGTCAGCAAACTTCGCATTCAACGCGTAGGTCTTGATGCGACCCGTATAAGGGCTGAAAATGTCGAGATCATTCCCGGAAGCTGCTCTGGTAATGGGCGTCTGAGTACGATCAGCATTGTATTCCGCGCTCGGATGGTGAACTGCGTTGCCCTTGAAGTTGTAGGTATTGACAGTTTTCTGGCGGCTTTTTCCTTTGAAGTTTTCTTCAGTCTTACCTTTATAGGTACGATTCAGTCCGATCTTGACCGATACACCATCCGCATCTTCGGGGTGAATGACGCCTTCAGTCAGAACGAATTCAAAGTCGGTGTTCGCCTGCTGAAAGATCGAAATATCGTCGACGTTGGTGCCAGCCACGGTCGAGTGGGACGTGGCAAGATCACGCGCAAATCCTTCTTCGTCATTCATGACGTGATAACACGCATCGATATGCACATCTACATAATCCGTACCGTCAACGGTGCGAGTTGACGGCGTCTTCACGACATACGACGACTTCTCGCCATACGTCACTTGAACATCTGCCCACTCATAAGCAGGAATTTGCTTCTCAGCCGCATCCGGACTCGTCTTGCCGTAGAGAGTGCAGTACATCCTCATCTTTTTGGAAATACCCGTACGCGATTGGTCGTACGTCCATCCCGGATTGCTGTCATACGTCTTCCATTTGAAGTTCAGCGTATAACTGCTCTCAGGCGGTTCTTCAGCTGCCTGTGCCACACTTGTCATGCCCTGCACACCTGCGACCAGCGCGAAGGCTGCAAGTGCGCTCAGTGATGCCCTCGTTTTCATTCTCACAGTAGCGAGTCCCTTCTCACACCAGATTGATGGTTAGGAGCATTTTACATTCCCAGTCCACAAAACCCAACACTTTGGTAGAAATGGCCCTCTCGCCAGAGCACCGAGGGCCGCTCGAATGGCCGTGTTCGACTAATGAGTGTAGCGGCATCGTTGCGTAGATCGTACGGGGAGGGATGCGCCACGGCCTGGTTCTTCGGGTGATGTGTGCACGTTGCCCTCACTCTTAGGCTCTGTGGTGCACAATCCCCTCAATCTTAGGGCGGCGTGTGCACGAACCCCCTGATCAACAGTGGATGGGGGCGCCCTCGTCAATTGCCATGCGGGGTGCGGGCGTGTACTGACAGACCTGGCCCCTGCCGACTCGCAGGAGAGGGCAGGAGCCAAAGAAGGGTTAATTGCCAAAACGTGGTGCTCCGGTTGAGTGTTTCGGCTTGCCAGGTCGGCGTTTCCTGGTGAACTTATGTTTTTCGGGGTTAAGTCGTGATGATTCTTGATTTCTTGTGTTGATTATGATTGGTGAGGAAATCCCGTCAGACTCGGCTGTGCCCGGTGTGCAGTCAGCCGATAAAGAAGAACTGTAAGACCGCTGCTGGCGGCGTGACACTGTTCGTTTTGTCGTGGCCGCTGTCTCGATTGCCTTGTCGCTGTGTCTGTGTGGCTAGCAGTGAGGGTGTCAGGCGGCGGGGCGTTTAGCGCTATTCACTGAGCACGCTAGGTCTGAGCGTTAACTACTTTTGAGCGCTCACGAAGTGTGCAGTTTGGTCTGAATGTGCACCGTTGGTGCACCGTCCGGTTTTCCCTGAACCGCCAACCCTGACTTTTCGTTGGTATCTTGCGGTTCTTAATGGCGGTAGCGCTGGGAGCCTAACCCACACCCACACAAAACCCCGAAAACACAACAGTTCGACACGGCGGGCGAAAACTCAGGTTCTGGCTAGGTTCTGCACCGCGGCGCGCTCCAGCGCTCTGCGGTATGCCTGGACTGCGCGGCGTGGCACGTCCAGCTCAAGGGCAATGGCGGGAGTATTCCAACCGTACTGCGACTCAGCCCACGCGTAATCCGCGAGGTCAATCATGATCTGCGCGACCTGCTCGTCAATCCGCTTTTCAACGCGCACACACTGATGCCCATCATGCTCCGCCTCCACGTGCACGCTCTCATGCAGCAGAGCAAACAGTCGCTGCGAGCCGGTGAGCCCACTGTCGATCACGACCAGCCTGTCTCGTAGCGAGTAGAAACCCCACTCCCCAGCCGGTAGGCGGGCCTCCACCACCTCAACACCCTGCCGACCTAGCCAGTTCACTACCTCAGCCTCATGCAGCCCATTCACACCCGCATCATACGAAGCGCCATAGGCAAATAGGAGTTAATACCCAAAATAAAAGTTCGCCACCCTTTTCCGAGTGGCGAACCTAGGTATGTATGAACGTGCGAAAACCTCACGCACACCCCTCCACTAACCCTGGTAGCGGGGGAACGAAGGGTGCTGACTGTTCAGGTCAAGACCTCCGTTGTTTCCCAGTATACGCGTAGCGACTAGACTTGTGTCAAGCGTGGAATAGGGAGCATTTCTTGTCGCGGCGCTGGGAGTGTTCGTAGAAGCCATCCAGACTATTGGTAGGCGAGTATTCTACTTCCACGCCGGCCACGTGGGCGACGCTCTCCAACCACTCAATACGCCTATCACTCACAGTCCCTATTTCTACACCAGGGGTAGGACAAGAAAAGCCGCCAGCCCCAAATAAAGGACTGGCGGCAAACCATTTCACAAGCGCTATTTACTGCTTTCCCTCATTTGCACCGACATACGGTACTGCTCTGCTTCTGGCTCGTCCACAAACTCAAGCAGGTTGCCTGAAATGTCAGCTAGCGCGTCTTTTACCTGAGCAGGCGTCACCTTGAAAAACTCGCGCCGCTGATTAATCAAGTTCACACGCTGATCTGCGAAACGGTGATGAAGCTCTGTCTCCACGCCCACAGCATCTTCACTGAAGAACAGAGCGTGCACGTCAAAGTTAAACGGCACTGAAGCGTCAGAAAGCTCACGAACACGGTCTAGCGGGTTGAGCCTGCGGGTCATGCCGATCTTAACCATGTCCTCACCAAAACTGCCGATGTTAGAGATCACGTACACGTAGCCGGCGCGGATATTCGCCGCCCGGTAATCAACGTCATTAATGCTCTTATCAATCTCAACGAGTTTGTCTTTAAGGGTTTGGATTTCTTCGGTGTTGCCGGTGGCTTCCATTGTGGCGATCACGTTGAGGTAGTGTTGTTTTTCTTTCTCGAGACGATTCTTCTCAGCTTCAAGCTCTTTTTGCGCGCGAGCTTCTTCGCGTAACCGCGCTTTACGTTCCCGCTCCTCTTCTTTCTCACGCTTCTTCGCGTTTTGATATTCGAGAGTCAGCTCTAATTCCCTTACACGCAAACCGTGGTATCGACCAGTAATTTCAAGGCTTATCATCCGTCCGAGTCTCGCTACTTGATCGCGCGCCCTATCAAGACGTTTACGAGCCGCATCCCCATTCCCGGCCTTGACCGTGAGCATACAGTTCTCACACTCTGCGTTATATGCACGTAGCATCATTTTTGACATGTCGTTAACAAATTTGCGCCCTTTGGCAGCAGAGTTATTGAAAGTGAAACCACTTACGGCTGTAGTGGCGCGCTTGCTCTGAAGAATCTGTTTAGCCTCGGTCTGCACACGTTTTAGTTCTTCTCCAAGTGCAACGGAATCTTTAGCAGGATTCGCATAGCTGGTAAACCCAAGCTCATCTAATGCATGAACGTCAGCGTAAAGCCCTCGCAGCGCATCCAATTCGTTCTGAGTATGACTGAGTTTCTGCTCGGTTTCGTTAAGTTCACTTTGCGTCTTTGCCAGCTTGCTTTGAGCTTTTTCAGTTTCCGAGTCTAGCTCTCGAATAAGGCTTTGAAGTTCGGCTCGTTTTGTTACAACTTCTTCGGCTAACCCGGCGAGGTCGCCGCCTCCGGCCTCGGCCAGAACTTGTTGAAGACTATCAACTTGTTCCTGAAGTTGTTGGATTTGTTGCTTTTTTCTTCCGAACATTATGGCTCCATTTGTGTTTGCTCGTCTTCGTCTCCGTGAATGTCGTAGCCGTGGCGGCGCGGGTCAAAAGCCGCACCGCTCCCGCTCCAGTACTCGACGGTACGCCTGCACCACCCACACGGGCACATCCAAACTGTCGGCAATCATCCACACATCTCCACCGTACTCGTGTTCCAGGCGAGCATACGCAGCCCGGCTAATCCACATGCGTGCCACGCGCTGATCAATCATCTGTTCCGCCAGAGTATCAGTCGCACACTCACTGTCACCCCTGCGCGCGTGGATCAGCTCGTGCGCCAACGTGGGCGCAGCGTGATGGTCAGGCAGGCGGCTGTCCACCCAGATGGTGCGCTGGGCTGGTACCCATAGTCCGCGCGCACCGTGCAGGCGTGAGCGGCGCAGCGTGATCTGTTCACGCGCCGCTTCTCGCACGACTTGATCCCACGATGGAGCACTCGCGCGCATGATCGTAACTGTAGGCACGTGCAGTTGGAGACGGTAGCGTGCTGGTTTTCTTGAGACAGACGAAGGCTAAATGATACACTTTCAGTGTCGGCGATAAGTCTTCCGGAGGTGGACTTCCCCCAAGCGGGGATAGCCGACACTACTTATTTCCCCAAGGTAGGAAAACAGATCTCACGTACGGCTTAATGAGATCTTCATAATGATCAAGTGCCCTTCCGCTTACGTGGCGATTGATCGCCCACAGTGCATAATCGGCGGCTTGCAGACCGAAACAAGAGGCCGAATCCCATACGCATAAGGTAATGTCTTGTGGCTGCTGGTCTGCCACATCTTTCAACGCTTCTCTGGCGGCTTCTGCACGCATCTTGGTTCCAAACGATGCAACTATGGCATATATGTGAGCCTGCTTAGGTATACGCCGCTGACACAAGTCTTTAAAGTGCAGGTACCACGCCATTTTGTAGAGCCTCATTTGCGGATCAGCATGTAAGAGAATCTTTTTATAGGCATTGGCTTTGTACAGGAACGTTGAGTCAACCGTGATTTCTTGGTCTGCCAACATTAAGAAGACTTGTCGGCGTACGTTCCAGCTGTCTTTTGCGGCGTGGAACCCATTTGGCAGGCTTACTCCTTGGTCTTGGAGGGATAGGCGCAGGAAGTGAGCATCCCACATCTGCGTGGCGTGGTTGGCTGGGAACATTGCTGTCCCGAAGCCAAAGTACGGCGAATCGGCGCTCTTGAAGTCAAGGTTGCCTGTTTCGTCGGCGTAAACGAAGTAGTCACCTTCATGCTTTGGGATGAGGGCGGTAGATTCGTTGGACGGTCCGGTCGTCATGGCATTTCTTGGGAGGCTTCTTGTTCGGCTTCTACGTCGCCTCGCTGCGCGTACACGCCGTAATCGTCAGGGTCAGGCGGTGGTGTCCCACCGTAAACCTCCTGATGAAGCAAATCATCTTCTCTATCCGACAAACGTCGAATTGCATCAGCAAAAGTGCCGCCGTTTTCCAGTTCGCTATCAATCTGTGCTCGCGTGAAGCCACTTGGAGTGCTAGCGGTCCGATAAGCGTCCTTACTCGTTTGCAGTCGGCGGCCTTCTCGCATGAAAGCCGCTTTGACGATTGCGAGAAGTTCTTCGGCGTCTCGCTCTGTTAGCAGATCAATGTCGTGAATGTCCCGGCCTAGCAACCACGACAATCCAAAGATGCGGTCACGGGGCGAAAGCGTTTCAAGCGCAATGACGTTGAATTGAGCGACTTGCTCGAAAGCTGATGCGAGATGCTGTCCGGATACCTGCGTTTCACTCATCCCAGCCGTGACATCACAGTCTGTTCGGTCGACAAGAGGGATTGGTGGCAATTCTTCGCCGTTTAGCAGCGCATCAATCGTCCCTTTAGGCCACTTGAGCACGCGTTCCAAGTCTTCCTTTGTGCGAGTACGGATTGAGGGGGCTTCGCCATTTTCGATCTTCGACAATGTTGTAGTCGATGGACCACCTTTCTTGCCGACATCATCTTGAGACAGTCCAAGATCTTGACGCCGTTGCAGGACGGCCTTTCCCAATCTGTGCATCTCGTCTGTACTCATGTTCTTATCATGCCCTAAAACTTCGGCAAACATTTACGCGACTCGGCTAACAACACCCATGTAATTCAAGCGAGAGTGTCATCATTTCGGCCAACTTGCAATGTTTGCCGTGTCGTAGCTTGATCACCTTTAATGTTTGCCGTACTGTCTTAAACATGAAAGCAAACATTGCTTACCGGCAATACCCACCGGAACGGCCGAAGAAGATGCCTCCGCTCGTCTCCATCCGAGCATTGCGAACAGTAGCTGGTCTCACCCTCGACGAACTAGCGCAACGAATCGAAAAGGAAGTCCCAGAACTCAAAGTCTCGCGAGGAACACTCTGCGCAATCGAAAACGGCTCAAGAGGGGTATCAGATCTCATGTCAAAAGCCATCGCGCGTGCATTTGGTCTCGACGACGACGCACTCATTACCACCTACAAGCCGCGCGCATCAGCACAAGAAAAAACCGCTTCCTGAACTGTCAGCAGCAGTCCAGGAAGCGAATCAGAAAGGAAAACACAATGAACCAGATAGTTCCCTTCACGTATGAGGGTACCAGTGTCCGCACGGTTACGACAGAGGATGGCGAGCCATGGTTCGTCCTCTCGGATGTCTGCAGCATTCTGAAACTCACTAACCCCTCGGAAGTTGCAAAGCGACTAGACGAAGACGAAATCAATACCCTAAGAATTTCTGAGGGTATTGGAAACCCGAACAAGAACATCATTTCAGAGGCCGGCCTTTACGCTGTCATCCTCCGCTCGAACTCCCCGAGCGCTAAGCCGTTTCGTCGTTGGGTGACGCATGAGGTGCTTCCTACTATCCGTCGGCACGGCATGTACGCCACACCCGACACCATCGAGAAAATGCTCGCCGACCCCGACATCATGATCACTGTCCTCGAAGCCCTCAAAGCCGAGCGCGCGAAACGCGCCGAACTCGAATCCGAGAACGCCGCACAAAAACAAGCACTAGCAGAAGTCCAACCCAAAGTGTCCTACTACGACCTCGTCATCACCAGTCACGACGCGGTGCCGGTCACCAACATCGCTAAAGAATACGGAATGAGCGCGCGGAAACTAAACGCGAAACTCCACGAACTGGGAGTCCAATACAGGGTCGGTGGGAAACGCAATTGGGTGCTCACCGCTAAATACCAAGGACACGGGTACACGGACACGAAAACTCATGTGATCGATCAGGATAATCACACGGTTATCCATACCTACTGGACACAAAAAGGCCGCCTGTTCCTTTATGACCTTCTTAAGCAGCATGGGATTCTGCCTGAGATTGAACGCGACGAGGCAGCATGAGCACCAGTAAACGTAAGCCGTTGGAGCCCTTGTACACGGTGCGGCAGGTCGCCGAGCGCTACTCGACCACGCCAAACGCCGTGCGCAAATGGATCGACACCGACAGGCTACAAGGCGCGATCAGGCTCACCAGCCGGCGAATCCTCGTCCCAGAGTCATCACTACGCGCCATGGAAAACAACGCACCACGCTACTAAAAAAGGAACCCGAGAAAAATGAGTATCAGACTAAGTAAAGTCCCCGCAAAGCGTACGCGCACCGGCCTTTTCGACCAGATCATCAGTGAGGAAGAACTCCAGCAGATCATGAGCGCCGCGCCGAAAACGTTCGAGGTCATCAGTGACAGTGGCGCGCCCTGGACTAAAGCTGACGTGAGCGCGGTCACCCGCGCGGCAAACGTCCGCGGATTCAGAGTGAGCTCACGCAGACTCAACGTCGACAACGACAATGCGAACCGCATGTGGATCTACTACGCTCCCGCCTCCCAGAGTGCTACGCGTAGGAGCGCGAAATGAGCAGCGCGGAATACGGGAATGCCCCGCCATGACAGCGCACGGCACACTCCCCTCCACAATGAACTTCCCACTCACCCCCAGTGCTATGCGCACCGTCGCAGCGTGGCTATGGGACATGGCAAACAGTCAAGAAGAAAAAGAAAAGGACATTGAGCATCATGCCTGAGCATTATGAGGCCTGCGACTACGGGGACTACATCCTCACAGTCGATCACGATGAGTACGGCACGGAGACAGAAATCTACCCCCGCACCGACGCGCCCCTGTCTGACACGGGTGGGCTCGACAGTATCCACCCCACCACCATGCAGGCAGCGCACGCCGCAATCATTTTCGCCAAGGCAGCTGTCCTCGCTGAGGGCTATCGGTTCGACTGGCGCGCCTCATCCGAATACATCCTCGGCATGCTCCTGAGGATTCTCCACGATCACCCTGAAATCGAAGCTGAAAGAAACATCTAAAAAATGATCACTTCAAGGAAATACCCGTGGCTTGCTGACCTCCCAGCCTGCTGCGTATGCGACTTTCTCGTCGACCAGCCCACCAATCCAAGCGTGGAGCTGCTCGCGCACGAATCATGCGTCACAGAAAAAGCACGATTCACGGTCAAAAAAGCCCAGCGGAGAACCGTTCCGCAGGAGATACGCGAATTTACGGTGCAAGTCCCCGCACGCGTGGAAACCATCCCACACCTGTCAGAGGAGATACGCAGGGTGCGCCGGCTCAATATGACCGTCCGCCCCGCAATAGAACAGGCCGAACAAGAGCTTGGGCCCACGTGGGAAACACCCCTCTGCCTCCCAGTCTCAGCCACGCCACGGCGGATGACGTTTTTCGTGGTCGCCACCCGCCCCAAAGACCCCGCGCTTCATGTGCACCATACACCGGCCCGCCTCAGGACAGGGCGCATGAGCATCGTCGAAAAGGTCGCATAGTCATGCCGTACATAGAGCAACGAATCGCCACGGAGTGCGTGCACCGCACGTCATGGGTCAGCTGCGAACAAGACTGGGAAACCCCAAACCCACGGATGATGCGCCGCAACAGTGACAAGCAGAAAGACCAGGAACACCAAACAGCAGGAAAAGAGACAGGCAAATGATCGGTGATGACATCAAGGCGCGCCTATCCACGGCTGAAGCCTCAATTCTCAACATCGGCGACGACATCAGAGACCTACAAGACCGCTTACACGACATCGAACAGTGCCTCGCAAGACTCACACAACACACGCAAGGACAGGAACACACGAAATGACAACGATCAGCCAGAATCTTGAGGACATTAAAGCCGGTTTGCAGCTCATGCTCGGTGGGTTGCATGACCTCGACAGTAATCTCGACGAAGCGCTCGCCAGAGCGCGGAAGATCACGAGTTTGACGGGTGGGGACGAGTGGCCCGAACAGGTCACTGAGGAAACCATGCCAGTCACCGAACCCGCCCCGCCCACTGAGCCAGCTGAGCCAGCGGAGCCTAGCGTGAGCTTGGAGGAAGTCAGGCAAGCACTCGCCACGCTCGCCACCAGCACACCAGACGGCAAAAACAGGCTACGAAAAATCCTCACGAGCCTCGGAGCCGAAAAACTCTCCGACCTCACCGAGGACCAGTACGCCACGGCGCTGAAAGCCGCTCGAGATGCCGCCTGAAACACACGCCACGCTCAGCGCCAGTAGCGCGCACAGGTGGCTCCACTGCACGCCAAGTGCTCTACTCGAAGCCCATAAACCCGACCGCGACACGGAAGTGTCACGCGAGGGCACGGCTGCGCACGCGCTCGCAGAATACAAGCTCCACCAAGCACTAGGCCAAAGCGCGGGGCGTGCGCCGGTGTCCGAGTATGACAGTGAAAGCATGGACGCGTACACAAGCGCGTACGTGGACTACGTGCAGTGCCTACTCCGCGAATACCAAGAAGAAGATGGTGCGGCGCCGCTCGTTTTCGTGGAACAGCGCGTCAAATTCGACCACACTGTCCCCGGCGGATACGGCACCTGCGACTGCCTCATCATCACCGGCGGCACGCTGCACATCGTGGACCTGAAATACGGTGTCGGCGTCCTCGTCAACGCCGAGCACAACCCCCAATTGTCCTTGTACGCGCTGGGCGCGCTCAACCTACTCGACACCCTGTACGACATCAGCACGGTGCGTTTGAGTATTTACCAGCCGCGCCGCTCGCACATCAGCATGTGGGAAACCACCCCCGCACAGCTAGGCGCGTGGGCGGAAAACACGGTTAAACCCGCCGCCCGACAGGCTATTAAAGGCGAAGGCGAATTCCACCCCGGCGAGTGGTGCCAATTCTGCAAGCTCGCACCCACATGCAGGGCACGCGCTGAGGAAAACATGCGCTTGGCTGAGCTTGAGTTCAAGGCTCCCGCAGAACTCACTGATAGTGAGGTCACGCAGGTGCTACGCCAACTACCCAACCTGACACGGTGGGCGAGCAGCGTCGAAAAATACGCGCTCAACATGGCCACCACCGGCCACAAGTGGCAGAGGATGAAACTCGTCGAAGGGCGTGCCACGCGCCGGTACACAGACGAGACACAGGTCGCTCAAGTAGCCGAGGCCGCGGGTTTTACTGACGTGTACGACAAGAAGCTCATCCCTATCACGCGCATGGAACGCCTCATGGGCAAGCAAGAGTTCAGCAGGGTACTTGGTGGGCTCGTGGAACGCTCTCGCGGGAAACCACACCTAGTGCCCGATGAGGACCCGCGCCCCGAAGCCACCCTGAGTGCGGAGCGCGAGTTCACCCGAATTTTCGACAAGAACACAACAACACCGGAAGGAAACTAAAAGAATGTCGAATAATCTGATCGTCCGAAACTGCCGCCTCTCGTATGCGAACGTTTTTGAGCCACGCTCTTTTAACGGCAGCCCAGAAAAATACTCGGCGAGCCTCCTCATCCCCAAAGGCGACAAAACCACGCTCAACGAGATCAAAGCAGCCATCAAGCAGGCAGCAGAACTCGGTAAAGAAAAATTCGGACCCAAATGGGAAGCGCGCCAACTCCCCCTGCGTGACGGGGACGCTGAAAACAAGGGCGCGGAGTACGCGGGAATGCTTTTCCTCAACGCCAAATCCTCAACGGCTCCGGGGATCGTGGATCGTCACGCTCGGCGCATCATGGACCCCACCGAAGTCTATTCGGGGTGCTGGGCGAATGTGAGCGTGCAGTTCTACGCGTACAACCGCTCTGGCAACCAAGGTATTGCCGTGGGGCTGGGGAATATTCAGAAAGTGCGTGATGATGAGTCTTTTGATGGGCGCACTAGGGCTGAGGATGAATTCACCGCGCTTGACGATGACGAGGCAGCGGATGGTTTAGACGACCTGCTCGGCTAAAAAACCTCCCCGCGTTGGTTTCCCGCCAAGTGGCGCTTATTCCTGCTTGGTGGGAAGCCCCCGCCCCGCATCATCCTCATCCTCTTCTTCCGTTTCTGTTTCTTTTTTTTTGATTGGGTACGGTACCAGCCTTGAAACACCTCGCCATCGACATCGAAACATTTTCCGCCACGAGTATTGATAACGGCGTGTACGCGTACGCAGCCGACCCAAGCTTCCAAATCCTCCTATTCGCCTACAAGACGGATGATGAGGCGACGCGGATCATTGACCTCGTCAGTGGTGAGACCCTACCCAGCGTCATCGTCGACGCACTCATCAACCCAAACGTTACCAAGCACGCGTTTAACGCGAGTTTCGAACGAGTCTGCCTCTCCCACCACCTCCAAAACACGGGCCTGATCCGCGGTTTTCTCGACCCCGTTGGATGGCACTGCACCATGGTGCACGCCCTCTACGCAGGCCTCCCCGGCTCCCTCAAGCAAGCCGGCGAAGCCCTCCACCTGTCTGAGCAAAAACTCACCGAAGGGCGCGCACTCATCAGAAAATTCTGCACACCCGGCCGCAACGGTCAGCGCACACTACCCTCCAGCGACCCCGCTGGGTGGGCAAAATTCAAAACCTACTGCAAACGCGACGTGGACGCCGAAACCGCCATACGCGAACACCTCAAAAACACGCCCATACCCAAAGCAGAGTGGGAAAACTACTACATCGACCAGTACATCAACACGCGCGGCGTCGGCATCGACACAGGATTCGCCAGGGCAGCCCAAAAAATCGGAGCAGACCACGAAAAAACATGCCTCCAAAAGGCGCGCGAGCTCACCCACGTGGAAAACCCAAAAAGTGTGCCCCAGCTCCTCGACTGGGTCAACCGGCAAGGCTACAAGATGAACAGCCTCAGCAAGCAAACGGTGAGCGAGGCGCTCGCGGACCCCACCCTACCCAGCATGGTGCGCGAGGCGCTCCTGCTCCGGCAGGAAATATCCCGCTCGTCCACCAAAAAATATGACACCATGCTCGGCTGCACGGTTGACGGGCGGGCGCACGGGCTCCTCCAATTCTACGGGGCCGGGCGCACAGGCCGGTGGGCAGGCAGGCTCATACAAGTACAGAATCTCCCCCGCAACCACATGAGTGATCTAGACGCCGCGCGTCGGGTTATTAGTACGGGTGATGCTGAGCTCGCCAGCATGCTCTACGAGTCGGTGCCAGACACCCTTTCGCAGCTAATCCGAACCGCACTCATACCCAGCGCGGACAGCGAATTCATTGTCTGCGACTACTCAGCCATTGAAGCGCGTGTGATCGCGTGGCTCGCCGGCCAAGAAGACACCCTCCAAGCGTTCCGCGAAGGCAAAGACCTCTACTGTGAGACCGCCAGCAGGATGTTCGGCGTGCCAGTGGAAAAACACGGCGTCAACGGTGAACTACGTCAGAAAGGGAAAATCGCTACCCTCGCGTGCGGCTACGGCGGGTCCGTGGGCGCCCTAGAAGCCATGGGCGCCCTACACATGGGGCTTGCCGAAAGCGAGCTGAAACCAATCGTCGACGCGTGGCGGACAGCCAACCCCCGCATCGTACGCATGTGGTGGCACATCGGCGAAGCAGCCATGCGAGCAGTCACCACCCGGAAGCCATCCAACCTGTACCGGCTACACGTCAGCATGCACGGCAGTACGCTCACGATCACGCTCCCATCCGGGCGCGCCCTGTACTACAGGGACGCGCAAGTAAGCGAAAACCGGTGGGGCAACCTGAGCGTGAATCACATGGGGCTCACACCGAACCGCCGGTGGGCGCGCGTCACCACCTACGGGCCTAAACTCGTCGAAAACATTGTTCAAGCGGTCGCGCGTGACATTCTCGCCCACGCCATACGAAACCTCAACCATGCGGGATACCCGGTAGTCATGCACGTGCACGACGAAGTCGTCGTTGAGAGCATGAGCGCCCTCAGAGACGTGTTTCCTAATGGGTTTCCCTCTGAGATCAGGCACGTGCAGGAAATCATGTGCCGCGCACCCGAGTGGGCGGGAGGGCTACCACTCGCAGCCGAAGGCTACACGTGCCACACGTACAGAAAAGACTAAAAAATTTTATTAAACGAGGCCCACACATAAATAAGGGGAGGATGAGAGACCGGTGAAAATCAGTAGCGCCACAACCAGACGCGCCACACGCTGGACCAACACTGAAACCACGTGGGATGAGTTCACAAGCCGGCTAGCCGTGCCGAAGCGCACCAGTGAGACCACACGTGAATACCAGGAAATGAGCCGTGACCAGCAAAGCAGTGTGAAAGACGTCGGCGGGTTCGTCGCCGGGCACCTCAAAGACGGGGTCCGCAGGAACGGGTCCGTATTATCGCGGAGCATGCTCACCCTCGACGTGGACCAGCCCGAACCCGATTTTTGGAGCATGTTCACGATCCTGTACAACAATCGGGCCGTCTTGTACTCCACGCACTCACACACCGCTGAGCGCCCACGCCTCCGGCTAATCGTCCCCTTGTCGCGTGACGTGAGCGAGGACGAGTACCCCGCCGTAGGCCGCATGATCGCCAACACGCTCGGCATCCACCAATTCGACTCGACCACGTATCAAGCCCCACGGCTCATGTACTGGCCATCCTGCCCCTCTGACGGTGACTACGTGTACGAGACACAAGACGGGCCACTCCTCAACCCCGACACGGTGCTCGGCCAGTATGAGGACTGGCAGGACATGCGCCAGTGGCCCCGTGCTGATAGTGAGCCACAACCCCGCGCAGTGCTCAGTGAAATGGAAGACCCCACGCTGAAAACCGGTGTCGTAGGCGCTTTTTGCCGCGCATACACCATGGAGCAAGCCATCGAAAAATTCCTCCCCACCGTGTACGAGCCCACAGGCATGAGCGACAGGTACACGTACACGCAAGGTGAAACCACTGGCGGGCTCATCGTCTACGAGCACAAGCGCGCGTACTCACACCACGCGACAGACCCCGCCGCAGGGCGCGCATTGAACGCGTTCGACCTCGTCCGCATCCACCTCTACGGTCACCTAGACAATGAGACGGACCCCAGCACGCCGGTCAGTGAACTGCCCTCACACGAAAAAATGTGCCTCCTCGCCACCAGTGACGAGAAAGTCCAGGAACAGCTGGATGAGGATCGGGCTGTGGTGGCTGAGCGTGAATTCACGGACCTAGAACCCGACACCCACGGCGGGAACACCACAACCACCACCGATAGTGATCGTGGGTGGGTCAAGCAGCTCGAACTCACCAAAAACGGGGCCCCCAAAGACACCGTCAGTAACTACACGCTCATACTCGAAAACGACCCGCGCCTACAAGGCCTCGCCTACAACCAAATGAGCGAAAGCATCATCATCAGCAACCCCAAAATCCTGCCATGGAAACCCATGACAGGCACGTGGAGCGACACAGACGAAGCCCACCTGCGCGTATGGGTGCAAAAACGCTACGGCATCTACTCCCAATCCAAACTACACGACGCGCTCATAGCCGTCGCCACCAGTCGCGCCTACCACCCAGTACGCGACTACCTCACCGGCCTACCCGAATGGGACCACACGCCGCGGCTAGACACTCTCCTCATCAAATACTTAGGTGCCGAGGACACGGTGTACGTGCGTGAGGCCACGCGGAAAACCCTCGTCGCAGCAGTCGCCCGCGTCCTACACCCCGGAACAAAATTCGACAACGTCCTCATCCTCAACGGGCCGCAAGGCATCGGAAAATCCTATATTTTCAACCGGCTCGGCGGAAAATTCTTCTCAGACAGTCTCACCATCAGCGACATGAGAGACAAAACCGGTGCAGAGAAAACCCGCGACGCGTGGATATTAGAACTCGGTGAGCTTGCGGGCATGCGGAAAATGGACGCCGAAACCGTCAAAAGCTTCATCACGCGTACGCACGATAAATACCGGCCCGCGTACGGCAGGAACGTTGAGACGCATGCGCGTGAGTGCATCATCGTAGGCACCACAAACAACGAAGACGGGTTCCTGAGAGACGTGACGGGGAACAGGCGCTTCTGGCCCGTCATGGTCACTGGTGAAACCACGCGCAAGCCGTGGGACCTCACAGGCAGTGAAATAGGGCAGGTGTGGGCTGAAGCAGCCTACTACTGTGCCCAAGGCGAAAAACTGTATCTGACTGGTGAGGCTGCTCGGCTCGCCGGTAAAGCACAAGCAGGGTCCATGGAAACCGATGACCGTGAGGGCATGGTTCGCGCGTACTTGGAGACCCCGCTACCCGCCGACTGGGATGAGAGAGACCTTTTCGAGCGGCGCTCCTATCTGAGCCTCAAGAGCGCTGAGCAGCACGGTCAGCGTAGGACCGTGGTGTCCAATATTGAAATTTGGTGCGAGTGCCTAGAGCGGAAGGCTGCTGATTTTACGACAGGTGAATCGTACCGGATTGCGAGCATCATGAGTCGCATTGAAGGCTGGGAGCGCGGTAGCGCGAAAGACCGTCTGAGAATTCCGCTTTATGGTCGGCAGCGTGTGTATCGGAGGGTTGAGCGGTGAGCGCGTGGCGTGTTTTTGAGCGTGAGACAAGTGTTTTTAGCGAATTATCTTGTCCCAAAGACTTTAGTTCGGATTATGGACAGGTTTATAAAAACTTGAGCTTGTCCCTGAACTTGTCACACCGGTTTTTGCGCAGAATTTCAACAAAACGTGCCACTAGTGGGACAAGGGACAAGATTTTCTTAAGGACATTACAAGATAAGAAAATGTGCGCTGGTGCACACGCGCGCGCGTATAAGCACCTATATATAAGCTATATAGGGTTTTTTGGGCTGTCCGTCCCACGCGAGGGAGCCGCGCATCATGCGTGAAAAAACCGTCGAACAAAAACTCGCCCTCGCGGTCAAACAGCGAGGCGGGCTCCCACTCAAATTCACCTCACCCTCATACGCAGGAGTACCCGACCGGCTCATCCTCCTACCCGACGGGCACTCAGCGTTCATCGAAGTCAAAGCCCCCGGGCAACACCCCCGCCCGCTCCAGCAGCGTCGCATACACCAGCTGCAAGCCCTCGGCCAGCGCGTCTACACAATCAGCCACCCCAACCAGATCAGGAGTGTTCTCGATGAAATACAAGCCTCATGACTACCAGCTCCAGGCCACGCGGTTCATTGTGGAGCACAAGCAGGCCGCACTCCTGCTCCAGATGGGCTTAGGTAAGACCGTGATCACGCTCACCGCGGTTAAGCAGCTTTTTGATGATTTTGCTGTCGACCGTGTGCTGATCGTCGCCCCGCTCAGGGTCGCCCGAGACACGTGGCCCGACGAAATCAGGAAATGGGACCACCTGAAAGGCCTCTCATACTCGGTGATCGTCGGGACCCGAGAAGAGCGCATAGAAGCCCTGAAGGCTGACGCGGACGTGTACATCGTCAACCGTGAAAACATCCCGTGGCTCGTCAACACGGTGCGCGGGTGGCCATTCGACATGATCATCCTCGACGAAATGTCAAGCTTCAAAAACCACCAGTCAAAACGGTTCAAAGCCCTACGCAAGGCTCGCCCCCATGTGCGTCGTATTGTGGGGCTTACCGGTACGCCAGCGCCAAACGGCTTATTGGACTTGTGGGCGCAGTACCGGCTGCTTGATGAGGGCGTTCGGCTTGGTACGCGTATCACGAAATACCGCGACCGGTATTTTGACCCCGATAAGCGTAGTCAGACCCAGATTTTCACGTACAAGCCCAAGCCGGGCGGTGAAAACGCGATCTACGAGAGGATCAGGGACATCACGCTGAGCATGAAAACCAGCGACCACCTGCAGCTACCGCCCGTCACCTATACGCGTCGCGTGGTCACCATGAGCCCAGGCGAGCAGCAGGTGTACGACAGGCTCAAACGCGACATGGTGGTAAGCCTCGGTGGGAGTGTGGTTGACGCGGCAAATGCTGCTGTGCTCTCAGGTAAGCTACTCCAGCTCGCCAGCGGCGCCATCTACAGTGACGACGGTGAACCACTCGTCGTGCATTCTCGGAAGTTGGACGCTCTCGAAGACATTGTGGAAGCCGCTAACGGTCAGCCGGTGATGGTCGCGTACTGGTTTAAGCACGACGCGGAAAGAATTCTGGAACGGTTTCCTAGCGCGGTTGAGCTGAAGTCAAGCGAGGATTTTCACCGGTGGAACGCGGGGAATATTCCGCTCGCTTTGATTCACCCCGCGAGCGCGGGGCACGGGCTGAACCTACAGCATGGTGGGCACATTTTGGTGTGGTTTTCGCTCACGTGGAGTCTGGAGCTGTACCAGCAGGCGAACGCGCGATTGTATCGGCAGGGCCAGTCGTGGCCTGTGAGTGTGGTGCACGTGGTGTGCTCGGGGTCGATTGATGAGCAGGTGCTCGACGCGTTGGAGCGTAAGGACACGTCTCAGTCGGCGCTGGTTGACGCGGTGCGCGCCTCCCTTGATTGTTCAAACGTGAGAGGTTGATCATGTGTTTTCAGTCTAAAATCGTTGATGAGCCAGCGCGTGAGGATCCTAGCGTGACCTGTGGGACTACTGTCACAACCGAGACTAAGCCGTGCATGGCTGCGCGTTTGCGGCGTGCGCAAGATGAACTATCCGGGATTTCCGGCATGTTGCCGTTGCTGACGTGTCAGTCTCTCACCGTGTATGGTGTGCGCTCTCCGAGGCTTGCCTCGTGTCACGGTGGTGCGCATGATGGGCTCCCATACGGGCTGGACCATCGGATCGACTCTGCTGATGATGGGTGGCCGGGGATTCGCACGCACCGTGGTGTGCTCATCATCCTCGCCTCGTACGCCAGCGCTATCGCCGGTGAGCGAGGCACTCACACTACCGACAGTCCGATTGCTGACCTGCAGCGTGATCTCCCATGGGCAGTAGAGCATTATGCGGATGTGGATGCGGTGCTGACTGAGATTCACATGATCCACAATCACGTGGCGCGGCTCACTGGGCATGCGCCCGTGCTGGTGGGGTCGTGCATGTGCGGTGGCCGGATCTTCCGGTACCCCACCAGGCGCGGCCTGACGGATCAGTCGTGGTGTAGCACGTGTGACAGGCTGTATTTGACGCAAGGGGAAGCAGTCAGAACGCGGCTCCAGCACGTCACCAGCCTGGACGTGTATGTGACGCGGCAGGATCTCAAGACTATCTGGCCCACCCTCACAGACAACCAGATCGACCTTTGGGTGCATCGGGGCATCGTTGAACCGAGGGCGGGGCGGCCGAAAGTGTATCCGCTAGCTGTTGTCAACACGCGCATGAACACTACCCGTGATCATGATTGTTTGCTAAAATGAAAGATGAAATCGGGACGCAGTGCGCCCAAAAACAGCAGCGGGGCTGAAAACCTATCATGGCAACATCACGCACCGGGACCAGCAAATGGAAACGCGTCGCAGCGCAAGCCAAACGCCAAGCCCAAGCCGCAGGCCTGACACACTGCCCACGCTGCCACACAATCCTCGACTACGCTCACGGTCGCACGCCAGTGAGTGCGGAAGCTGACCACATCATTCCTCACGCGCTCGGCGGCAAAGACATGATCGAGAACGTTCAAGTGCTTTGTCGTCGTTGTAATCAGTCGAAAGGCGCTGGACGGGTTGCGAAGTCGAGCCGGGCGCGCAGGGTTCGAGCGAAGAGAATTCGCATTGAAAGTTCTGTTCGCAGTTCGCAGTGGTGAAAGGCCGCTCGCGGCGCGGTGGTGAGTGTTAACGTAGGGGTTGTTTGTGGTTGAGACCGGGGGGACGCCCCCCGGGGTGCGCCCGGCGCTCCCCAAGGCGTATAGCGAAATATCTCCCCGACGTTTTTCCCACTTCCCGCGGAATATCCCCGTGAGCGTGTCTGGCGGGCTGTGTGAGTGCCTTTCAGGCTGGTTGGGTTGTTTTCTCGGTTTCCGCATGGTCGTTGTGTTTGGCGTGTCCACCTTCTGGAGTTTCCGGACAAACTGCAGGTGAACGGGTGTTTCGTGGTAGAATAGTGGCATGGAACGCAGGTGTGAGTGGTGCGGGAAACCGCTCAAAGTGAAGGCGACTGGCAGGCCGAAGCGGTTCTGTTGGGACAGGTGCCGCAAAGCCGCGGCACGCGCCACTTTTCCTGCGCTTATGACGTCCCGTAAGTCGTGGGTGCGGTGCGACGGGAAGCGTCCGATCACGCCTGGTGGGTGTCCGGCTTCGTCAACCCGTCCGGACACGTGGAGCACGTATGCGGATGTTCAGTGTGGCGCGGGTGACGGGTTCGGCATCATGCTGGGCGGCGGGTTGGCGTGTTTTGATGTGGATCATGTGACGGACGAGCAGGCGCGCAGCTTTATCGAGTCGGTGAGTTTGCCGGTTGTGTTTGTTGAGCGTTCCGTGTCGGGAACTGGTGTTCACGTGTTCGTGGAGGCTGGTGAGCAGGCTGGCAGTCGGCGTGTGGTTGATGGTGTCAGTGTTGAGTTTTATTCGCGGCAGCGGTTTATTCGCGTGACAGGCAGACGATTCACATAAATCTCTAAGGCGGGTGGTGTTGGTGTCGGGCATGAAAGTAGTAGGCGGCATGGACATTGAGCCGCCCAAGCGCAAACACCGATCCAAGCGGAAAATGACTGTGACTCAGGCCGCGTCGGATGGTTCCACGCGTGAACTGCTGGTCGCGATGCGTGACCGTGTTGCTAGGGCGGTTGAAAATCCCGATACGCCAGCAAGGGACTTGGCTGCATTGACGAAGCGGCTGATGGATATTGCTCGGGAGATTAAGGCGATCGACACTCAAGACACTGCGGAGGCTGGGGGTCGGATTGACACACGTGACGAGGAGTTCGACCCCTCTACTATCTGAAGCGGCTAAAGAACTGCACGTACCCAGTGGGATTAAGTCCACTGGGTTTTCTGCTGTCAGGGCGCAGTGCGACAGGCTGGGTGTCACGTTTGATACGTGGCAGGACGGTTTGGGCAGTTTGATTTTGGCGAAGCGTCGTGGCGGCTTGTATGCGGCTGGCGTGGGCGGCGTCGTCATGAGCATCCCAAGGCAGACCGGCAAGACGTACACGGTTGGGTGGATAGCGTTCGCGCTGTGCATGTTGCAGGCTGGTTTGACAGTGATTTGGACGGCGCACAGGACGAGGACGGCGAATGAGACGTTCCAGTCGATGCGCTCAATGAGCCGCAAACCCAAAGTGGCCGCATATGTGAGCGCGGTGCGTGCGACGAACGGCGAACAGGCCGTCCTGTTCAAGAACGGATCACGAATCCTGTTCGGAGCTAGGGAATCTGGGTTCGGTCGAGGCTTCGCGAAGGTCGACATGCTAGTGCTTGACGAGGCGCAAATCCTGACCGAGAACGCCATGAGCGACATGGTTCCGGCGACGAACGCGGCACCAAACGGGCTCGTACTGCTGATGGGAACCCCGCCCAGGCCGAAGGATCCGGGTGAAGTGTTCGAGGCCAGGCGCGCCGACGCGCTAGGCGGTGACAAGGACACGCTGTATGTGGAGTTCGGCGCGGACGATGGGACTGACCCCGCGTTGTGGCAGGGCAGCAAACTGGATTGGGATCAGATAGCGAAAGCCAACCCGTCTTTCCCGCACCGCACGAGCAAAACAGCTGTCCTGCGCATGAAGAAACTGCTCGGGTCGGTGGATAATTTCCGGCGTGAAGCTCTCGGACTGTGGGACGGTAAAAACGTCCAGACTGCGATCAACGCAGGCCGGTGGGGTGAACTGGAAATACCAGTGGACGCTGTCCCGCCTGGTTTGAAGTGGTGCGCGGCCGTCAGGTTCAGTATCGACGGCGCAACGGTGGGCGTCGCCAGGGCTGGCAGGGAGCGCGGCAGGTCGCAGCAGGTCCACGTCGAGCTGGCTACCCGCCAGGGCGTGCGCACCATGGGCGACGGCGTGCAGTGGATCGTGGACTACCTGCTGGAGTACCAGGACAGGTGGGCACAGATCGTGGTCGACGGGAAGAGCGGCGCGGCAGACCTCATCGACCGCCTCAGGGCGAACGGCATCCCATCCCGCGTGATTTGGACACCAACCGTGAACGACGTGATCAGCGCGCATTCGATGATGGACGCGGCAATCAAAGACGGCACCATCACGCACCTGAAAGACGACGAACTAACCAGCGAGGTGAACGTGATCGTGCGCAGGAAGATCGGCAACGCGGGCGGCTTCGGGTGGGCCGCGCCAGAAGGCTCGACGGCTGCAGGAATGGACGCGGTCACGCTGGCGCATTGGGCAGCCAGAACCACCAGACGCAGGCCGAAAGCAGTGACAGGCGGGAAAGGAGTGATCATCCTATGAGCGCACCGGTGTTTGAGGAACTAACAGGCAGCGAGCAAGCCATGCTCACCGCCATGTGGAACCAGATCCAGGCAAAAGCCTTCAAGAATGACCTCCTCGACGCTTATTATGACGGACACCGCGCATTCCAAGACCTCGGGATCAGCATCCCTCCGCAAATGCAGCAGGTCCGCGTCGCCCTGGGCTGGCCACAAAAAGCCGTCAGCATGCTCGCACGCAAACACAAATTCGAAGGCTACACACTCGATGGCTCCCTGGACCCGTTCGACCTGGGCGAAACACTGGAGCGCTCAGCGTTCACGTCCGAGCTCGCAATGGGAATCAGCGCAGCCTACAAGCAGGCATGTTCTTTCCTCACCGTGCTGCCTGGTGACACGCAGGCGGGCGAGCCTGAGGTAATGGTGCAGGCACGCTCAGCCAGGTGGACGACCGGCATTTTCGACACCAGGACGCGCGTGTTGCGCGCCGCGCTCGCCGTGACAAGTACGCGCAGCGAGCCAACAGACGTGAAGTATGTTTTCACTTCGGTTCCTACCGGGTTTGTCCTGTATTTCCCTGATTCGATTGTGCAGGCCTCTCGTGACAGTGGCGTGTGGCGCATGGCGCGGATGGCGAACAGGACGGGCCGCGTGCTGGTGGAGCCGCTGGTGTATGACCCGCAGCTTGGCCGCAGGTTTGGCCGGTCTCGTATTACTCGCGAAGTACGCTACCTGACCGACGCTGCGATCCGCACGCTGGTTCGCACGGAAACGAGCGCGGAATTCTTCTCCAGCCCGCAAAGGTGGGCGGTTGGCACTGACCCTGACGCGTTCGAGGGCGTGGACCGGTGGACAGCCACAATGGGCCGCATCCTAAACCTCACACTGAACGAGGAAGGCAGCGCTCCGACTGTTGGCCAGTTCCCGCAGATGAGCATGGACCCGCACCTGAGCATGTACAGGCAGCTCGCGCAGAACATGTGCGCGGCTGTGAACCTGCCGATGAGCAGCGTAGGTATTTTCGGAGATAACCCAGCGTCGGCTGAAGCCATGCAAGCCGCCGAATACTCCCTGTCAGACGAGGCGGAGTACCAGTGGGGCATTTTCCGCCCGGCCTTGCGCAGAGTCGCTGAAGACATCGTGATGGTGCGTGACAACCTGGACGTTCCGCCTGCGGATTCGTGGAAACTGGACGTGAACTGGACCCCCGCCAGGTACGTGTCCCCGCAGGCCGCATCCGATTTCATTGTGAAGATCGCGCAGGCTATTCCTGACGTGGCTGGCACGACCGTGGGAATGCGCAGGGCAGGGTTCACGAGCACGGAAATCAAGCAGATGAAAGCCGAGCTGACACGCAGCGCGGCCGGAGGCGTGCTCGACCGTCTCGCCAAGCTTCCAGACGAGGCAGAACCTGAAGCATCCGAGGGGTGACGAGCAGTGGCGACACGCGAAAACCTGTCCGGCTACTCGAAGCAGACACGCAAAATCGTTCGCCTGGCACAACGCGACCTCAGGAGATTCTTCGCGCTGCTCGATCTGACGCAGCCCGCGGTGGTGCGTGACGCGCTGCTGGAATTTCTTCCCCAGCTGGCCGCTACCTATGGGGATATTGCGGCTGTTGCTGCTGCCGAGTGGTATGAGAATCTGCGCAGCAAAGTCGCAGGCCTCCCGCCCTACGAGACCGTGCTCAGTAGTGGCGTGAAGCGCGAGGCGATCGTGGAGACCGTGCGGTGGGCTGCCGGCGGCCTGTGGGGCGATGACCCCGGGCAGGTGCGGCGCGTACTGGAGGGGTGCGTGCAAGCCTGGGTCAAATACTCCGGCCGCGACACTGTGGCCAGGAACGTTGAGTTTGACCCGGCCAAGCCGCGTTACGCCAGGGTTCCTCGCGGCGCGCACACGTGCGCATGGTGCGCAATGCTCGCCTCCAGAGGCTTCGTGTACCGCACGAAAGAGACAGCCGGCTTCGTCGAAGGCACCTTCCACAATGACTGCGACTGCGAGATCGTCCCATCGTTTGAAGCCACAAGCGCTCACATCACCGGCTACGACCCGGACACGCTGTATGCGCAGTACAAGGCGGCGCGGATAATTGCTGAGGATGAGGGACTTGATCCCAATAACGCAAACCATGTTGTTATGGTTATGAGGCATAAATTCCAGAATACTTTTAAAGACAGCATTGAAACGCGTCGCTCTGGCAAAGAGCGTCCGGCTAAAGCAATTAAGGGTGCATCGAAAGATGGCACCATGCAAGTTTCTCAGATGGTCGAGCTTCGACGCAGGGCTCGATCGCGACTTGATGACATGGCGATTCCTGAAACCCCTCGTCACAGGCTCCCTCCCGCAGTACCTACAGAGCCGCCTGACGATTGGCCCGAAGATCTCCCATTGCTGCGGGCTAAAGAATGGAATCATATCCTCTACGGTGACCTTAATAATCAGGGCGGACACGAGTACGGGTATGGATGGCTCAACGATAAAACGGAATTTCCGGAGGATTGGACTGAAAACGAAATAGCTCAAGCAATCCGAGCCGTTTTACGTAAAGGACAATTAAGCGAGGGAAAACGAAATCTGTATGTAGGCACTTGGAACGGGGAAACTATATATGTTGCATTTTCTGTAAAGAAAGGCATCACGCGCGTAACTACCGCCTACAGAGGGTTGGAATAATGGTAGATTAGCGTTATGGACGATTTTGCCAAACTTGCGTCAGGGCTTTTTGCTCTGGTTGACTCTGTCAGAGGCCAAAATGACCCTGATTCAAGAGAGCTTCAGGCATTGTATGAGGTTGATGGCTCAGCAGCATGTCAGGCAGCTTCAGATGTCCTGTGCAACCATGATACGAAGTTGTCAGATGAGCTGTATGAACTATTTAAGAAGTTTGGCGGCCCACGAGACTACTTGGAAGAAGAGTTTCTGGAGCTTCAAGAGATTTACTTCCGCAAGTAGGTAAGAAGCGAACCTTTCGCCCATTTTGCCCCGCATTGGTCTTTGCCATGCGGGGTTTTGTTATGCCCCCTTGTGGCGCTCCGTAAACAGCCCGGAGAACATTGGCTGGACCAACAAGGCTGACGAGCCATAAACGGGAAGAAAGGAACAGACCATGTCTGATTCAACCGCAAGCATCAACACTGGTGCCAACGGGGCAGAAAACACAGGCGGATTCAAGCCGGTCACCAGTCAGGAAGACCTCGACCGGATCATTGAAAACCGCCTGGTGAGAGAACGCAAGAAATTCGCTGACTACGACCAGCTCAAAGAGCAGGCAGGCAAGCTGAGCGGCCTGCAGGCCAAGCTTGAAGAGGCTGAAGCTAAGGTCAGTGAGTTCAAGGAGCGTGACCAGATCGAACAGTGGAAACATGACGTCGCGAAAGAAACCGGGGTCCCGGAAAGCGTGCTGCGTGGTTCCACGCTCGACGACATTAAGGCTCACGCACAGTCTCTCAAAGAAGTCATCTCTAGTCGCCCTGTCGCGCCAGTCGTGCGAGGCCAAGGCGACCAACCCAGTTCTTCAATTTCTAACGGTCAGCGGCTCGTGCGCGAACTGTTTGGCCGCGACTAAAAATCAGGAAGGAGCCAGTCATGGCTGTTTTTTCTACAACCGACGCTAAAGTCTTGATGCCTCGCGAAATCGCTGACGGCATGGTGAAGGAGGCTCGCTCGACCAGCCTCGTCGCACAACTGTCCACCCGCTCCCCCATGCGTTTCGGCTCGCAGGACGTCATCGTTTTCAACGACTTCCCCAAAGCCGAGTTCGTGGAAGAGGGCGCGGAGAAGAATTCGACTGGTGGCGGGTTCACATCTGTGAGCGTGGCACCGCACAAGGCGCAGGTCACCCTGCGATTCAACGAAGAGGTCCAGTGGGCTGATGAGGACTATCAGCTGGGTGTGATCAGCGAGCTGGCTGACGCTGGTCAGGTCGCACTGTCCAGGGCGCTCGACCTTGGCATTTTCCACCGCATCAACCCCTTGACCGGTAACGCTGTCTCCTCGTGGAACAACTACATCACGGCGACCACGAAGAAAGTCGAGGCTGACAAGGCTGATGCGGATGATGATTTCCGCGCTGCTGCAGGTCTTCTCATCAACGCTGCTCCCTCGTGGGGCGTGAATGGCGTGGCAATGGACCCCAAGTTCGCGTGGAAGCTCGCCAGCCTCAAGGTGAAAGACGGCACGGGCGAGACCTCTCAGTTGCGTTACCCGCAGCTCGGATTCGGAACCAACGTCACAAGCTTCATGGGCGTGAATGTCGCCCAGGGCAACACGGTTTCCGGTGTGCCTGAAGCTAAGGACACTAAGGTTCGCGCGATTCTCGGTGACTTCCAGAACGGTATCCGTTGGGGTGTGCAGCGTGAGCTGCCGATCGAGCTGATCCGCTTCGGTGACCCGGACGGTCAGGGTGACCTGAAGCGCAGGAACCAGATCGCTCTGCGTCTGGAGATCGTGTACGGCTGGTACGCGTTCACCGAGCGTTTCGCGATTGTCGCGGAAAAGGCCGGTTCCGGTGAGACTGCGTGATCGCGTGACCGGCGTGCTGGTGGACGTGGACGAGGAGACGGCAAAAACTCTGGGCAGTGATTTCGTGCCGGAGAAACCGGCTCCCGCCCGCAAAACGGCGGCACGCCGAGCGAAGAAAGAGGGATAAGCATGGAGGAGCAGGGCGAAGAAGCGTTCGCAACGGTCGCTGATCTGGAGGCGCGGTGGCGTGGCCTGTCCGAACAGGAGCAAGCACGAGCCAAGGTCCTGCTCCTCGATGCCGCCGACCTGATCCGCACCACCACCAGACGGTGGCGTGAGCTGCCTGAGTCCACGCTGAAACGCGTTTCCTGCCAGGTTGTGCGCCGAGCAATGGGCAGCGACAGCATTCCCGGCGGGGTCTCCTCCATGAGCACGACCGACGGGCCGTTCACGCAGCAATTCTCTTACGCGAATCCGCAGGGCGACCTGTACCTGACGAAAACCGAGCGCAAGAGTCTCGGAGTCGGTGTCGGACGGGCGTTCGAGGTGGACCTGCTGGCAGGTGATCGCAATGATGGATGACTGGAAAGTCCCCGTCACGCTCATCCGCACCACCAGTGGTGGCGTGGACGAGTACGGTGACCCGCTTCCAGGCTCGCCAGAGCGTGTGGAGCTTCCGCCCGCCCTGTTCGCTCCAGGCAGGACGAGTGAGCCGGTCAATCCGGGCGAAAAACCGGTGATCAGCTTGCCGTCCCTGTACTGGCGGGGCGAGCACCCGCGCGTGACAGCCCGCGACCTCATTGAAGTGATGGGCCGTCAGTACCGGGTGGAGGGCGCGCCCCAGTGGTGGCCGTCCGGCATGGTCGTGTCCCTGAAAGGCGTGGATGATGGCTCGTAGAGTGCGATTCTTTTCGCGTCACGACGCGATCAGTCAACTACTCACGGGGAGTCAGACGCGCCGCCTGGTGGAGGCGAAAGCCAATCAGATCAGGGATGCTGCCGGTAGCGAGTTCGACGTGAGGGTGCGTACTGGCGAGCGTGTGCGCGCGTACGTGGTGGCTGGACACCCGAAAGCGCGCGCACGTCAAGCCAAACATCACCTGCTCGAGCGGGCTATCGGCAGCCAGGCGAGAGGAGGCTAAATTGTCCGGTTTTGTGAGCGTGGACGCGAAGCTCATTGTGATGAGCCTGCTGAAGCGCCTCCTAGACGGTGTGCAGGTCGTGTCCACCAGGCCTGACGGTGCCGGTAAGCCCGCGCGGTTCGTGCGCGTCATCTCAACTGGCGGTGGTGGTAGGTATGGTCGTGTCCTGCAGGAATCGCAGGTCACTGTGGACTCCTATGCGGAGAGTACGGCGCGCGCCATGCGATTGGCGCTCACTGTGAATGACGTGATGGAGTCTCTGCCTACTGTGACCAGCCCGGTCGTGAGCGTGCATGGTACTACGCCTGCTGAGTTTCCTGACCCTGACACCGCCCAAGCGCGGTGCACGGCAACGTATCAGATCACAATCAAGACAACCCCCGCCACCTGACAGGTCGCGGGGCTTTCATTTTCAATAATTCATAGGAAAGGGTGTTCACGATGGCTGAACTCAACGCAGATTTCGCGCACATGTTCGGATCCGACAATGACGCGCTGTATCTCGCAAAATACACGAAAGAACTGGCCGACAAGCTCGACAAGCTCACCACGCTGACCGACAAGGCGCCAGACGGCCTCGTCGACTGCGGGTGGATCAGTGATGAGGGCATGGAGCTCGGATTCGATGACTCCACTGATGACCTGAAGGGGTACCAAGGCCACGGCGTGGTCAAGACGTTCATGTCTGATTCCACGACGTCTTTCACTGCCGCACTACTGGAGTCCAAGCTCCAGACGGTCGTCACGTATCTGGATGGTGAGGTCGAAAAGGCCGGTAGCGGTGGTGCCGTACGTATCAAGGCGAAGTCCTCCAGGCAGGTGAAGGACCTGTGCGGCATGGTCGATCTTTATGACACGTCTAACGAGGAAATTCATTTCCGTTATGTGTTCCCGCATTTGACGCTGGGTGAGCGCGAGGGGCTGGCGTTCAAGAATGGTGATATCAGCGCGTATAACTACACACTGAAGGTGCTGGGGAATTATTACCTGATTTCTAACGCTCCAGAAATGCTGGAGGGCGCGTCTGCTGCCCCGGCTTCGTCTGGTGCGGAAAGCCACTAATTCGGGTAGTGGCTGTGGTGCGCTAGGTCGTGCCGGGGTGGCGTCCTTGTCCTTCCGCCCCCTGGCACGACCCGCACCATTTAACTCAATTTTCTTTGCGGAAGAATAGGAAATCTTTCTATGGCTAAGCAAGCATCACCAGCTCGTCAGGCGCAACGCTCACGCCAGCGCACACAGGCAAAAGCCCGTGAAGCAGCCAAGCGTGAAACCAGCGTCGTGAAAGACACTGAAAACAAGAAGATCACGGTTACCTGCCGTGGTATCACCGTTGATTTGACACAGGATCTCTTTGACGATTTTGAAGTCCTGGACGCGTTGAACTCAGATAACCCATTCCCGCTGATACACGCTATCTGGCCTGACCCCGCAGAGCGCGCGGCAGCGTTGGAGCCGTTGCGTGGCAAGAATGGAAAAATCACGATGGAAGCCGTTGTCACGTGGCTCGGTGGCGTGATTGAAGCGGTTGATGGGGGAAAATCCTCGGGTTCGTCCGACTGACGGGCGAATACTGGGAGCCACTAGAAGCCAGCTTCCAAGCCGAATACGGCATCAATCTGACTGATATTTTCACTGGCAGATTGTCGCTGCGTAGGGCTGCCGTGCTGGCTGCGAACCTGCCGCCCGGCTGCGCGCTCATGCGTGCGATGGGCGGCCCCGCGTCAGTCAGCGATGAGACAAACGCTGTTTTCCTCGCAGCAAACCGCCTGGTTTCAATCCTCTGGACAGGACTAGGTGGCAATAAGAACAAGGTTCCGCGCCCGCTGGAGCCACCTGAAGCCGGGTGGCAGGACAAACAGGCGGAACGGGAAGAACATGCTGCGCGTAAGGCTGCTAGGTGGATGAGCAGGCAGCACAACATAAGCGAATAGTGGAGGAAGAATGGCAGCCGCATCGGGGTATCAGCTAGGCACAGCGTGGATTCAAATCGCCCCATCCCTGAAAGGATTCCATAAAGAGGTCTCCCGACAGATGGGTGACCTCGGTGCGGGGAAAGCGTCGAACAAGGCGTCCGGCGTGATTACCGGCGCACTAGGTGGCGCTTTTAAGACCGTGACCAAGGTCGGGGCGGGCGCGCTGGGAGGATTGGGTGCTGCTGTCACTGGTCTGGCTGCTACTGGTGGTATTTCTCGCGCGTTGGCGATTGAGGACGCGCGAGCGAAGCTCTCAGGCATCGGCATGGACGCTGAAGGCGTCGACAAGGTCATGCAAAACGCCCTGAATAGTGTGAAGGGCACGGCCTACGGTTTGGGTGATGCGGCGACTGTGGCCGCGTCCCTGTCTGCATCTGGCGTGCAGGCCGGATCCGATCTCGAGGGCGCGTTGAAGACAGTGGCCGACACGGCGCAGATCTCTGGCCGGTCGCTCACTGACGTGGGCGCGATTTTCGGGTCAGTCGCTGCGCGCGGAAAACTCCAAGGCGACGACCTCCTCCAGCTCACGTCATCTGGCGTGCCAGTCCTCGCCATGCTCGGAAAACACCTGGGCAAGACCAGTGAAGAAATCTCCACAATGGTCAGCAAAGGCCAGATCGATTTCGGCACATTTAATGCTGCAATGCAGGAGGGGATCGGCGGTGCCGCCCTCAAGGCCGGTGACACTTTCAAGGGCGCATGGTCGAACATCAAAGCCGCGTTGGGCAGGTTGGGCGAGGGTGCGGCCACCCCAGTCTTAAACGCGCTGCGTGATTCTTTCAATAAGCTGATCCCAGCAGTTGACGCGGTGGCCACGCAGGCTGGGCCCTTGTTTGAGCAGTTCGGCACGATCGTCGGTGATACTGCTAGCAGGATTACGAGCCTGATCACTGGGATTATTGACGGTTCGTCTAATGTGGACTGGTCGTGGGTCACCGCCCTGAAAGATGGCGTGGTGGATCTGGCGCAAGGCGGTTTCGCCGTCCTCAAGCCAGTGATCAGTGAAGCGTGGAACGTACTCCAAACGCTCGTCCCGGTTGTCGGCCGTGTACTGGGGAAGATCATGAGCCTGTCCGGCGCGGTCATGCGAAACAAAACGGCGATGAGTATTCTCGCTGGCGTGGCTGGCACCCTGGCTGGTGCGATCGGCGGGCTGAAGCTGGGTCGTGCGATCGGAGAATTCTACAAGCTGCAAAAAGCTGTCATGCTGGCGCGCCTCGCAAAAATAAAAGACACGGCTCAGACAGTGATCCTGAACTCCATGTACGCGGGCAGCTGGGTCAAGCAGCACGCCCTGGCTTTTGCTGATCTTGCTAGGAAAATGGCTGTTGCGACTGCGACGAAAGTCAAGGATATCGCGGTTTTGGCTGCTCAGAAGGGCGCGATGGTCGCGTCTACTGTCGCGACAAAGGGCGCGGCCATCGCTCAACGCGCCCTGAACCTCGCAATGAAGGCCAACCCGATCGGCTTGGTAATTACAGCTATTACGGCTTTGATTGGCGCTTTGGTGTGGTTTTTCACGCAGACCGAGGTTGGGAAGAAGGCGTGGGCGGCTATCACGAAAGCTTTCCAAGATTTTATTGCGTGGATCGGCCCAGCGTGGCAATCCTTGTGGGACGGGATCAGCGGGGTGTGGACGGCTTTCACCACGTGGATTAGTGACACGTGGAACGCTTTCACCGCGTGGCTCGGCGAGGCGTGGAATAGTTTCTGGACGGGGATCTCCAATTTCTTTAGCGGCCTGTGGGAGGGCATTAAGACCGTGTTTTTCACGGTGTGGGAGTTCATTAAAACCCTCGTCGTAGGCTATTGGACGTTCATTTTCACTACAGCGCAAACCATTTGGAATGGGCTCGTCTCCTTCTTCACCACCCTATGGGATGGGGTGAAACTCGTTTTCTCCACAGTGTGGCAGTGGATTGTTGATCTTGTGACTGGTGTGTGGAACGGGATCGTGGAAACGGCAACCGCGATTTGGAACGGGCTAGCAGGCTTTTTCACCGCCTTGTGGGAGGGCATTAAGACTGCTGCGAAAGCCGCGTGGGACTATTTTTCTACCGGCTTGTCTATCGTGTGGAACGCGATCATTGACACTGGTAAAAACCTGTGGAATGGGTTCCTCACGTTCTTTAAGAACCTGTGGGAAGGCCTCAAAACAGCTGCTAGCACAGCTGCAAACTGGGTGAAAGACAAGGTCACTGGAGCGTTCAATTCTCTTAAAGATGGTGCCATTAAGGCTTTCCAATTCATGAAAGACGGGATCGGGAAAGTCTGGGACTCCCTTAAGGAGATTGCTGCAAAACCAGTACGTTTCGTCGTGAACACCGTTTACAACGATGGGCTGCGGTCCCTCGTTAACAGTGTGGCAGACAAACTCTCACTGCCCGCTTCCTTGCGTCTTCCGCAGATCCGCCTCGGTTTTGCTGGCGGTGGCGTGTTGCCGGGGTACGCGCCGGGGCGTGATACTGTGCCCGCCTTGCTGTCAAAAGGTGAGGCGGTGCTCGTACCTGAATTGGTGCGGGCTATCGGGCCACGTAACATTCTGGCAGCAAACTACGCATATTCTGGTCGCCGCCCGGGTGGCGGAGCGCGGTTTGCTGGCGGCGGCATCGTCGGCTGGTTTAAGGACAAGGCAGCGGGTGTCATGGATTTCTTATCTGACCCGCTTGGAGCCGTAGCTGACTTGATTACCGCGCCGGTGAGGAAACTGCTGAGTGGAGTAGGGGACTCGTTTTTCGCTAAAGCGGGTGCGGGTGCGGTTGAGAAGCTTCTTGGCGCTATCCCAGCGTTTTTCAAGGGGCAGTCAGAAAAGATCACGCCTCCGGGTGGGGCTGGGCTTGTCAGCGCTGCTATGCGGGCTGTGCGAGCCGGTATCCCGTACGTGTGGGGCGGTTCCACGACGGCTGGTTTGGATTGCTCGGGCCTTGTGTATTGGGCTGCTCAACAGCTTGGGCTCGGCTGGCCGCGTTTAACAGCGGCGGGCTACCAGTCTGGATCACGGATGGGTGGGGCTCCAGCTCCGGGCAGACTCCTGTTTTGGGGTAATCCAGCTTGGCACGTTGCTATTGCTGCTGGTAACGGGATGATGATCGAAGAGCCAAGACCCGGCTTATCTGCACGATTCACCTCAATTTGGGGGAACCCGTCTGTGGGCACGTATGGCGGTGGCGGTGGCCAGAGGTCGTTGACGAGCAGGGCCATGGGGTGGGCCGAAAACCTCTTGCATACCTATGATTCAGGGGGTCTGCTCATGCCAGGGCTGACCGTGGCGATGAACGGGACCGGCAAGCCCGAGACAATCCGCACTTTTGAGCAGGAGAAGGCACTGCAGAATAGGCGTGGTGACACGTTTAACGTGAATGTGAGTTTCCACGCTGATGACCTGCGCAGGTATGCGGATGTGGCTGACTTTTTTGATCGTGGGCTTCGGCCTGCGGTGCGTGACGCGATAGGAGTCTAATAGCTGATGGGTATCACGTGGGGTGGGTCGTCCGGGTATTTGCAGCTGGGTATTGACACGTGGATGAGTCCGGGGAGCGTTGGGCCTAGGACTCAGAGCGTGACGATCACGGTCGCGTACTATATTCGGGCGACTGGGTACGGGCATAATTTCAACGGTACGCTGCGCATGGGTGGGCGTATCGGCGGAACGGCGGATTATTCGTTTTATTCTGCGTGGAATTCGTGGGATCAAAAAGAGATTGCTCGCCGGTCTGTCACCGTGTCGACTCAACTGTACGCGCAGAGCGTGACTTTTAGCGCATCGACTGGTCCCGTGTGGAATGGTGGGACGCCGTCGGTGTCTCGTACGGTGAGTATTGGTAGGCGTGGGTATGAGCCTCCGCACCCTCCGCGTAACCCGCTGGCCGCGTGGCAGAGCGATGGGCTGACGCGCGTGACGTGGGAGCCGAACTACACGGGTGCGGACGGCCTGTATCCATGGAGCACCGTACAGGTCAAGCGTTACACGGGGAGCCTGAAACAGTGGGACCTCGTGGCGTCGCTACCGTGGAGTGCTACCTCGTGGGACGACGTGAACCCCCCTCGCGGTGAGCACACTGAGTATTCGGTGCACGCGGTGAACGAGGCTGGGTCGGCGTTTGACTGGGCTGGGTCGGTGAACACGCGGCCCCTGCCACCCACTAGTGTGCGTGCGGTGAAAACCGGTGACGATATTACGGTCTCGTGGGAACCCGTGGAGCGCTCCGACGGGTACTATGTGCGGTTCCATGTCTACGATAATGGGTCGCGCGTGGCCACGGTTGACGGTGGGACGCGGTCGTGGACACACTCGGCTCCGTCTAAAACGGTGGCTCACTCGTATCGGGTGAGCGCTGAGACTGTGAACGCCGTGCGTAACACCGTGTCGGCGGGGCTCACTTTGGAGTCTGAGAAGTCCTCGTCGTCAAACACTGTTCAACTGCTGGCGCGCCCGTACGCGCCTCAGAACCTGTCGCCTAATGGTGCTGCCGTCCCCGTGGAAGACGGTAAAACCGTGCTGTCATGGGATCACAATCCTGCGGATTCGTCTACTCAGCAGTCGTATCAGGTGCGCTACCGTACGGGTGGTGGGTCGTGGACTACTGTGTCGGGTGGGCGTGTCGCGCGCCAGTCTCATACCCTGTCCTCGCTGCGTGTGGGTCGCGTGGAGTGGCAGGTCCGCACGTGGGGCTCATACTATCCGCAGCAGGAAACGGGCGCGTCGCCGTGGAGTAGTGTCGCGTCTTTTAGCGTGGTGAACCGGCCCGTCGTCAGTATTAGTAGTCCTGCGGGCGGGAAGTACGAGAAGTCGCGTCTTGCGGTCGAGTGGTCGTACCTGCAAGAGCAGGGGTCACGCCAGTCCGGTGCTCGCGTCACTATCACGGATGTGACTGCTGGGCGCGTGGTGGAGACCAGCACGGTGTCCAGCGACGCTACGCGGTATGTGGTGCGTGAGAGCGTGCTTGACGGCCACGAGTACGAGATCAGTGTCGTGGCTCGGTCCGGTGATGGTGTCGAGTCCACCCCAGCCGTGCAGCGTGTCAATGTCGAGTATGCGAAGCCTGAAAAGCCCGTGGTGTCTACGCTGTGGGATGATCACACTGGTGCGATGAGCGTGCAGATCATGAACCCCACCGGGGGCACGGCTCCGAGCGTCGTAAGTAACCGTGTGGAACGCTCCGCTGATGGTGGGGCGACGTGGGAGCTGGTGGCTGATGGGCTACCCGTGCAGGCCACTGTGACAGACCCTGAAGCACTATCAAATGGTGAAACCCTGTATAGGGTGACTGCGACGAGTAGTCTGCCGTCGTCTAGCGTGGTGCGTGTGACAGCTACTGCTAGTAGTCCTGCTATGTGGGTGGGTGCTGGCGTGGGGTTCACGGACACGATCCGACTCCCCTACGACCCCGAGGTCAGTTTCTCGCCTGAGATGCCGGGGCGGGAGACTTACCGTTTTGCGGGGCGCATGATGCGGGTCATGGTCGACGGGACTGGTGTTGATCGTAAATGGCAGGTGTCCTCAAGGCTTATACCTGATAGCGAGTGTGCTGACGTGAGTGACGTGGACAGGGTGGCTCTTACCGCTGGCCCGGTGTGCTACAGGAATCCTGACGGCATCAGGTTTTACGCGGCTATGGGAAGCCCGAGCATGAAGCGCGGTACGGGTGGGAAATACTGGGACGCAAGATTTGAGCTGGTGGAGGTCGAACGGTCGTGAGCGCGTGGACCACACACAGGCAAGCCTCGTTTCGTGTGGATTTGCTGACAAGGCGTGACATGCTGCGCGGTAGGCTGCGCGGCGTGACCGGCGGGAACATCGAGTTCACTTCCACAACCAGACTGCGCGGGTCGGGTCAACTGAACATGGTTGACCGTGGTCAACAGGTTGACTGGCTATCTGATCGTGTGCGTATCACCTATGAGCTGGCGTCCGGCGAGGTGCTTCCGCTGGGCGTGTGGCTGCTCGCTGCTCCGACCATGAGCATGAGCGTAAGCGGCGCGTCAAGACAAGTCGACCTGCTCTCAAAATTGACGGTTTTGGATGAGGATTGTGTGGAGCGGGCGTATAGTCTGCCTGAAAAAACACTCGTGACCAGCGTAGTAGAGCAGCTGATCCGGGGTGCTGGTGAGGATAGGGTCGCTATCACGCATAGTGTGGAGCGGACTCGTGGTGTGCTCGTGTGGGACGCTGGGACGCCGAAACTCACCATCATCAACGACCTACTACAGAGCATTAATTACTGGAGCCTGTGGGTTGATGGGTTGGGGCAGTTCCGCGTGGAGCCATATGTGAAGCCTGCGCAAAGGCCGGCGGCGTGGCGGTTCACGGAAGGCGACGCTAGTATTCACCTGCCTGCGTGGCAGCGTGACCAAGACCTCGCTGGCGTACCCAATAAGGTCGTGCTCGTGGGGCAGGCTGAGGGTGATAAGCCCGCGCTGACCGCGTCGGCGTTGAATGAAGACCCCAAGAGTCGGTTTTCTTATGAGGCACGGGGCCGGTGGGTGACCCACGTGGAGACGGGTGTTGAGGCGACGGGGCAGCAGGTTTTAGACGATTTAGCGAACCGGCGTTTGATCGACCGGTCCACGCCCGCCGCGAGTATTGAGTTCCAACACCTGCCCGTGCCCTTGCAGCCGAACGACTTGGTTGAGTTTTCGTCGCAGGGAGTGGTGGCGCGCGCTGTCGTCCAAAAATGGGGGATGAGTTTGGATGCGTCGGCTTTGGCGAAGACGACGATTCGCGAGGTGGTGGACCTGTGATTGGCTTGGACTATCTGGTAGATACGATCGCCAAATTGTCGAAGCGCGTGGATCTTGTGCCCTCATTCCAGTGGGGTACAGTCACGAGCGCGTCGCCTGTGCGCGTACGCTTGGACGGCATGAGCGAGCCTTTGGCTGGGCCTGTGGACGCGCTGGTGGCCCCGCCCGAGGGTAAGCGCGTGCTGGTGATGGTGTGGAACAGGCGTGCGATCATCATGGGCGCGTGGGGTGGCGCGGCCACGTCAACATGGGTAAAGCACGGGTCGAACGCTTTCGTGCGGCGTCCTGACGCTCCCATGGTGTGGTGGTGCGGAAGCGTGAGGCCTGAGTATATGCAGCCTCAGGATATTTGGTATGAGCCCGGAAAATAGGAGACGCTGATGAGTAAAATGCCGGTCATCCACGCTGTGCCACCCATTCAGACCAGCGCGCCGCTATCTGACAATGGTCTCAAATCCGCCAACAAGCTTATTAAAATTGGGAGTCTTGTTGTCACGGAGTCGCTGATTTTCAGGCCTACGCGCGGGAACTGGCTGCTGGACCCGGGTGTAGGGTGGATTGGGCTCGGGTATTTAATCCCCGCGGGGTATAGGCCGAGTGGGCCCGTGTATACGCCTGTGACCATCATGGCTGGGAATTCGATCGCGGCTACGGCGAATCTTTTTATTGATACTACGGGTGAGGTGAAGATTCGCGTGGCCGGGCGTGTCACGCTGATTAATGACGCGTTTTCGGGTCTTTTGACAGGCCCGATGGTGTGGACCGCCAACGAGTAAGGAGAACTCAAGGAATGAGCATTACCCCCCAGCCGATTATTCACGCTGTGCCGGCGCATAGCATGATCACCCCGAGCCTGACCGCGGGGTGGAAAGCCGACCAGTCGTTCGGCGGATTCAGGATCTACACGATCGGCCCGCACGTGATGTTTCAGGGCGTACTCCGGCTCACCACCGGGCAGTGGGACGGTAAAAGCATCAGCCTGATCTGCACTCTGCCCGAATCCGTGCGCCCGAGGACAGATTTGGTTTTCCCATCAGCAGCGCACAAGTCGGAAGTATACGTGCGGGCGAACGGGAATCTGGAGATCCACGGCGGGAACAGCGTGTGGACGAGGTGGGACTACGTGCCACTGAACATGATCCAATACTGGACCAACTAGAACACGAGGGAGGGGCTCGGGGTGGATTTTGATGGTATGCCAAGCGAAAAACTAGACAGCCTGCAAGAAGCAGTGGAGCGCGAGCAGGAGCGCCGGCACGTGCGTAGCGTGGCTGAGCGTCAAGCGGCGAGGCTCGCTGCTGACTACGTGCGTGCGGGTGGGCTTTTCGACGCGCTGATCAACGCAATGTGCGAAGGCCTAGAGCAAGCGGCCGTGGAGCGTGCGGAGCGTGAGCGCGTGGAGAAGGAGGCGCTCAGCGGGGTTGCCCCACCAAGCCCCAGCGCGGGCACGGGGCTCGCGCGTTTTGAGGGCGCGGAGCATTAGTAGAAAAAAACTTTTTTGGCGGGGCGTGATTCGTGTCCCGCTTTTTGTGTGCGCGGAAACGCCAGGGAGACGGAGGGGGTCTTTGATGCCAGGAACAGAAAACAACGAGGGGCGCGTGGAGTTTGAGGCGCTTTTAAGGCATGGGGATACGGGCGCGGGGTCGCCCGCGGATACGGCTGAGATTGTGGAGGTGGAATATGGCGACGGGGAATGATGTCCTCAGAATCGCTGCTGGTGAGCTGGGGTACTCGCGGTGGGATGATCCAGCTGAGGGATCAAAATACGGGCGTGACTACGCGACGCGGCACGGCGCGTATTTCGCGGCGAGTGGCGTGCCGTATTGTGACATGTTTGTGACATGGTGCCTCAGGCGAGCCGGGATCACGGGTTTTGATAGTGCGTACGTGCCCGGGCGCGTCAACACGGCGCGCGCTCATGGGTGGCTTGTCCTACGTGAGGACGCGCAACCCGGTGATCTCGTGTGCTTCGACTGGGATGATGATGGGGAAGCCGATCATATCGGCATTGTGGAAGTGAAGTATGTGTGGTCGTATCAGACGATTGAGGGTAATACGTCCACGGGGTCGTATGGGTCGCAGTCTAACGGTGGTGTGGTCGCGCGCCGCGTGAGGTCGTTTGACACTGTGTGTGCGGTGATTCGCCCGCCATATAGTGCGCCCGCTCGTAGCGTCGTACCGGAGGGCACGCTCGCGGTTGATGGTGAGTGGGGCAAAGCGACCACTAGGGCGTTGCAGCGGATTAACGGGACTCCCGTGGACGGAATTGTCAGCTCACAGTATGCGCCGAACCGCGTTTTCCTGCCTGCGGCTGACTGGGACGGCAGCGGCTGGCAGTGGGAAGGCGACACAGCGGAAGGCTCTCAGCTCATAGCCTGCATGCAGCGGGCGTTTGGTGTGAAGTCTGACGGTATCACGGGCATGGACACGGTGCGAGCTATGCAGCGCTACTACCACGTGAGCGTAGACGGGTACATGGGTGTGGAAACTGTGCGCGCCTTGCAGCGCGCGGTTAACCAGCAGAACGCAAGAAGGTGACCGCTATGGATTTTTTGAGCGCTTTACAGCTGAATTTGAATATCGACCCGCTCGTGTGGTCAATCATCGTAGGCGTCATCTGGCCCCCCGTCCAAGCCATCATAGATAAACCATGGTGGACGGCTAAACGTCGCCAGTTGATCGTGATCGTCGCTGCTGTGCTGCTCGCCGTGGGCGTGTGGTGGGCAGGAGCCTACCCCCTGTCGTGGCAGCTCATCTGCACGCAAGCCGGTATCATCCTCGGGTATGCGACGGCAGCGTTCCACATTTTGAAGCGCCTCGGCGTGTTGGACTGGCTCGGCATCATTACACCCGGCGGCGAAACACGCGACGGGCAACAAGCAAGGTACAAGCCCAAGCACCTAGCTGATGGAGAACGCGTATGAGCAGTACTGAAGTCCCAGAAACAGTGATGGCCGTGCTCAACGCCCCCGAAATCGTGGCTGCGATCACCGCCCTAGCCTGCACCCTGCTAGGTGGGATCACTGTGATCGTGAAGCTCCTGACGAAAAAATTTGAGGAAAAACTCGCAAGAATCGCAAAAACTGCTGACGCGACACACGACCAAGTCGCGAATAATCACGATTTGAATCTTCGGGATGATTTGGATCGGATTAGTGGGATGATGGGCGAAATCCGAGAAAAACTAGAAGAGCAAGATCGGCATATGCGTGAGGATCAGCATGAGCAGGCTGAGCGTGATAGGCAAAGCGAGGAACGTATTTTAGAGATCCGTAAGGACCTGCGTAGCGCGTCGGAGAACGCGGTGAGGGATCGTGAACTGCTGCACCAACGGGTGAACGACACGCGCAGTGAGGTGCGTGACTTGTCGACGGAGACGAAACGCCGTTTTGGTGAGGTGGATGAGACGATCAGGCGACTACACCCCGAGCAGTGAGCAAGTTTTTTGTGCGGTTTGGCCCCGCGCTGAGCGCCCTATTGTGGGTGTTTCAGCGCGGGGCCATCTTTTTTTATGGCCGGCGCATATACGGGATAGGTCACACTATTTGAGGTTGTTTGCCATCCGACCCACCGCACTAGCCACCCGCTCAAAATCCGACAGCTGATATTTCAGCACCGTCTCGATCTGTGAGTGCCCAGGCAAATCCATCAATTCCTTGAGCGAGGCGCCCGCCCGCCCCAAATTTGTCAAGCACGTGTGCTTCAAATCGTATAATTCCGCGCGCTCAAGCCCGATACTGTCCAGCGCGCGGCGCGCGCGCCGGCTCACATGCTTATCGCTCGCGGGCTGCGACACGTCGCCCGGGGCGTGAAAAACCCACTCGTCGCGTTCCGCCCGCTCCACGATAGGCCTCACATACTCCACGAGCTGGTGGCACATGGGTGCCCATCGGCCGCGGCGGGTTTTCGTCGGGCCCTCCACCACCTCCCCGCTCTCACTACGCTGCATGCCCGACCCGTACCACACGCGTGCGTGCTCGAAATCAAAATCCCGACCCCTAAGCGCTCGCGCTTCAGACGGCCTGCACGCCGTGTAGTACAGGAGCGCGGCTATTCCCGCGTATGATGGCATGTCTGAGGCTTCCAGCGCCCCGATCAGATTCAAAAACTCGCTGTGTGTGAAATAGTACTGCTCGCGCTGATTATCACCGGGGCGCGTGCTCCCCGCTCCACGCACACGACACGGTGACACCGGTATAAGCCTGTCCTCCACGGCGCTTCGCATCATCGACGACATCGCCCGGTAAACATTCGCCCGCGTAGACGCTGATTTTCCGGGTGCCACGCTCGCATACCACTCGCGTATGTCCTCCTCCGATAGGCTAGCGACCGTCCTATCTCCCAGCGCTGGCAGCACGTAATGGCGGACGCATGATTTGTAGGTGCGGATGGTATTTGCGGAGACCCTGCCGTCGGCCTGCATGCTGCGCCACCTGTCAAGCCACTGCGCGGCGTAGTCTCGCACGGTAATAGTCGCACTCGCGGCGGATTCTTCTTGCTGCGCTTTCTCGCGCGGGGATAGGTAGGTGCCGTCTAGGAGTTCCTCCTTCATGCGCCACGCGCGGGTGCGGGCTTTCGCGGCGGTGAGGAAACCGCCCTCGATATATTTTTTGCCGTGATGCTGCACGACGGCTTTGTATCGTACTCCGCCTTTTATGGGGTATTTGATGACTGTGCCTACTCCGCCGCGCGCCATAATCCCTGCCCTGCTTCCTCTCATGTGGGTTCTGCTCAGGTTCTGCTCAGGTTCTCATCATAGGCGAATACCGGCGTTTGTAGGCGTGTGTCGGCTTAACGCGGGTCGGCGCGAAACCGCGGTATTCCAACGAAAAACCCCAGCATCACAAGGATTACTGGGGCCTGCCGCGGTAGCGCTGGGATTCGAACCCAGGGTGGCTTATCACCACACAGCATTTCGAGTGCTGCACCTTCGGCCGCTCGGACACGCTACCTCGGCCAGTCAGATTACACGAAATCCGTCGACCAACGCTACTTCAGCAGCGATCTGGCGGCTAACCGTGGCCAAAAACACGTTGCCGGGTGCCCGTCGTCAGGATCGTTTGCGACCTCGCAGGCGCACTCCTTTCGGGAGCAGATTCTCACCAGGCGATGCGGGCGGCACTGTCGTATCAGGGCCGTTCGGCGTCTTCCTCGTTGATGATGAGCGGGAGGCCGGCGGGAGTGCGGCAGCGGCGGCCGAGTGTGACGTGACTCGTGGGGAGCGACCTTCATGAAGCGCATCTGAGCGCTTCTCGAAGAAGAATCCTTTGAGCTGGACTTCCACTTCCTGGCGCAGAACTCCGCCGATCACTTCCACTGTGTGGTTCAGACGAGCGTCACGCACGACGTCGCGGAGCGAACCGGCAGCTCCGGCCTTGTCGTCCCACGCGCCGAATACCAGGCGGTCGACGCGCGAGTTGACCACCGCTCCGGCGCACATCGTGCAAGGCTCGAGGGTCACAACCAGGGTGCATCCCGCAAGGTTCCATGTGCCCATCGCGAGGCCGGCCTGACGCAGCGCCACAATTTCAGCGTGAGCACTGGGATCGTGGGTCGTTTCCCGCTGGTTCCAGCCTGACCCTATGACCGTGCCGTGCGGGTCCAGGACCACCGCTCCGACAGGGACATCGCCCGCTTCGCGGGCACGGTTCGCCAGAAACAGTGCGCGTCCCATCGCCTGGGACCATGATTCGTCGACCGTCACGAGGTAAGCCTACCGCGCCAGCGGAGAAGGACAACAGTAACGACTCGATCGCCTCAGGCATGTCCGGCGCGGTACGCTTGAACCATGCACCTACATGTCGCTGATCATCCGCTGATTGACCACAAGCTCACTGTTCTTCGAGACAGCCGCACTCCGTCGGCAACATTCCGCCAGCTCGTTGACGAACTCGTCACCCTGCTGGCCTACGAGGCAACACGTCACGTTGCCGTGAAAGATATCGAAATTGAGACTCCCGTGTGTCCCACCGTTGGGGCACGACTGTCCGATCCACGTCCGATTGTCGTTCCCGTCCTACGTGCAGGCCTCGGAATGCTCGACGGGATGACTCGCCTGCTGCCCACCGCCGAGGTTGGGTTCCTGGGTATGAAGCGTGACGAGGATACGCTTCAGGTTGAAACCTATGCGAATCGGCTGCCGGACGACCTGTCGGGCCGTCAGTGCTTTATTCTGGATCCCATGCTCGCCACCGGCCACACGATGGTAGCCGCGACGAACTACCTGCTGGAACGCGGCGCCCGTGATGTGACGTGCGTATGCATTCTGGGGGCGCCGGAAGGCATTCATGAGGTGGAAAAAGCCGTGGGTGATCGCGCTGATGTCACCGTTGTACTCGCCGCCGTTGATGAGGGCTTGAACGAGAAGTCCTACATCGTACCCGGCCTGGGCGATGCCGGCGACCGCCTGTACGGCATCATCGACTAAGGAAAATGTACTGATGGGGGCGGCACACTTCCGTTCGCGAAGTGCGCCGCCCCCATCTGTTATGAAGTTTCTCCCTTGAATGGCAGCTACCGCGTAAAGCAGTGGCTGCCGTTACTATCAGGAGGACAGCCCTATCTGGCACTGCTCAGCACACTGTCTGGAGCAGTGCCAGCAAGCTGCTTAGAACGCGGGAAGGACGGTGCCGTCTGACCAGTTCTCTTCGAAGAAGGTGCGGACCTCGTCGGAGTGCAGCAGCTCGTCAAGCTTCTTCACACCTTCGAGCTTGTCACCAGACAGATCTTTCTTCCACACGAGCAAGTTGGTGTACGGGCTTCCCTTACCCTGCTCGGCAACCAGTGCGTCACCATTGATGGTCAGGCCACCTTCCTGCGCGAAGTTACCGTTGATCACGGCGATGTCAACGTCAGACAGTGAACGTACCAGCTGTGCGCCTTCGGCTTCAAAGAACTCGAAGTTCTTGAGCTTTTCAACAGAGTTGATGTTGGCTGCCTCGTCACCCTCGGCAATCTTGACGAATCCGTTGGCTTCAAGCAGTTCGAGTGCACGACGCTGGTTGGTCACATCAGAGATGATGCCGATCTTGCCGCCATCGGGGAAATCCTTCAGGTCCTTGATCTTCTCGGAGAAGATACCGAGCGGCTCGATGTGGACGCCCTCGCCCTGGTCGAACTCATAGCCGAATTCCTTGACCTGGTCATCCAGGAAGTTCGGGGTCTGGTAGAAGTTCGCATCCAGGTCACCGCTGTTCAGCGCAACGTTCGGCTGATGGTAGTCGGTGTACTCGACGATCTCCAGGTTAATGCCAGCTTCAGCAGCCAGGTTGTCCTGAATAAAGTGCAGGACTTTGGCGTGAGGTGAAGGGCTGGCGCCGACGGTCAGGTTGATGACGTCACCGCTTGCGCCGCCTGCTTCGCCTGATGCTGCTGCGTCAGCCGAGCCGCTGGTGGCTGATTCCGTTGAGTTGCCGCCGCCGCAGCCTGCCAGAGCGAAGGATGCTGCCAGGCCACACACTGCGAGGGCCTTGAAAGAGCGTGTGTTCAGATGAGATAGACGCATGAGAGTTTCTCCAATCATGTTGCCGGTCTGCCAATGCAGACCGTTTCTAAATTCAGAATGGTCAAGTTTTCAGGTTTTTTCAATTGCGCTGAAGCATGTGAGATGAACGAGGGTGACGTTCCCGTTGATGCAATGCACTCCACTCATGTTGCAGGCGTATTGCGGGTCAGATGCGACGGGTGCCGCGCATGAAATCTGATGCGGGCAGTGCCCGCGGTGTGTGCCGGCTGGTAGTGCCTCAGCGGTGGTCCACCAGCCGGCTGATCATGTCACCCATCATCTGGATCACCTGGACGATGATGATGATCGCAACGACTGCGCACAGCATGACGTCGGGCATGAATTGGTTGTAGCCGTAGTTGATGGCCAGCTTTCCAAGGCCACCGGCACCGACCGCTCCGGCCATTGCCGAGTAGCCGATCAACGTGATCGCCAGGACAGTCACCGACTGGATCAGGGCAGGCAGAGCTTCGCGAACCTGGACACCCCAGTAGATGCGCTGGTTGGATGCGCCCATCATTTGGGCTGCTTCAATCTTGCCGCGTGAAACGGCCAGCACGTTTGTTTCCACCAGTCGTGCAAAGAACGGGATGGCACCAATAATCAGGGACGGCATCGCGGCTTTCCAGCCGAGCGTGGTTCCCACCAGGAACCTGGTCAGCGGCACAATCGCGATCAGCAGGATGATGAATGGGAATGAGCGGCCGACGTTGACGATCACGCCGAGAACCTGGTGCACGATGCGGTTGGGCGTGAGCCCGTGGCGCGACGTGTTGACGACCAGCAGTCCAAGCGGCAAGCCGAAGATCACGGTCACCAGTGTGGCGACGCCGGTCATCACAAGAGTTTCCCACACTGCCGGCAGGAACTGCTTGGTCAGTGCCGGGTTGTCACCCCAGGTGGGTTTGTCTGCTGCAATCGACATCATGGCGGACTGAAATTGTGCAACACCGATGTGGGCAGCAAGCAGTACATGATTCATGATCATGCCAGCCTTTCAGTCGCGTAGATACCTTGGTCATGAAGCTGTTGAAGGATCTGCTGAGTGTGGTAGCGCGGCACTGACAGCGCCAGGCGTCCCACCTGTGTTGATCCGATGGACTCGAAAACCCCTGCGGTCACGTCGGCACCCATCGACGCGCTCATGTTGAGCACGCTGGCACCGGTGGGCACACCGGGGCTTGAAGTGAAAATCAGGTCCAGCAGCGCGCGGTCTTCCGGGATCACGGCATCGTCCACGTTCGGCAAGGGGACCAGTTCCTGAGCCAACGGCGAGGACGGATCCTTCATGATCTCTTCGATCGTTCCACTCTGGAGGACGCCGCCGTGGTTGAGCAGTGTCACCGAGTCACAGATTTCGCGTACAACCGCCATCTCGTGCGTGATGATCACAATCGTCACACCCAGTGAGTCGCGCAGGTCGCGCAGCAGATCGAGGATCTGGCCGGTTGAGTCCTGATCGAGTGCGGAGGTCGGCTCATCACATAGCAGCACTGCCGGAGTTCCAGCCAGGCCGCGCGCAATGCCGACGCGTTGCCGCTGGCCCCCTGACAGTTGCGACGGATAGGAGCCGCCGCGTCCCTGCAGCCCCACCATGGTCAGGAGTTCTTCAACGCGCTCGTCGATTTCTTTCTTCGGGCGACGCGCAATCTGCAGCGGGTATGCAATGTTTTCTGCCGCCGTGCGCGCATCGAGCAGGTTGGCTGCCTGAAACACCATGCCGAAGTTCCGGCGAGCCTGACGCAGTTTCGCTCCGCGCAGCTGAGTCATGTCAACGTCGTTGACCACGATTTCACCACTGGTTGGGCGTTCGAGGGCGGTCAGACAGCGGATCAGTGTGGATTTTCCGGCCCCCGATTGACCCACGATTCCGTGAATCGAGCCCGCATCGACGTGCAGCGTCACGTCATCAAGTGCGACAACGTCATTCCCGCCGCGCAAGTGATACACCTTGCGTACGTCGTGAAGGTCAATCATGGTTCCTCCATCGGTCCTGGCGGAAGCACCCTCTCCGTGACCGGGGGTTGCTGCAGCGTCATCGAGCCAGGTCTCTTAGCTGCTCTGGATGGTCGATCACTACTTTAAAGTGTCGGCGCGTTTAGAGCAAACGTCGCGGCCCAGTCGTGACCATATTCACCCGCCTGCACTCACCGTGGCCAGAGCAAACATCGCGATCGAAGCAGCAGCCGCCCCCACAATGACAGCCACCACGCATAGCGCCCACACACCGACCAGCAGGCTCGCACCAAGGGCCGTGCGGTGGCTTCGCAGCACTTCACACACGTCAACGACGGCGGTGGAAAACGTCGTGAACGCACCGAGGAACCCCACGCCGATCACCGTCCACCAGTGCGGCCATGTCGTCAGAAACGTGAATGCGCCGGCCAGCAGGCATCCGATCACGTTGACCGCCGCGATTCCACATAGTGGACGCAGGAGCTGGGCGCGCGAGCCGGGCACATGTCGACTTATTGACGAGGCAGACGTCGGCGCGTTCAGTCGCCGCGTGATTGCTCCCGACAGCAGCCACCGACAGGTGGCCCCACACCCGCCGGCAAGGGCGGTGAGTATCCACATCAGCGCGCTCATGGCCGCGCCTTTTTTCCGAGCCACCAGCCGGCAGCGGCGACACCTACCCCCAGGACAAGCAGGCCGAGGGTAATGGCACTGCCAGCAAGGATTCTGCCCATCGCGCCCGTCGTGGTGTCGAGCGGAGGGCTGTGGACGAATGTGACTGCGCCAAGCATCATGGTCGAATATGTAGTCAGCGCCCCGCACATACCGGTGCCGATCAGAAGGTTGACGCGAGCGCTCAGCCACCGGCCCGAGCCTGCGCAAAAACCGAGGATAAGCGCGCCCGCAAGATTGCACGCAATGGTCGACCACGCCAGCACCAGCGCCGATAAGGCGGGATGTGCCGCCGCAATATGGTCAAGACTTGCGCGGACGAGGGTACCGATCATGCCACCGAGGAACACGCACGCAATGTCAGCCAGGCGTGCGCGCGAAAGTGCAGGCGTGCGCCGCGAATGGGACTGGTCATCAGAGGCGGTGTGCGCGGATTCCACACGGTCAGCCTAACGCCACGCGTGCCATCATGCCGGCGCGGTAGGGTGAAGTAACCGAGGTAAGGAAGCCAACCATGACACGCGTTTTTTCCAGACGCCAGGTTCGCATCTGGTTCGCAGGGGCCGCATCAGGAGCACTGGCATTGACGCTTGTGGCCTGCTCACCGGACACGGGCGGCAGCGGCGAAGACTCTGGAGCCTCCAGCCAGTCATCCGCCCCTGCCGCCGAACGATCAGACGGCGCGCAATCCGGTGCGCAATCTGATGAGACAGATGGGGACTCCCTCGCCAATGAAGCTGAATTAACGGAAGAGCAGGTGGACGCTGCAGTTGCCGCACCATTGTCTGACGGTCGCACCCTCAAGAACGTTCCCGAGGGTGAGGGCGGTGACGGCGCTGACACCAAGGCGGACCCGACCGGCGCGGCTGAAAGTGATCTGCCACCCGAGGCGATAGAGCCGACTGCGTGCGCGTCGATCCTGTGGCGGCCTCATACTTTCGGAGCTCTGAGCGCCCAATGGCCCCACCGCAGTCTGTATCTTCCGCAGGAAGGCGACGAGCAGGCAGCCGATATGAAGGGGGTTTTCGTTGCTGTCGCACCGTCGGGTGACGAGGCAGCAGAAGCAGTGACTGCCGTTGAGGATCTGGCGGCGCAGTGCTCGCAGTACACGGTCATGATTGGTGGCGGGGCGCCTACGACGCTGGCGTTGTCCAACTGGGATGATGCGGCGATCTCACAGGGATGGGTGCTGGAAACCAGTACGCAGGCTGAGGCGACGGAGCGTGAGGTGACCGTCGGGGCACGCGTTGCCAACGTGCTCATTTCGGTAGGTCCGCAGCCGGCGGATCGTCTCGATGAGGCGAAAGCGCTTGTCAGTCAGATCGCCGGGCAGTTGGCGAACCAGTAACGGAGCCTGATGCGTCAGGCTCGGGTCGCCCCGCGCGCGATGCTGTGGATTCGGCTCGTGCCCCGAGTGTGTAGTCGAGGTGAGTCCGCCCCCAATGAAGCCCGCCCTCAATCAAAGGAGAACTATGACTGACATGACGGCAGATTCGACTCCCCTGATGACCGAACGCCTCTGCCTGCGGCCACCACAGGACGCAGACGTTGACGCTGTCTTTAAGATTCACTCGGACCCGCTGACCTACAGACACCGACCGGAGCTCACGATGAAAGACCGTGACGAAGCCGTGGAACTGACGTCCGCGTGGCAACAGGATTGGCACCAGCACGGCATCGGTTACTTTGTCGTGTTGACTTACGGAGGTGAAACTATCGGTTTCACTGGCGTGCGGCATGCGGTCGAGGGTGACGAGACGGTCCTGAATCTCTACTACCGATTCGCGTCACAGGCGCAGGGCAAGGGGTACGCGACCGAAGCTGCCAGTGCCGCACTCGAATGGGCACGCGACCGCCACCCACAGCTCCCGATCGTGGCGATTATCGACCCCGCGAACACAGCCTCGGCTCGACTTGCTGAAAAGCTCGGACTGCGCCTGGTCCCCGGTGCCGGGGAGGCGGGAGATCATGAAGTCTACCGGCTCCAAGGCTGAGCGAAAGGGACTGTCCCGCAATGAGGGGTCTGACAGCAGGGCCCGATGGCGTTTGAACGATGGCCTGGGACACCGCTGCAGCGCCCGAATGCGCCTATATAGAGGTACGACAACCAGTCCGCCACCCTAGATATAGGGGCGACACGCCGAAGAATCGCAACACGCCCACTAGATATATGGATTGCGCACCACGCTGGGATTCCATCTATCCACAGGCCCGCCCGGAGTTTAAGCTGTCAGATACAGGCCCGCCGTTCGCTGTCCACAGCCTGTCCACAGCGCGATGCACACCATCAGTCAGACACAACATGTAGTGGTCACTTGCACTTGGCGCCACAAGGTGTAGTGTTAATACATCAACGGAGCCACTACGGCTCGGGGTATCAAGAAGGCGCGCAGGACGCGCACCGAACCTGACGATCCCCACCACCTCACAGAGCGCATAGAAGAAAAAGGAGCATCCCATGACCATCACCGTGTACTCGAAGCCGATGTGCGTGCAGTGTGATGCGACCTACCGTGCGCTCGGCAAGCAGGGCCTGGAATACACCTCGATCGACGTGACGCAGGATCCCGAAGCACTCGAATACATTAAGGGACTGGGCTACCAGCAGGCACCCGTTGTGATCGCCGGCGAGGACCACTGGAGCGGCTACCGCCCCGACCGCATCAAAGCTGCTGCGGCAATGGCTGCCGAGGCTGCACCGCTGCGGGTCGCCCAAGCCTGATCAATGCGTGAAGCCCGGCCACCTCGCAGGTGTCGGGCTTTTCCCATGCACAGGTCAGACGCGGAAGGCACGACCGACGGTTCACACCATCCACGGCGCATGCCTCCCTCGGCCCGCAGGCTCACACACTTAACCGGCTCTCACGTCCATATAAGGAGATTCCTCAGTCATGGTGGAGATCGTCTACTTTTCGTCGGCGACGGGGAACACGCGCCGTTTCGTCGAAAAACTGGGCTATCCGGCGCACCGCATCCCTCTTCACCCGCATGATGAATTCCTGCACGTTCACACCGACTTCATTCTGATCACCCCTACCTACGGCGGGGGAAATATCAAAGGAGCTGTGCCCAAACAGGTCATCAAGTTCCTCAACGATGCCACCAACCGCTCATATTGCCGGGGAGTGATCTCTTCAGGCAACACCAATTTCGGACCGGCGTACTGCTTGGCGGGCGATATCATCTCTGCAAAGCTACACGTTCCCCATATGTATAAGTTCGAGCTTCTCGGCACGTCCGAGGATGTCTCCCGAGTCCGCGAAGGATTGAAGGAATTTTGGTCGAAAATCTCACCGACACCGGCCCAGAAGAGTTGAGCACTGACCTCGACTACCATGCGCTGAATGCCCAGCTCAACCTGTATGACGAGAACGGCAAGATTCAGTTCGAAGCGGACCGTCAGGCGGCTCGCCAGTACTTTCTCCAGCACGTCAACAAGAACACCGTGTTCTTCCACGACCTCGAAGAAAAACTCGAGTACCTGGTGCGCGAAGGCTACTACGAGGGCGACGTGCTCGAGCAGTACGAGCCTCAGGACATCAAGGACCTGTACAAGCAGGCCTACGCCTACAAGTTCCGCTTTCAAACGTTCCTGGGCGCATTCAAGTACTACACGTCGTACACGCTGAAAACATTCGACGGCAAACGGTACCTGGAACGCTTCGAGGATCGCGTTGTCATCGTGGCAATGTACCTGGCGCGCGGCGACATCGAACTGGCACGCAAGCTCATCGACGAGATCATGTCAGGACGTTTCCAGCCGGCCACACCCACCTTCCTCAACGCGGGTAAGCGTGCGCGCGGCGAACTGGTCTCCTGCTTCCTGATCCGCGTCGAAGACAACATGGAGTCCATCGCCCGAGGCGTGAACTCCGCTTTGCAGCTGTCCAAGCGTGGTGGCGGCGTGGCACTGTCACTGACGAACCTGCGCGAAGCGGGCGCACCGATCAAACGCATCGAGCATCAGTCCAGCGGTGTTGTTCCCGTGATGAAACTGCTGGAAGATTCGTTCTCCTATGCGAACCAGCTGGGTGCGCGCCAGGGCGCGGGAGCCGTCTACCTGCACGCCCATCACCCGGACATCATGTCCTTCCTGGACACGAAGCGTGAGAACGCGGACGAGAAGATCCGTATCAAGACGCTCTCCCTGGGTGTCGTCATCCCGGATATTACGTTCGAACTCGCGCGCGCCAACGAGGATATGTACCTGTTCAGCCCCTACGACGTCGAACGCGTCTACGGCAAGCCGTTCAGCGAAATTTCCGTGACCGAGAAGTACCGCGAAATGGTCGATGACGGGCGTATCCACAAGAAGAAGATCAACGCCCGCCGCTTCTTCCAGACACTGGCTGAAATCCAGTTCGAATCCGGCTACCCGTACATCGTCTTCGAAGACACCGTCAACCGCGCCAACCCGATCAAGGGCCGCATCACGATGTCGAACCTGTGCTCGGAAATCCTGCAGGTCTCCGAAGCCTCCGAGTTCAACGAAGATCTGACGTATTCGCACGTGGGCAAGGATATTTCGTGTAACCTCGGATCCCTGAACATTGCCAAGACGATGGATTCGCCCAACTTCTCGCAAACCATCGAGACGGCGGTTCGTGGCCTGACGGCAGTGTCCGACCTGTCCAATATCCAGTCCGTGCCCTCCATTGCGCGCGGCAACGCCATGAGCCACGCGATCGGTCTGGGACAGATGAACCTGCACGGATACCTTGCGCGCGAACGCGTGCACTACGGCTCCGAAGAAGCACTCGACTTCACGAACATGTACTTTCTGGCCGTGGCGTTTGAGGCGATCAAGGCGTCGTGCATGATTGCGCGCGAACGCGGTGAAAAGTTCGTCGGCTTTGAAGATTCCGACTACGCCAGTGGCACGTACTTCGACAAGTACATCAACGGCACGTGGGAGCCGACAACGGATAAGTGCCGTGAACTGCTCGCCAAATCCTCGATCCACATTCCGACCCAGGAAGACTGGAAGGCACTGGCAGCGGACGTGGCGAAGTACGGCATGTACAACCAGAACCTGCAGGCCGTTCCTCCCACCGGGTCGATCAGCTACATCAACAACGCGACCTCGTCGATCCACCCGATCGTCTCCAAGATCGAGATCCGCAAGGAAGGCAAGATCGGCCGCGTGTACTACCCGGCGCCCTACATGACCAACGACAACGTTGAGTACTACGAGGATGCCTACGAAATCGGCCCTGAAAAGATCATTGACACCTACGCGGTTGCCACGCAGCACGTTGACCAGGGACTGTCGCTGACACTGTTCTACCCGAACACCGTGACCTCACGTGACGTCAACAAGTCCTACATTCGTGCGTGGCGCAAGGGCATCAAGACCATGTATTACATGCGGATCCGTCAACAGGCTCTGGAAGGCACCGAAGTCGAAGGCTGCGTTTCCTGCATGTTGTAGGCATGCGCCAGGCTTTCAGTTCCTCGGCTCTTTGAGGCACCTGCGGTCGCCCTCGTCGATTTTTCACCTTCGACGAGGGCGACCCATGTTTTACAATGATCGTGAGCCTAAGGAGGTTTGCCGTGCCGATGTATCAATACGCCACCGATGACAATGACTCGAAACGTTTCGCACCTGATGCTGAGACCGATGAGGCCTCATCCGCTTCACAGTCCCACGCCTCCGATACATCAACTACCCGTCAGACCAACGCCGGCCCATACGAGTCAGCCGGCAGTTCCGGGTCCGGAGACTCAGCAGGATCCGCAACGGCTTCACCGTCATCGTGGCAAAGTTCGGCTCCCCGCTACGGCGCACCGGACACGCATCCGCGATCGGGAGGCACGCCCCAGGGCCAGTACTCACCGTGGACGCCTCAGCAGCAAACTGACGGCCCGCAGGGACCTTACTGGAATGAGCATTCCTCCCAGCAGGTCTACACGGAAATTGAGTCGAACGGGCTGGTGGCGCTGATCCTTTCCATCGTCTCGTTCTTCACGCTGGGCATACTGCTGTCGGTGCCGATGTGGATCTGGAGCCAGTCGATGATCAACAAGGGACGCAGGGCAGGTCTGCCGCTTCAGGCGATGTCACGTGCCCGCATTGCGCGCGGTATCTCAATTGCGGTCACCGTCATCTACATCCTGCTCGGTATCGTCTGCGTGGTGCTGGCCATAGTCGTCGCGATGACGGATCCACAGGTTTAGGCATCGACGAGGGGTCCCATGCGCGGCTGGCCTGATATTGCCGCCAGATCGGCCGGTGGTGGCACCCATGCGCGGCTGGCCTGAGACTGCCGCCAAAGCAGCCGATGGTGACAAACCCGGCGCAGCTGACGTTCGTGTCCGGACGCGTGAAGCCGTAGGCTGGGATCATGACTCCTCGACCCCATACTCCTATCCGACGTCGTTCCGGCACCGATCGAGACCTGATTGAACTGCTGCGCCGCCTGGACGGAAAAAGCTACGGCTCCTACAAGTCAGCAACCGGAGACTGGGATTACGGCGACTTTTCCATCGCCATTGACCGCGTCCAGTCCGACCCGTACGCACCGCCATCGGCTGTGCGCGTGATTGCCTCACCACAGACAATGGGGATCCCTGACGACTGCCTGTCCACTCACACCCAACGCGTCGCCAGCGCCGACTTCCTGCTGCGCTCTTTTAGCCACGCGATCCGAAAAATGTCCGGCCAAGGATCCGGAGGGGCCGGTCATGGCTCCCCTGTCCAGGTCGCACGCACCGGGCAGGAAATCCTGGAGCGCTCAGCCTGCACCGTGATGCCTGACCGGGTTGAGCTGCGATTCCAGGTCCACATGCCGGCACGTGGGCGCACCATTCAGGGTCTGACAGCCGCCCGGATCTTTGACCAGGACGTGCCAGACATCGTGGTGGAAACCTTCGACTTTGTCTCTGACCAGGCCGACCGGCACCTCGACGAACTGCATCAACACGTTCACACCTACGAGGATTACCAGGCTCTTCAGCAGGCCCTGGTCGACAACAACTGGGTCACATTCGTGGCTGATGATGCGATTCTGGCGCGCAGGTCCGGCGTTTCCGACCTGCCGATGGAGGACGCCGTTCCATTCAGCTCACCGGAATCACTGCGCCGCACAGTGACCTTGCCTCACGCCGGCGAGGTGTCCGGCATGGCGCTCGAGCCGGGCGTGACCGTCATTGTGGGCGGTGGCTATCACGGTAAATCCACCCTGCTCGCCGCGATTCAACGCTCGGTATACGCCCATGTTCCTGCAGATGGCAGGCAATTGGTGGCGACGACGCCCTCGGCAATGAAAGTGCGTGCAGCTGATGGGCGCCCGGTGACGGGCGTAGATGTCTCCGCCTTCATCGCGCATCTGCCGGGCGGTGCGGATACCAGTGACTTTTCCACGCAGAATGCCTCCGGTTCAACCTCCCAGGCCGCAGCCATCGTGGAGGCGGTCGAATTGGGCAGTCCACTGCTCATGCTGGATGAGGACACGTCAGCGACGAACCTGCTGATCCGTGATGCGCGCATGCGTCGCCTTGTTGCGGCCGAACGTGAACCGATCACGCCGCTGGTGGACCGCGTGCGCGCCCTTTTTGATCAGCGCCACGTCTCCACGCTGATGGTCATGGGTGGGTCAGGTGACTACCTCGACATCGCGGACTGCGTGCTGATGATGGACACATATCAGTGCCGGGATGTCACCGACCAGGCTCGTGCGGTGGTGGCGGAGATGCCGCGCGAACGCACAGATGAGGAGGACTTTCCGGTGGGCAGGCCGCGTGTGCTCATGCGGGATCGAGGCAATTCGGGTCGCGGCAAGCCGAAGACCAAGTCGGCGGGCCTCGATACGATCACACTGGACCGACACACCGTGGACGTGTCCGACGTGGAGCAGATTGTGGATGCGGGCCAGACTGAAGCGATCGCGTGGGCGTTGCGCACCGTGCTGGATGACCTCGCAGACGGTGAGCACTCCATCGATCAGGAGCTGGAGCGCCTCGACGAGATGATCGGTGAGCAAAGCCTGGACGTGTTGACGAAGGATCGAGGCAGGCCGTGGCCGGCGTTCCTGGTGCGGCCGCGTCCCATTGACATCGGTGCTGCCGTCAACCGGTATCGCGCTCTGACCATGCGCTGAGCTGGGCGGGTGGTCAGGTCAGCAGTCAGGGCAGGTCAGGTCTTGTGGGTATTGCAGCGCTTCTCGCCGTCACCGTCGCAGGGGTGGTGGCCGGTGCGATCAACACGATCATCGGGTCAGGATCACTGGTCACCTACCCGGTGATGGTGCTGCTCGGCGTCCCCCCGATCAGCGCCAATGTGGCGAACACGGTCGGTTTGGCACCCGGCGCAGTGGCCGGCGCCTATTCCTACCGCACATTCATGCACGAGGGAGACTCCGCCGCTGCTGTTTCTGCGCCGTCAGCATTTACTCTGTCGCGCGGCCACATCGGTGGCCTGTCGCTGTGCGCCACTGGCGGGGCGCTCATTGGTGCCGGCCTGTTGCTGCGCGTATCTGCCAGCACGTTTACCCTCATCGTGCCGTTCCTTATTGCCCTGGCGACTGTCCTGGTTGCGTGCCAGCCGCGCCTTGCCCGGATGGTGAGCGCACATGATGACGGCTCGGGGGCGCTGCCCGTGTCCTCTGCGCGACTGGGTGTACTGGCTCTGTTGGTGGTGTGCGGCGCAGTGTATGGCGGGTTCTTTTCCGCTGCTCAGGGGATCATTTTCCTGGCGATTCTGGGAGTTTTCCTACCCGGCAGCATCCATACGCACAACGCTCTGAAGAATCTGCTGCAAGCGATCGTCAACGTTGTCGCAGCGTTGTTCTTCATTGTCGTCGCCATCGCAGTGGCTGCGGGGGCGCAGGATCCGACGCTATCGGTCACTTCACCCCTGTCCGGCACTCTCGATACTCGCACGTGGATCGCTGCTGCCTGCGTGGCGGTCGGATCGCTCATTGGTTCTCCGCTGGGAGCGTGGATCGGTGTGAGGATTCCGGCGCGAGTGCTGCGAATCAGCGTGGTGATCTTCGGCGCGTGCATGGCCGTTCTTATGGCAGTGCGCGCGTGCACAATCCCCTAAAAAGTCGCAGTTTTTTGCACAATCCCCTAGCTAAACAACGGACGGGACCACCCTCGACAATCCGAACACCTCCCGACCTGCAGCTTTGAAAACGAGGCGGAAATGCGGCGCGTTAGATCTAGGGGATTGTGCATCCTGAAGGGTCAGATTTAGGGGGTTGTGCACCTTGGGGGCTTAAATCTAGGGGGTTGTGTACCTTGGGGGCTTAAATCTAGGGCATCGTGCACGCGGATGACACGAGGCTCGGCCCGAGGCAGCACCTCCAGCCCTGGCGCCCGCATCGAACCGGCGCGCTGTCAAGCGTCTACACTGACAGCCATGCACCACTCTTCCGCGCCATCTGACAACAAACAGCACCACGACGCAGGCATCCAGCCGCCGCGAGCGCAGGCTCAGCCACCCGTTCCGCCGCGAGCGCAGGCTCAGCCACCCGTTCCGCCGCGAGCGCAGGCTCAGCCACCCGTTCCGCCGCGAGCACAGTCCCGGCCATTGGATCCGCCGCGTTCCTTCCACGGTGATTCCTTCGCAGATCCCTTCCAGTGGTTGCGTTGCGCGGACGACCCTGCAGTCATCGACCTGGTGGAAAAGGAAAACGCGTGGGCCGATCACGTCACGGCTCCGCTGCGCGCGCTGAGCGACACGCTGGTCAGCGAGTTCAAGGCGCACACCGTTGAAACCGATGTCACCGTACCGATCCGCATCGGCCAGTACTGGTATTTCGATCGCACCGAAGAAGGCTCACAGTATGTGTCTCATCAGCGCGTGCCGGTCACCCTCGTCAATGACGAATCGCCAGCGCACGTCGACGCCGCCCCACTTTCTCCGCCCACGATCCACGCCGACCGTCCCGCTCCGGGTGAGGAAACCGTCATTGATGAGAACGCTCAGGCTGCGGGCGAAGAGTTCTTTTCTGTGGGCGAGTGGGCGCCCAGCCCGGACGGTACGCGCGTGGCGTGGCTCAAGGACACGAGTGGAGATGAGCGCTACACGCTGGTGGTCACGGATATTGCCTCCGGGCGCACGGTCGATGAGCAGGTCACGAACGTTGGGTACGGCGTGGCATGGTCAGCTGATTCAGCGTCGGTGCTGTACACGCGGGTCGACGATGCCTGGCGCGCATGCCAGGTGTGGCTGCACGTCGTAGGTGAGGATCCAGCGCACGACCGCCGCCTCCTTGACGAGCCGGATGAGCGTTTCGAAGTCTACTTTGAGCAGGCACGTGACCCGAACTGGGTGGTGATTACGTCGGCTTCGACGTCCACCAGCGAGGTATGGCTGTGGCCGACCCTCCAGCCGCACCACATGCCGGTCAGCGTCACAGGCCGCAGGCCGGGCGTCCTGGTCAGCGCAGAACCGGCCGGCGATCACCTCCTGTTGATCCACACCGCCGACAGTCGCGAAGGCAGCCTCGCCATCGCACCGCTTCCGCAGGTCAGGGACGAGGGAGGCGCTGCCGAATCGGTGGATTATTCGACGTGGCACACGCTGATCGAGGCTGACAGCCAGGGACCGCGCCTGCTGGATGTGGAGGCGTATGAGTCGATGTGCGTGATCTCGATGCGTCGCGATGGCCAGACCTGGCTGGACTACATGACGCGCACCGCTCCCACCACGCCCGAAGCCGCCGCTGCGAGTGCGCGTCAACATCGTCCCGACTACGCGCAAATCTGGTCCGAGCCCCGCGCGGTTCTGCCCGGCGCTCACGATAACGGTGCGGTCCTCACGATGAACACTGTGGGTCAACTGGACTGGCACGACCGGCTGATCCTGGTTGAATGCCAGTCGATCACGCAGCCGCCTCGCACGGTCGCCGTGGATCCTCGTGACGGATCCGCACACGTCCTGCGTGAAAAAGCAGTGCCCGGGTGGGATGCCGAGCAGCGCGCCGGCTATGTGGAAGAGCGCGTGTGGGTCACGGCCCGTGATGGCCACACCCGTATCCCGGTCACACTGGTGCACCGCCGCGACGCTGCGTGCGATGGACGTGCAGCAGGCTGGCTGTACGGCTACGGCTCGTATGAGATTTCCAACGACCCGGAGTTTTCCGTGCTGCGCCTGCCGGCCATTCAGCGAGGCGTCGTGTTCGCCCTCGCTCATATTCGTGGCGGCGGTGAGATGGGGCGCTGGTGGTACGAGGATGGCCGGCGCGAGGTGAAAACCCATACGTTCACCGATTTCATCGACGTGGGGCGCTTCCTTGTCGACGCCGGGTGGGTAGCGCCACACCGCCTGATCGCGGAGGGACGTTCGGCTGGCGGCCTGCTCATGGGTGCGGTGACGAATATGGCACCTGACCTGTTCCGGGTGATCTTGGCCGGCGTGCCGTTCGTTGACGCACTGACCTCGATCCTTGATCCCTCGTTGCCGCTGACTGTCGGTGAATGGGAAGAGTGGGGCAATCCGATTGAAGATCGCGAAATCTACACCGTTATGAAGTCGTATTCGCCGTATGAAAATGTTGCCGACGGCGTGGAGTATCCCGCGATTATGGCCTCCACCAGCATTAACGACACGCGCGTGCTCTTCGGTGAGCCGCTGAAGTGGGTGCAGCGCCTGCGCCAGGCCACTGCGGGCAATACGACAGCGGCGGGCCGTGCATCTGAGCTGGGCAGTGCAGCCGTCACAACCACATTTGCCGGTCAGAGCGACCCGACTGAGCGCCCGATCATCATGCGCACCCAGATGGTTGCCGGACACCGCGGCCCGTCCGGACGTTACGGGCATTGGGCCTCCCGCGCCGAAGAGTTCGCTTTCGCCCTCAGTCAGGTGGGAATCAATGAGTGAATCGTCAGATCCGATCCGCGCTGCCGTCGACGGCTCATCGCTTGGAAATCCAGGACCTGCCGGATGGGCGTGGGTCGTGGACCGTGACCACTGGGATGCCGGTGGCTGGCCGTCAGGAACGAACAACCTGGGCGAGCTGACCGCCGTGTTGGAGCTCCTGCGCGCAACCGACACGGATGAGCTGCGCGGCAGACGCCTGGAAATCCTGGCTGATTCACAGTACGCCATTAACGTCATCACCAAGTGGGCACCGTCGTGGAAGAAGAAGGGGTGGCAGAAAGCCGACAAGAAGCCGATCGCGAACCTCGAGGTCATTCAGGAGATTGACCGGCTCATCGCCTCACGCGATGCACACTTCGCGTGGGTGCGCGGCCACGCCGGACATGACCTCAACGAGCTGGCTGACACTCACGCGCGCGGCGCGGCAGAAGCGTACCGCGATGGTCGAGCCCCCGAGCCGGGCCCAGGTTTCGCATCCGTATCCGGCTCAGGTTTTGAGTCCTCACCAGGTTCTGGTTGCGCATCCCCGATTGACGAGGGTGACCCGCCCACCGTTGACTCCGCAGCGACGATACGGCCTCGGCAAAAGAGTCTGATCCGCGCGTGGGCCAGCCTCAACTTCAAGGAGCTTGGCACGTATGAGGCGGAAGGTGCCCGCATTATTGACCATGAGGGACACGATCGCTTAGAGCTGCGTGATGTGCCGATTCGTCCGGGCGAGTCGTGCCGGGTCAGTCGCATCGAGATCTGTGAGGGCGGCGCGAACATGTGGATCGCTACCTTTACGATTTCAGGCAGCGATGCAACGTGGCCAGGCACAATCCGCATCACTCACGTGTGGGCAGGATCCAGTGCTGACACGGCGCGCGTCATCTGGCAGCAGTTCACGCCCGTGGTCGACGCCGGCTAAGCCAGGCCGGCACGAGCGCGACGGTACGCCGGCAATCAGCGCTGCGCGTGCTGCTCAGTCAGGTAGGCCAGCACCGCGCGCACCCGACGGTTCTCCTCACCCGGCTCCATGCCGAGTTTGAGGAAGATGTTCGCCACGTGTTTCGACACGGTTGCCGCCGATACGACCAGTTCATCGGCCAGTTCCGCATTCGACAATCCGCGCGCCATGAGCGCGAGAATCTCCATTTCGCGCTCAGTCAGCGTGGACAGCTTCGACGGCTCGTGCCGCATCAGCTCCGCCGCCACCTCCGGGTCGATCACCACGCCGCCAGCAGCGACAATGTCGAGCGATCGGATGAAGTCAGCCACCCTCGCGACACGGTCTTTGAGCAGGTAGCCAAGACCTCCGGGGGCATCCTCATCCGCATTGCCGGCCGAAGGTGACCCCGCAAACCTGACATCCGAAGCCGGATGGTGGGCGGACTGCGGGTTGAACAGTTCGCGCGCGTAGGCCGGTGCCACATACTGTGACAGCACCACTATTCCCAAACCAGGGTGCTGTCTGCGGATCTCAACTGCTGCACGCAGGCCGTCATCACTCATTCCCGGCGGCATGCGCACATCGGTGATCACCAGGTCCGCGTCGACCTGTCCAACTGCGTCAATCAGCTCCGGCGCTGTGGCGACGTGAACGATGACCTCATGGCCGCGTCGCTCCAGCAGGCCGATAATGCCTTCACGGAAAAGCGTGGAGTCATCTGCCACGATGAGTTTCATCATGCCTCCTTATTGGTGAGGGGTGAGCCGGCTCGTGATGTGACGCTGAATTCGCCGCGCATCAACATGAGCGGAATTCGCCCCGAAATAATGGTCGGGCCACCCTCGGGACTGGACACATCCAGGGAACCGCCGAAAGAGGCCAGCCGTTCACGCATGCCAGCCAGTCCGCCGTCGGCGCGCACGCTTGCTCCTCCAGGACCGTCATCTGTCACTGTGATCTGCAGATTCTCACCGGCGATGACCAGCACGGTGACATGCGCGTGAGGCGCATACTTCGCGGCGTTCGTCAGGCATTCAGCCACCATGAAGTATCCGGCAGCAATCACGCCCTGAGGAATGTCGGGAAGCGGGATGGGTACCTTGACGTCGGCGTCCAGCGGACTGGCGTCCGCCAGGTCTCGCACCGCTGCCTCAAGCCCCAGATCTGACAGCACTTTAGGGTGGATGCCGGCAACTGTGCGACGCAAGGCGGACAGAGCTTTTCCCGTGCGCTGGGCTGCTGATTCGAGGCGTTCGCTGACGCTGCGCATACTCGCGGGATCCACGCTGTCGCCCACTGACAGGTCATCGAGCATCAAAGCCGCTTCCCCGATATCCATTGATGCTGCAACGATGAACTGCTGCGCTCCGTCATGCAGGTCGCGTTCAATGCGGCGGCGCTCAATTTCGAAGGCATTGGCGATGTCTCGGTGCGCGTGCACCACCTCGTCAAAAGCGTCGGGCGCTGCAGGAGCAGTCGAGCGGCGCCACCACGCCCCACCGTCGTGGTCCCTGACCATTGTCCACACGTTGAACAGGCAGGCCGCAAATACGGCGAGTGCGCACACGACCGCCACACCCAGACCAATCCCGGGATTGCTGAGAAACATCATGGCAAACAGGCATGCAGTCAGAGCGCTGAGACATGCGCCTGCTCCGCATAGGAACGCTTTCCATTCATCTCGCATCTGCACACGAACATCCTATAAGCGCCACACGCAGCCCGGAGGGTGACGGCGCGCTCCAGTACTGGTCGGTTCAGACAGTAGACCTGGCTCTACCATGAAATATCGCCCCTGCTCACTGTTGAATCAGCACGCAAAAGGATGTACTGGTGACATGGCACAAAGAATGAATTCCGCGTCCGCAACACCTCAGGTGCTCAGCGGCCACGCGTTGACGAAGAATTTCGGTACCGTACCGGCTCTACGAGGCGTTGACATCGAATTCCCGCCCGGGCAGTCAGTGGCGATCATGGGTCCGTCAGGGTCCGGCAAGTCCACACTGCTGCACTGCCTGGCTGGGATTCTGCCACCCACATCGGGAGCCGCGTTCCTGGGGCAGGACAACATTTCAGCACTGTCCGACGCGCGCCGCTCCAAACTGCGCCTGGCCCGATTCGGCTTCGTGTTCCAGGATGGCCAGCTCATCCCCGAACTTCCCGCACGTGAAAACGTGGCCGTGCCGCTGATGCTGACGGGGCAAAGCCGCAAAGCGTCCCTCGCTCAGGCCGATATGTGGCTGGAGCGGCTCGGCCTGGGTACCGAGAAGTCGCGCCGTCCCGGTGAAATGTCAGGCGGGCAGATGCAGCGCGTCGCCATCGCACGCGCCTTGGCAGGCTCTCCCAGCGTGGTTTTTGCCGACGAGCCGACCGGCGCGCTCGACCAGTCCACCGGCCACGAGGTGATGCAGATTCTGACCACAACAACGCAGATGAGTGGCGCAACGCTCATCATCGTCACGCACGATTCACACGTTGCCGACTGGTGTCAACGACTCGTTGAAATCCGTGACGGCGTTGTGCACGCAGATTCGGGTGTGCGCGAGGTTCCTGCTCAGGCCCCCGGTGGTGGTCTGCGATGAAGACCCTGCACTTGGCTCCGATGCTCACCGTCGGCAGGCTGCGCTCCCGTGCCGGAGACGCGTGGCTGGACGTCCTAGCCGTCGCATCATTTGCACTGTCCACCGCGATGACGCTGACTGTGGCAGGCGGCGTGTGGATGTTCTACACATGGGCAAATGATCCTTCCGAGCGCCTCCTGAAAGCGTTCGCACGCCTCGACTTGCATCCATCGGCAACAGAAGCGTATCTCGTGTTCGCCCTGTTCGCAGTCGTCTTACTTGCCTTCCCCGTGTTCTCTCTCGGGTCCTCAGCGGCACGCCTGGGAGCACAGGGCAGATCCGAACGCCTCGCCTCACTGCGTCTGGTTGGAGCAACAAGTGGGCAGGTCATCCTGATCGCACTGGTGGAAACGGTTATCCAGTGGGTAATCGGCGCAGCCATTGGCGTCATACTGTACGTGGTGACACTGCCGTTGTGGTCGTACGCTCATTTCCTCACTGTCGCCATCGACCCTGCCGAGATGCTCGTGCCTGCATGGATGCTGGCGATTGTGCTGGCCGTCCTGCTCACTATCGCAGTCATCTCAACACTGGTCGGCCTGCAGAAAGTGCGGATCTCACCGCTGGGAGTCGCCAAGCGGCATACACCGAAGGCACTGCGGATGTGGCGCCTGTTCGTCCTGGCAGGAGCAATCGTTCTGTTCTGCACCTTCGCTATCTTCCCGACCGCCGACTTCAATAATCAGGGAATGCTCGTTGTTATTGCGCTGTTATCTGTCACCATCATCGCGATCGCAATCGCAGCTCCGTTCATCATTCAGCTGCTGGCTGCACCATTCACGCTGAGTCACTTCCCCTCGGTGGTCCTGGCGGCCCGCCGCATCATGGATGACCCGCGCGCTGTGTGGCGCGCAGTCGGAGCGCTGTCCATTCTGTGCTTCATCGGCGGGTTCACCTCCGTCATGGACTTCGCTACGGTGTCCACCACAAAGCAGGAAATATCGCCAGAGGTAATCCTCTTCACGCACGACGTCCCGCTGGGCGTGACGATCACGCTGGGAATCGGCTTCGCCGTGTCAGCCCTGTCCACCCTGATGAACCAGGCGTCAGGGGTCTTCGATCGACTCACACAAACTCAGGCCCTGGACCGCATGGGATTCCCTCGTCACCTGTTCACCCTTGTTCGACTGTTCCAGAGTTTCGCACCCCTGGTTGTGACATCCATCCTGTTCGCCGCTTTGGGTCGTGGCCTGTCGCTGGCGTCAACCGGAGGACGCAGCGCCGCCACTGACGACACGCTGGTCCGCCTGCTCATGATTGGCGGCATCGGACTGGGAATGAGTCTGGTGGCGTTGCTGATCTGCACACCGCTGGAGCGTCACGTCCTGGCTGCCCTGGGGCGCGCCAACGACTGAGGCTCGCCACCCGTAGCTACACTGTGGTGCATGCGCATCGGAAGCTACATTCACCATTCAAGCACCATTCACGACCACACATTCACCGTCCCACTGGATCACAATGCGCCCGATGCGCATGACCACGGGACGGTGGATATTTATGCTCGCGAGATTATCCCCCCCGGTGGAGACAGCCTGCCATACCTGGTGTTCATGCAGGGTGGTCCCGGAGGCGAAGGCCCCCGTCCAGGCGATTTTCGCGACGGATTCATCGGCCGCATGCTCAAGGACTACCGCGTCGTTCTGCTGGACCAGCGCGGGACGGGCAGATCCCACCGGCTCGACAAGCTCACGCTGAGTTCCCTCGGCAATCAATCCGTCACTGACGAGGGTGACCACGCTCCCACTGCTCAGGAAATTGCTGACTACCTGATGCTGTTCCGACAGGATCAGATTGTGCGCGATGCGGAAGTTGTGCGCCGTGAGCTGGCTGGCGATGAGCCGTGGACGACGCTCGGTCAGAGTTTTGGCGGCTTCATCAACACGTGCTACCTGTCGATTGCACCCGAAGGGCTGCGCGCCGTCTTCAACACCGGCGGTCTGCCCGGTCTGACGGACATTGATTCGATTTACCGGCTGACCTACGAGCGTACCGCAGCACGCAACCGCGCGTACTATGAGCGTTACCCTGACGATGAGCCGATGATTCGCCGCATCGCCGCGCATGTGCGTGACCACGAGGAATGTCTGCCAACCGGTGAGCGCCTCTCCACGGAGCGTTTCCGCATGATCGGCATATGTCTGGGTGGGCAACTGCGTTTCGACACGCTGCACTACATGCTGGAAGCCCCCTTCGTCACGGTTAACGGGGTCTCACGCCTGTCGCGTCACTTCCTACAACAAGTGGCAGACGAGGTCGCTCAGACCACTCCTATGTATGCGGTGCTGCAGGAAACGATTTACGCTGCGACCACCCCTGCCCTGGCGGGCACTGCAACCCGCTGGTCAGCGGATCGGCTTTCGCGTGAGATCGCGGGGTTTGATCCAGATGCTGACCCGTTGGATACGTCCGAGCCGTACTACCTGACCGGGGAGCACATGATGCGCTCGATTTTCGATGAGGATCCGGAGCTGACCGGACTGGGCGAGGCTGCCGACATCCTGGCCAACCGCACCGACTGGCCAGCGGTGTACGACCCGGAGGTGCTGGCTGAGAACTCGGTACCTGTCGCGTCGGCCGTCTACTTCGATGACATGTTTGTGCCGCGTGAGTTGTCACTGGAAACTGCGAGCGCCATTCGCGGATCGCGCGTGTGGGTGACAAACGAGTACCAGCATGACGGTTTGCGTGTCTCAGGAGGCGCCGTGCTTGACCATCTCTTTGCCCTACAGCGCGACTGACGTGGCAGATTCACAGCACACAGCATCCACCCGGCGGCGCGTTCCCGGCCTTGACGGGCTGCGCGCGCTGGCAGTCGCAGTGGTGCTGATCTACCACCTGATGCGCTCGTGGATGCCGGGCGGCATGGTAGGCGTGGATGTGTTCCTGGTGATTTCGGGATTCCTCATCACGTCCCTGCTGATCCATGAGTTCCGCACGGCCGGTCACATTGATCTCAAGGGCTTTTGGGTGCGGCGGGTGCGCCGCCTGGTTCCTGCCGTCGCAGTCATGGTGGTGGTGGCCACCACTGCGGCGGCCATAGTCGGCGGGGATGCGCTGCTGGCTATCCGACGCCAATTTGTCGGCGCGTTGACGTATACCTATAACTGGGTGGAGATTGCTGCCGGATCCAGCTACTTCGACCGCAATCAGCCGCTGCTGCTCACCCACATGTGGTCCCTGGCCATCGAGCAGCAGTTCTACCTGATCTGGCCGCTCATCGTGATCGCCCTTCTGTGGCTGGCGCGCCGCGTTTTCGCCCATTCAGAGCGCTGGATCTGGATCGTCGCTGCATGTCTGATGGCGGCATCAGCTCTGTGGGCACTGGCATTGGCATCGGGAGGTGCTGACCCCTCGCGCATCTACATGGGAACCGATTCGCGTGCCTTCGGCCTGATGGCAGGCAGCGCGCTGGCGTTGGCCTGCGGCGATCCGCTCAGCATCGATGAACCCGCCCCGATCAGTGCGCGCACTGCGACGGCTCGCGCCTCGCTGGGCTACGTGGGCGCCGTCATCATCGTGGTGGTCGCCATCATGTTGCCCATGAACAACGCTCCGCTCGCCCTGGAAATCGTTCTGATCCTTGCAACGCTCGGCGCGGTCGGAGTGATCCAGGCGATGATGCCGGCAGTACTGAGCGGTTCCGTATCGGGACGTTTCCTGTGCCGCATCCTTGATGCACCCTTCATGCGCTGGATTGGTGAACGCTCCTATGGCATCTACCTGTGGCACTGGCCGCTGTGGGTTCTGGGCTACTACCTCGTCGATGGCGACATGCCGCGCCCGATGGCGCTCGCTCTGGCAGCGCTCAGCGTCGTGATCGCAGAGGCCTCGTACCGGTGGGTTGAAACGCCGCTGCGCAAGGGCGGCATCGTTGCCACAGTGCGCTTGTGGATCACGAGCCTGCAGGAGCGTGGCCGCATCATCGTGTTCATAGTCTCGATGCTGATCATCGGGGTGCTCGTGACTGCAGTGGCGCGCCAGCCTGCCATGTCCAGCGCCGAGCAGGCCATTCGCTCCGGCCAGGCCGCCATTTCCGGCTCGCAGTCCGCTGCCGGCGATACCACCCCCGCGTCCGGCCAGAAGGCCGAGGGCGACCCGTCTGCTGCCCAGTCCGCTGCCGCAGGTGCCGTATCCGGAGCGGGACACGACCATTCAGATCAGCCCGCCACACCGATTCCCGGCAATCAGATCACGGTGATCGGGGATTCGGTGACGCTGGCGGCTGCGCCTGCTTTAACTGAGGAGCGTCCGGGTATTGCGATCAATGCCGAAGTGTCGCGTTCGATCTATCAGGTTTCATCCGTCCTCACGCAGGTTGATGCTGAATATGGTGCCCGCCGCTACGTCGTTGTCGCTCTGGCCACTAACGGTGATGTTCCACCCGAGCAGCTCGATGAGGTGCTCAAGCAGCTCGGGCCGGATCGTCGCCTCGTGCTGGTCACCGGGTTTGGCCCGGACGATGACACGTGGATTCGTCCCGCCGCTGACACGATCCGTTCATGGGCGGCAGCGCATAAGGACCGGGTTCGCGTGGCCGACTGGGCCGCCGCGATTGCAGAGCACACCGACCTTCTGGCCTCCGACAACGTTCACCCCGACGAAGAGGGCGCAAAGGTGTGGACGCGGACTGTGCTGGACGCCCTCGACACTGTGCCGAGGTAAGGGCAGGAAGCGCCTACTACAGGGCGCTCACCAGCAAGAACACCAGCGGGAATGTCACGGGAAAGACGGTCAGCGTCATAACGATCGTGGAGGTTGCTCCCTGAGGGTCACCATCCAGGCCGAGCGCAAGGTTGAGCACCGCTGACGCCGAGGGAATGCTCGCCAGGACGATCGCCGTCAGCGCCCACACCGAATGAGTATCAATGCCACACGCTGCGATCACGCCCACCACCAGCAGCGGCAGCACCACCGTCTTCGTCAGGGCCGCAGCGAGGACCACTGACAATGGGACAAAACGCTGACGCAGGGCCCGCAGGGCCTCAGGGACAGCCAGACCAATCGCGAACAAGGCACAGGGCACCGTGGCTCCGGCAATCAGTGACGTCGTGTGCGTGATTGCCTCCGGGAGGCGGATATGCAGGGCATTGACGCCAAGTGCCAGGGCAAAGGCAATTGTGGGAGGCATGGTGACGGCCTGGATGAGGACTTGGAGCGCTCGCGGCCAGTGGCGGGGGCGGGCAGTATGCGTGGCGTGATCACGGTCGACGTGTTCCTCGTGCGCGGACTGTCCCAGCAGGAGCTGACGCATGATGGGATAGCCCGACAGGAAAACAACGTTGTGGAGCAGTTGAATGACGCCGCCCGCAAGGCCGGCCTGTGGTCCGATCAGGGCCAGTGCGATAGGCACACCCATGTATCCGACGTTGCCGAAGGTCGCGCCCAAAACAATGGGGGACGGGTTGAACGCTCCGCTTGTGCGGGCACGGTCACGGGCGGAGAGATCAGCGTCCGTTTCCTGTCCTTCACGACGTTCCTGACACAGCCGACGCCGCTTAGAGACTGCTCGGAGAGTGAAGCCGAGCAGGAAGTAGAGGAGCACTGCGATGACGGGGCCTGAGAGTGCTTCCACGACCGGGGTAGCTGACGTGTCCAGTGGCGCATTGAGCACGACGGTGAACATGTAGCACGGCAGGGTGACATAGAAGACGAAGTCGTTGATCGGGTTCAGGGCACCGACAAAGTGACAGTTGCGTGCGAAAAGTGTTCCCAGCACTCCCACCGTGATCATGGGTGTGATCGTTGTCAGTACTGTCCCTAGCACCGTTTCCTCATCGTGACATCCAGCGTGCAGCCGGCGTTTTCACGGACCCATGCGGCCCGTGCTCTTTCACAATAGGAGTCAGTCCGAGGATGCGCACAATTGGTCCACCGCACCACCCTCGTCAGTGCAAACTGGCGTCTGCAGGGCCGAGCGTCCATGACGAGAAGGCGATGGACAGTCCGCCCCTGGACGGCGAGCACACGAACGGACCTGCCTCCACCACCGAGCCATCGTCAGGCAGACACGGCAGTACTCGCACCAACCTGAGGCCCTCGCCCACCACGCCGGCACGCAGGATGATCGAATCGTCGTGGCGGCTCACGCGGATCACCACATCTTTGTTGAGCCATTCGTGGACCGGCGACACTGACCAGTCGGACACGCCGCGCGTGACGACCGCGCCGAGCTGCAGCACTCCGTCGGAAAACTCAAGGCCCGCTTTGACCCAGTTTTTTGCACCGGCGCGCACGAAAATGCCAGCCTGGTCGAATTGCTCGGAGAACGCCGCATTGAGCGTCACCTCCATTGCTGTACCGTGGAGAAGTTCCCTGACCAGGGCATTCGCAGTGTTCACACTGAAGCCGTAGTAGGTACGCTCCCACGCATCGGATTTCTCGGTGGCGGTTACCACCAGTTTTCCCGCATCGTCAATGTGGTGATCGGCAGGGTCGTGAAGCCAACGGCCCTCGCTCCAGGCAACGGTCGTGTGAGTGGTCATCTCGCGCTCCTTACGCTCCAGGCAGACTCATCCGGTCATAGAGATACGTGGGGCAGGGCGTCCCGGTCATCAGCATCGACGAGGGCGACGCTGTCCCCTGCTGGTTCCACTGTCTCATATCGGGTCCTCCTGAGGTGAGTAAGTGGAGCACTGCGTGGAAGGAGCGTTCGTCCGGCCTGGCTGCAAATGCACATGCCGCCACGTAGGATTGACAGCACTGGATATATGGGAGGCTTCTGATGACTTGCGATTGCCACGATCACGACTGCTCAACCAGCACGGATGTTGGCGGGAGCTCTGCGTTTGGCCGCATTGAGCAGGCGCTGAGTGATCCGCGCAAACTCGGTTATGTCGCGTTGATGTCAGGCGGCACGCTCGCGTGGTATGCCATGCCGGACTTCGTACGCTCACGACCTGTTCGCGGCGTGTTGAAGGCCGGGCTCCTGGGCGGAATTACAGCCGCATTGGCGTCAATGTTCAGCTGTGAGGATCACCGCGCGTTCGTCGGCAATTGTGACGAGGAGGGCGCGTGCGCCTGCTGCAACGGAGATGCTTCATGCGAGGGCAAGAGCTGCAATTGCGGTGAAAACGATGGATGTGGCTGCGGTAAAGGTCAGGACGGCTGCGCGTGTGGCAAAGGAAAGGGCAAATGTGGCTGCGGATCGGATGAAGGTGCCGCAGCCGCTGGTGAGCGTACCGTTCCGCTGATCGACAAGGATCAGGCTGGCCCACTCGACCCGAATCGGACGTTGGAGCCTGAACCACACAAGGAGTGCGACTGCCAGAGCGACGGATCGTGCGGCTGTACGGGCAATCGACACCACGACGGACAGCATTGCGATCACGACCAGTGCGGCTGCAGCACAGAACATCATCGCCACGGCGATCACCGCAGTGGCCACCACCAGGCATTGGACACCCTTCAAGAAACTCTGCAGGAAAATCCTGCACTTATTGGAGCCGCGGTCGGCATTACTGCTGTGACGACGGCTGCAACAGTGTGGATCGAGAAAACTATCTTTCGGCGCGGCGAGAATCGCAGAGCTGCGGGCAAGAGATGTGCGCACACGGATCTGGCCGCGCTGATGGCAGCCCTCTTTGCTGGAATGGAAACGGCGCACGTGTCCGGTTTGCTGAGCTCGAGACAGGACGCCCACTGCCCACATGATTGCGAGGACTGCGGGCGCTGACCACGACGACGACAGTGACAGGCAATGCGAATGCGGGTGCGAAGTGCACTAGGACACGGCCACATCACATCTGGCGGGCGTGTCTTTTCGACGCTCAGACCAGTAGGCTGGGCTAGTGGCGTGCATGTGCGACACCACCAGAATTGAGGAGGAACAACTGTGGATCCCATTCATGCATCAGAGAATGAGACGATCGAAGCCATTAACTGGAACAAGATCATCGATGAAAAAGACGAAGAGGTATGGGATCGTCTGACTCGTAACTTCTGGCTGCCTGAGAAAATCCCGTTGTCCAACGACATTCAGTCGTGGAAGACGCTCAACGAGGATGAACAGACCATGACGAACCGCGTGTTCACAGGCCTGACCCTGCTGGACACGCTGCAGGGCACCGTCGGTGCCGTCTCCCTGATTCCTGATGCGCGCACCCCCCACGAAGAAGCGGTCTACACAAACATCGCGTTCATGGAGTCAGTTCACGCCAAGTCATACTCGTCGATTTTCTCCACACTGCTGTCCACACAGGAGATCAATGAGTCGTTCCGCTGGTCGCGTGAGAACGAACCGCTGCAGCGCAAGGCGCACATCGTGAAGTCGTACTACGACGGTGACGACCCAGAAAAACGCAAAGTGGCGTCCACGATGCTGGAATCCTTCCTGTTCTACTCCGGCTTTTACGCCCCGATGTACTGGTCGGCGCACGCCAAGCTCACCAACACCGCCGACCTGATTCGCCTGATCATTCGTGACGAAGCCGTGCACGGCTACTACATCGGCTACAAGTATCAGCTGGCTGTCAACGAGGCCGATGAGAAGCGCCGTCAGGAACTGAAGGATTACACGTTCTCACTGCTGTTCGAGTTGTATGAAAACGAAGAGCAGTACACCGAGTCGCTGTATGACCCGTTGGGGTTGACCGAGGACGTCAAGAAGTTCCTGCGTTACAACGCGAACAAGGCTCTGATGAACCTAGGGTATGAGGCACTGTTCCCGCATGATGAAACCGATGTGAACCCGGCGATCCTGGCAGCACTGTCACCGAATGCCGACGAAAACCACGACTTCTTCTCCGGTTCCGGCTCTTCCTACGTCATCGGTGAGATCGTCGACACCGAGGACGAAGACTGGGATTTCTGACAACCCCTGACAGACCCAGACGCTGCCTAGCGGTAAACAAGACGGCGCACGCACTGTAAGTGCGCGCGCGGTGCGCACGTGGAATGATACAAGTGGATTCAAGCCGCCCGACTGGTCGGCTCGGGCGCAGCGGGCGCCCATGGCAGTCGCATTGCCAGCCTGCCGAATCGTTGCGTCAATAGATGGGAGACAACATGCTCGCAGTGACGACACCGTCCATCGAAGGTCAGCCGATCACGCGTTACATCGGCCTTGTATCAGGTGAAACTGTTTCATCTTTCCCCGCGAGCGGAATGCTGAAAGCGCTCAACGGCGGACGCAAAAGAGGCGAGGAAAACCTGCAGACCGCTTTTGAAAATGCTGTCAACCAAATGTGCGAGCGTGCCGAACTCCTCGGAGCTGACGCCGTGATCAGTGTTGAGATGCACTACACCTGCATGCAAGGCACTCTGATCTGCACAGCAACCGGCACAGCCGTCACCCTCTGATTTCAGACTGCCTCCTGTCATCCTGCCGTTCCTGTCAGTGGATACACAATTGTCATCACACCGTTCTCACACGCGATCCACGGCAGGCACCGCACGCCCGACCGGCGCGCTCACACCGGTTGAACTTGCTTCATGCGGAGTGCTTGCCGGACTGGCAATCGTGGCATGTGTCGGCGCTACCATCCTGCCGTTCTTCAACAACTTCCTGCAGCTCATCGCTACAATCCCGATCGCCATGATTGCGGTCAGGCTCCGCCCTCGTGCATCACTGACCACCGTGCTGACCACCTGCCTGATCGGAGCCATCCTCGGCGGAGTCAACACCGCACTGACCGCAATCCAGGCGACACTGGCAGGGTGGATCGTCGGAGCACTCCACCGCAAACACATCCGCACCCGATTCGCATTCCTGATCGGCATTATTGTCGGAGTCATCCTCGGAGCACTCACTGACCTGACGCTATGGCTGCTCACCGACCTGCGGGAACTCACGCTTGAATCTGTGCGAGTCTCGGTCAAAGGCTACGCGCGGCTGTTATCCGGATGGAGCCTCACCCGCCCGATGTCCGACCTGTTCCTGACCTTCACCGACTGGATGGTGGCCTACTGGTGGGCATGGCTGCCGGTATCCGTACTTTTCGCATTCGCACTCACATTGACCGTTGCGCACTGGCTGATGGGTCACGTCCTCGCCCGTATTCCGCAGGGCAATGCATTAGATCCACTGCGCGTCGACGAGGATGCCGCCCCGATCCAGCCGTTGCCCACCACGCTCACCGACGTCCACATGCACTATCCGGGCGCCACGCGCGACGCGCTTGACGGCGTGAGCCTCACCATCGACCGCGGCCAGTTCGTCGTCATCGCCGGGCCGAACGGATCTGGAAAGTCGACCCTGGCATCCATTCTTGCCGGTGCGCGCCACAGCGCCGGTTCCGTGAAGCGGCCCGGCCGGATCGGACTGGGTCGACATAGCGGGGTCGCACTGCTGGCTCAACGCACCGAATTGTCATCGCTGGGCGAAACGGTCGAAGAAGACATCCTGTGGGGCATGAGTTCCGACGAGCGCGCCGCGCTCCCCCTCGACAGTCTTCTGGATCAGGTCGGTCTGCCTGGCCTGTCCGCGATGCCGGTACGTCACCTGTCGGGCGGCCAACTGCAACGACTCGCACTGGCCGGAGCCCTGGCACGTCAGCCTGCCCTGCTGATCTCGGACGAGTCAACCGCTATGATCGACCAGCAGGGGCGCACCGAACTGATCGCCATCCTCGCTGACCTGCCCCGCACCGGCACGACCGTCGTTCACATCACCCACGACCTCACTGAAGCGGCACGGGCCGACCGGCTGATCACACTCGACAACGGTCACGTCACCTTCGATGGTGCTCCCACCGACCCGACCAGTCCGCTCACCGACAGCACGACCACCGGCGCACCTGGCTCCCTGACCTGCCACCTCACCAGCGGCGCTGCCGATGTCGTGGCCGTCCCCACCGACGATGCTACTGATTCCACAGCCTCTCCCACCCGCCAGCCAGCCAGCAGCGTGCACGACTCCCCCATTGACGAGGGTGACCCATCCGCGGTTCGCACCGTACCAGTCATGCCTGTGGTCTCCACCGACGATGACGCTGACGACATCGTGTCCCACCTCAAACGGTGGGGGGATCACTTCGCCCCGGCGCTGACACTGCACGACGTGTCGCACGCCTACGACGTGAGGACCCCGTGGCACAAGCAGGTCCTCTTTGACATTAATCTGGACGTTGCGCCAGGTGAGAGTGTCCTGATCGCAGGTGAGAACGGGTCGGGCAAATCGACACTGGCACGCATCATGACAGGACTGATGCCTCCCACCTGGGGAGATTGCCTCCTGGGCGACAAGCCCGCCAGCCAGCAAGTCGGATCCATCGGCATGTCGATGCAATTCGCCCGACTTCAGCTCCAACGCCCGTCCGTGCGTCTGGACATTGCCGCGGCCGCCAACATCGACCCTGACGACACAGAGCGGGTCGACGACGTGGTCAGCCGCGCGATGGCGGAAGTGGGACTGGACTGTGAGTTGCAAAGGCGCGGTATTGATGAACTCTCCGGCGGGCAGATGCGACGCGTCGCGTTGGCTGGATTATTCGCAGCGGACCTGAATTTCATTGTGCTTGACGAGCCTCTGGCGGGCCTGGATGCCACATCGCGTGAACTGGTCATCAGCGCGCTGAAACGCCGGCAGGATCGCGGCATAGGAATTATTGTGATTTCGCACGATTTTGAAGGTTTGGATCAGGTGTGCTCCCGGCACCTTTCCCTCGTCGAAGGGAAACTGTCATGAGTACATTCGCACGCAATACGCCACCCAACACAGGTGTTCGCGGATCTGCCGCTACGCACAGGCGCCCTCGCCCATCACCTACGTTGGCACTGCCCCGCCCGCTGCCGTGGGAATCTCCCCTGACGCGCATGTGGGTCGGCACGAAGATCATCTGCCTGGCAACTCTGACGACACTGCTGGTCCTGCTTCCCAAGTGGCCAACTGTCGCGGCGGTCGGCGTGTGTCTCCTGGTTGCGGCTGTTGTCGGACGCGTGCCCATTTCGGCACGGCCGCGCCTGCCGTCCTGGATCTGGGCCGGCTTCATTGGCGGCATGATCGGGGCCGCGATCGGCGGCGGTGCATTGATTTTCGTCCGCGCCTTCCTCGTCATGGTCGAAGTGATCCTCGGATCACTGCTGCTCGTGTGGACCACACCCATTGAACGAATCGCCCCGGCACTTCGAACACTGCTCCACCCTCTCACGTGGTTTCGAGCTCCCGTCGACGAGTGGGTAATGGCGGCAAGTTTTGCGCTTCGAGGCCTGTCGACCGTGCGCGACCAGATGCAGGCAGTGTTCGACGCCGTGCGCCTGCGCTGGACAGATGATGGGCCGATGATGACATTTCGCGGTCAGCTCAAATTGATCGTGGATATGACAACCGCAACGTTATCCGCGTCCTCGAGACGTGCCGATGACACCGGCAGGGCAATGACAATGCGCGGTGGAATCCCGCCAGTTGAGCGCGATCGGGTTCGTTTGCGCTGGCCAGACATCATCGGGCTGGTCCTGGTTCTTGCCGCAACCGTCATCTCCGTCATCTTCCGCTCCGGTGTCCCGTGGCAGTGAATGTGACTGGTCTCAACACCTCTTGTGGTGTATTCGGTTTGACGAAGACACCCTCGGCCTCGTAATCTTCTATAGCAACGCGCGAGTGGCGGAATAGGCAGACGCGCACGGTTCAGGTCCGTGTTCCAGTTGATGGAGTGGGGGTTCAACTCCCCCCTCGCGCACCATGTGATGTGTCGGGACATCGTTGACATTGTGTTGGCGGTGTCCCGATCTTTCTGTATATCGCCGCGTTTCAGTACACTGCCGGCGTTTCCACATCTTGCTGGCCTTTCTGCATTTCACCGCCTTTTTGGGTGTGTCCTGACCGCAGATCCTTCGGGCGGGGATGCCACTGCTGTCCTGCCGCGCGCACCAACACGTGCACATACCCCTAGATTTAAACCCTCCGCGTGCACATACCCCTAGTTCTAACCCCGCCTCGTGCACATACCCCTAGATTTAAACCCTCCACGTGCACATACCCCTAAAAAGTCATGTAAAAATGCACAATCCCCTAGATTTAACGCGTGAGGCTCGAGGCCGCCGGAAGCTACTGACAGCTGACCTGCGGAAATAGGTTTTGTCCTTTTGGGGTGCCGACTTTAGCTAGGGGTATGTGCAATTCGAGCGTTAAATCTAGGGGAATGTGCATCAAGACCGTGAAGATTTAGGGGAATGTGCAACGCAGGCACGAAGATTTAGGTGTATGTGTACCAGACGGTGCATATACAGGGCCCACGCTCGCAGGGGACGTATCGTGGCTCACCGCCGCGCATACTCACGTACTGCGGCAGAGCCATGCTCGCGGGGAGATATCGATTCAGAGATCAGCGTTGACAGTGCGACGAGGTTCGAGGGACGTTCGTGTTGGACGCTGATGCGTCGACATATGCGAGCAACGTTTTTCTGTGTCATGTCACCAAAAGGGATAGGCTCATAAAGAGGGCGCCGAAGCTTAATGGGCGCCCATTTCGTTATTGAACCGCACCTAGAGTCTCACCCACTTGATCGAGGACAGTCCATGACGAATCCACCCACCACCCCAGGTTCGAACGGTAACGACAGGTACTCGACGGGCACCCATCGGGAACTTTCACCTTCGCCCGTCATAATGCCTCTGTTGGCGATACGCTTAAAGTGAATTGGGACCTCAATCAAAGAGCCACTTTGGGTTCCACAGCCACGCATCTGATCTACCGCACTTGCACGAATGTCGTAGAACGAAGGATGAATCATGACGAATTCACGCCCACCGACAGGTAACGACGCCAACTCGCACCAGCGATACGGCAGTAGTCCCTACGGTTTCGACAACGCACGCCAATTCGAGTCCAAGCCAGATCAGACGGCACAGTGGAATGGACAAGGCGCGAATAGCTTGAGCCGGGACGGCGATGGCCGGTTCAGCCCCGAAGGTCCCACGTCACAAGGCTCGAACTCCGACGGAGATTACGGCCGTTGGAGCCGCGACCAGCAAACAGCGCAGATGCCACCTGCACATGAGCAATGGGCAGGCAACTCGGCAAGACAGCCGGGCCAACCGGGACAGCCGGGACAGCCGGGCCAACCGGGGCAAAACGGGCCAGGCTACAACGACCAGTGGTCACACAATCAGCAGTGGTCATCGTCCAATTCTCAATGGTCATCCACCCCGTCATGGCAAAACGGCCCACAGGGGCCCTATACCCCACAGGGAGCATACGGTTCGCAAGGCCCCACGAATCCGCAAGGATCGTACGGACCACAGGGACCATATGGCTCGCAGGGTCCCAACAGTCCACAAGGGCCCTACGGGCCGCAGGGGCCTCAAGGCCCTGGTGGCTCATGGTCACAGCTACCGAACCAATCCGGTGGAACAAAGAAGATCAACATCGTCGCGTTTGTTGCGCTTGGCCTTGCAGTCCTCGGCCTGATCCTCTCTGTCATTCCAGTGACGCAGATCGTAGGGTGGGTCATCCTCGGCGTCGCGTTTATTTGCTCCCTCGTCGCGCTCTTCTTGAAGAACCAGCCGCGCGTCAGCGCACTGATCGCGCTGGCAGTGACGGTTCTTTCGGCACTCATTGCTCTGGTCGTCGCCTTTATCATGGCCAATCTGTCTGACGTTGATGAGACTGTCGACGAACAGGAACAACCCTCGGCGACAGAAACTCAGGATCAAGATCCGCAAAGTAGCCCCATTGCCCCAGCACCTACTGTGCCTCTTCCGACCACGCCCCAGCAATCAGGAGACCCAGGTCAGGCAGGACAGCAGCCTGGACAGATGCCCACCCCCGGAACGGCAAGTTCGCCCCAAACCTCGAGAGACAATCCCGCAGCACTGGGAGAAACCATTACCGTTGGCCAGTGGGACGTGGCGATCAATTCATTCAATCCCGACGCCACCGACCAAATTGTGAACGGCAATATGTTCAACACTCCTCCGGATGACGGCACGGTTTACTCCCTGCTCAATGTCACTTTCACCAACAAGGGCACTGAAAAGACCCTGCCCTTCCTGGCATTCGCCTTCATCGACGAGGCAGGCCAGACGTACTACGACTATGACAACCTCGTGGGTCTGGAGGACTCGTACTACCTTCTGGACCTTGAACCGGGACAGCAAGGCACTGGTAGCGTCGCTATCCAGATCCCAGCGGGTGCGAGCGGTGTTCTTCAGGTGACAGATGTCCTGGGAACGAGCATCGCGTACGTCTCAACGCACTAGGCAATGCCTGCAGCGCCAGCGGGATGCTGCGAGGCTGGCCAATTGCCGCCTGCTGAGTAAGCATGACCGCCGGCCACCTACTCGCCAGTAACGCTGCCTCCGCGGCAGCGCCAGCCCCCTAATAATACGACTGCCCAGCCTCCACGCCACCGAGCAGCGTTGGCACTGTGACCAGCGTGAAGCCCTGGCGCTGCAACTGATCAATGATGCCCGGGACAGCTTCAATGGTCGAAGGGTGAACGTCGTGCATCAGGACGATCGACCCGGCGCGCACAGTCGCCATAATCCGATCGGTCGTGCTCTTGACGTCGCGGTTCTTCCAGTCCTCAGAATCCACATCCCAGAAGATCGCTGCCTGACCCGCCTCACTGAGCACGCCGGTTACCTTGTCATTGGTCGCTCCATACGGAGGATGCATCAGCGCCGGCAACAGCCCACTGGCCTGCTGAATCGCATCCCGCGAGCGCGCTACCTCATCACGGATCCCCTCGACCGGCAACGTGTCGAGCTGTGGGTGCGACCAGGAATGCGACCCCACCACATGCCCTTCGTTCACAGCGCGAGCGGTGATATCCGGGCGCGCCGCCACACTGGGTCCCAACTGGAAGAACGTGGCGTGCACGCCTTTCGATGCAAGCACATCGAGCAGTTTTGGCGTCAGGTTCGCATCGGGACCATCGTCGAACGTCAACGCCACACACTGCGCCGCACTGCAATCCACATTCTCGGTCGGAACCATACCCATCACACCTGATCCATCTGCGGGCAGCGGCTCGAGGGGAACGAATGGCGGTTCGGGCTGGGGAAGCCCAGCAAATTCCGCGCCTCCTGTCACCGCCGCAGTTACAGCGCGACCCAGGTCGCTCGACACCTCGGCAGCCTGATCGGGGGACACTTCCAGCACCGCGCGATCAGCGTTCACTCCACTATCAGCGTTCAGGATCAGCGCAAATGAGCCGTCCTGGCCGATTCGCACATCATCTGGCCCATGCCACGCCTCGTTCGTACGCAAGCCGAGCCTGGCCAACGCGTCCTGATAGGTTCCCGGGTCTCGATCTGCCTCACGCAACGCACGCTTGGCGGCAGGGAACAGCTGCACCCGCTCATCCTCATTGACGAGGGCGGCCGCAGGCGCCACCGTTTGGTCCTGGGTATCAACGATCCATGATGACGAGCGCGTGACCTCGCCGTCGTCGGTGCCGGTGATGGCTTCGAGGACGAACCCGATCCACTGCCCCGCAGCGAAGGACACGTCGTAGCGCACTTCCTGAGAATCCGGCCAGGATGCCATCTCAAGGGCCCGCTGCTCCATGAACGCGTTGACGTCGTCGAATCCCTGGATACCCGGCCAGGTCACAGGGATGTCTGCCGTGGACGAACGGTCAATGACATGACCGATCTGCGGGTCATCAGCGGGAAGCGCCTCAGGCATGTCAGCGACGTGGGACCGTATCCCGGCAGGTGAGGTGGGCGGGCCAGACTGGGGTGCGCTTGACGCAGCAGACTGGCCTGATTCCTGTGTGCCCGATGGCGCAGTGTCCCCAGAACCAGGATTGCACGCCGTGAGTCCCGTGAGCACAGCGACGCACGCCAGGGCGGTGCACCACCGGTGCCGGCCGAGGCGGTTGGAACTGCCGTTGTATTCACGTAGTGCCATCATGGCGCCGATGATAGCGAGCCAATCGGCCAGAATCCACCCTTTTATGTTCCACCAGACACAACCATGCCGGTATTGTCGTTACTATGAGTACCGACTCTGTGCCGCAGACAGCTGAAGTCCTGTCGGTCCTGTCCTCGTCGGAATGTTCGCTTAGGAGTGTTCCGCCGACACGGTTACACTGGCCTTTGCACTGCATCAGTAGTGCATGCGTGATCGGAGTGTTACGCGTGACGCAAGGGAAGGGGACGCCATGAGCATCTTTGATCGTTTCGAAAACGCGGTCGAAAAAGGTGTGAACTCGGTTTTTTCTCGTGTCTTTCGTTCCGGCCTCAAGCCAGTTGACGTGAATTCTGCAATCCGACGTGCCATGGAGGATAACCTCCAGGAAGTCTCCTCCGACCGCACCATCGCGCCCAATAAGTTCGTCGTGCGTACCTCCGTGACGGATCTGGAATCCATCGGTGACGACATGCCCGTCCTCGTCGATGAATTTGAACGCGACGCGACAGAGTACGCCACTCAGCACGGCTATGCATTGCTTGGCCCCATCGCAGTCAGTTTCGAGGAAGACGAATCTGAACTGACTGGGCAACTCATCGTTGAAGCTGCCAATGAGCGCGGCGCAGTCGCTCCGGCGACAGTGCTCGAGGCTTCCCCTGAACATCCGATCATCGATGTGGATGGAGACCGCTGGCTGCTGACCGAACCAGTCACCGTGATCGGGCGCGGCTCAGACTGCGACATTGTCATCACCGATTCAGGCGTGTCACGCCATCACCTCGAACTGCGCATCACTCCCACCGGGGTCATCGCAACAGACCTGGGTTCCACGAACGGGACTTTTGTGGAGGGACACCGCATCGATGCCGCTACTCTGGTGGATGGCAACCAACTGACGGTGGGCAGAACCCGGATCCTGTTTTGGACCCATCCTGAACCAGCTGACGAGGAACGGTGATGACAAGCGATCTGGCATTTACTGTTTTTCGCGTCGGATACCTGGCTCTGCTGTGGCTGATGGTGCTCGCCGCAGTGTCCACGCTGCGTCGAGACATTTTCGGAACCGTTGTCACCCCTCGTGGCAAGGGCCGGCGTACCGCTGACAAGAGACGCAAGAAGTCGCAGAAAGCTCGCAAGGATCGCGCATCAGATGAACTGATTCCCAGATCACTGCTCATTACAGGCGGCCCGCTGGTCGGAATGACTCTGACACTTGGCTCCGCCCAGATCACCATCGGACGCTCCCCGAACTGCATCATGGTGCTGGAGGACGAGTACGTCTCGGGGCAGCACGCCATGCTCTCCCCACAAGACGGCGAATGGGTCATCGAGGACCTCGGCTCCCGCAACGGCACGTTCGTGGACGACGAGCGCATCACACAGCCGACCGTCGTCCATCCCGGCACGACGATTCGCATCGGACAAACCACGCTTGAATTGGTCAGGTGAGCGTCGTGAGTCCTGAAGCAATCGAATTTCACTATGCAGCCCGGTCTGATATCGGACTGGTCCGCAAGAACAATCAGGACTCTGCCTACGCGGGCCCCAATCTGCTTGTACTCGCTGACGGTATGGGCGGCCCGGCCGGCGGTGATATCGCCTCATCCGTCGCGATCGCCCACCTGGCGCACCTGGATTCGGAATCATATCCAGCTGATTCGATCGCCAAGCTCCTGCATGACAGCCTGGTGGATGCACACGATGAGCTCTGTGAACGCTCGGAAACTGACCCGGAGCTGAAGGGTCTGGGAACCACCTGCATTGCGATCATGCGTGCCGGCTCAAAACTGGCGATGGTCCATATTGGTGATTCTCGTGCCTACGTGATGCGTGGCCACACCCTCACGCAGGTCACCACTGACCATTCTTTTGTCCAGTACCTTGTTGACAGTGGCCAGATCACGCCTGACGAGGCTGAACAGCATCCTCAGCGCAACGTGGTGCTGAAGATTCTAGGGGATTCGCAGGCCAGCGTGGTTCCTGACGAAACCATGCGTCAGGCTGTTGTGGGAGATCGCTGGCTGCTGTGTTCAGACGGTCTGTCCGGAGTGGTATCGGGAGACACGATCGGTTCGGTGCTGACCGAGTATGAAGATCCGGGCGAGTGCGCCGAAAAGCTCATTGACCTGGCGTTGCGTGCCGGTGGGCCTGACAATGTGACGTGCGTGATCGCGGATATTGTTCCGGCAGGCACAACGAACCAGACTGCTCCTGAAATTGTGGGTGCTGCCGCGACCGACCGTCAGGCACCCACCCGCGGAGGTGACGGTGCTGCTGCGCGCGCAGCGGCCCTGGCCCGATCAACCTCGACTCATTCACTTTCAGATCCTGACGAGGATGCCGCTGAACCTGAGCGGCCTCGCATGCGGTGGTGGACCATTGCCGTGGGTGTGCTGGCCGTAGCAGCTGTGGTCCTGGCAGGCTTTTTGGGATACCGCTGGTCACAGCAGCAGTACTATGCGATTGGCGAGGACGGGGCGGTCGCCATCTACCAGGGAATTCCTCAGACGCTGGGGCCGTGGGCCTTTTCGCACCGCGTGGAGGTCACCTCTATTTCGCTGGCTTCCCTCGATAACGTGGATCGTGAACGACTGCAGGAACCTGTCACCCGTTCCTCACGCGAGGAAATCGACGCATATATTGCGCAGCTGGCACCCGTGAGTGCCCAGGGACCAGACGGTACGGATGCCCAATCGGGTGGTGACCGGCCACAGTCATCACGTTCCTCACAGTCGGGCAGCCAGCCGCAGCCACAGTCGCTCCGCCACAGTGATTCCTCCGACGTGGAGGCACTGTAATGGCAACAGTGATGGTGGCGCCGACACGTCCTCGACGCCTGGTGGAAATTGCGCTCATGGTGGTGGCACTGGCCATCGGAATCGGCGGCTACGTGCTGACGACGATCAACCGCACCGGCGTTATCCCCTCGAACCTGGGGATGCATATCGTGATCCTGCTGGTGGTTGCCATAGCCGCTGAAATCGGGATGCACGTGCTGGCACCCTACGCCGATCCTGTCATCTTGCCGATCTCGGTGGCATTGACCGGGCTGGGACTGGCGATGATTTACCGCCTGGATCTGACCTATGACATGCTCGGGCGTTACGACACTGAATCTGGTGGCCACCTCATGCCAACCAGCACGAAGCAGCTCATCATGGTGGGTGTCGCACTGGTTGCCGCAGCACTCACCTTGATCGTGGTGCGGAATCACCGCCTCCTGCGCCGCTTTACGTACACGTTCGGAGTGATCTCCCTGGTCTTGTTGCTCCTGCCCATGCTCCCTGTCATCGGCAGTGAACAAATGGGCGCGCGCGTGTGGATCCGCATGGGGCCGCTCAGCTTGCAGCCAGGCGAACTCGTCAAAGTCACCCTGGCCATCTTCTTTGCCGGCTACCTGGTCAACAAGCGGGACTCACTGGCCATCGGCGGTCCGAAGATCCTGGGAATGCGCCTGCCGCGCGCACGTGACCTAGGTCCGATCCTGGTGGTGTGGCTCATCGGCATCGCGATTCTGGTACTCCAGCGTGACTTGGGCACATCTCTCATGTTCTTCGGCATGTTCGTGGCGATCCTGTACGTGGCGACCAACCGTCCCTCGTGGCTGGTGATCGGCGTTGTCATGTTCACTCCCGCCGTTATTTTGGCAGTACGCGCGTTCCCACACGTTCAGAACCGTTTCAACGTATGGCTCAATGCCCTGGACAATGACGTGTACAACGCGCAAGTGGGGTCCTATCAGGTCGTCCAGGGCCTCTTCGGTCAGGCTTCCGGCGGACTGATGGGCACCGGCTGGGGGCGTGGCTACCCGCACCTCGTGGTCCACGCCGAGTCCGACTTCATCTTGTCGTCACTGGCTGAAGAGCTCGGACTGACCGGGCTGCTGGCCATTTTGCTGCTGTACCTGATTTTGATTGAGCGCGGTTTGCGCGCAGCCATCGGTGTGCGCGACGGATTCGGCAAGCTACTGGCTGCTGGTTTGAGCTTCTCACTGGGACTTCAGGTGTTCGTCGTCCTGGGAGGTATTACGCGAGTCATTCCGTTGACCGGCCTGACTGCCCCTTTCCTTGCTGCCGGCGGATCATCGATGGTGGCGTCGTGGGTGATGATCGCGTTGCTGGTGCGTATTTCCGATGCTGCGAGGCGCCCCACCCGCCCGATCCCCTCCTCAGCGATCAGTGGACACGCTTCCCACGCCGGTGACAATGCGCTGGCTCAGTCACGCTCCGCAAGTGCCGATCACCGCACAACCGCCACTGCATCTGAGGGTGGTGAGGCACAGTGAACACGCAGATCCGCAGATTGTTCCTGTTGATGCTTGTCATGTTTGCCGCCCTGGCATGCGCGGCAACGTCTATCCAGTTCTTCCAGGCTCCATCCCTGAACGCAGATGGGCGTAATACTCGCACCATCTTGCACGCCGCAGAAATCGATCGTGGCCCCATTATCGTCGGTGGTGACGCCGTTGCTTCTTCCTCAAAGGAGGAGGGCTCTGCACGCTTCCAACGCTACTACTCGCAAGGCCCGCTCTACGCACATGTCACTGGCTACTTTTCTTCTGTGTTTTCTCAGGCCAGCGGCATTGAGCGCGCATCCGAAGACGTTCTGGATGGCCGGTCGGACGCCCTCCTGATGCATCGGATCCGCACCCTGTTCACAGGGTCGGAGCGTCAGGGCGGTGGCGTGGTTCTGACACTGAATGAACAGATGCAGCAGGTGGCAGCTGAAGCACTCGGTGCTAGGAAAGGCGCGGTGGTCGCCCTCGACCCAAAAACTGGAGCGGTACTGGCCTTGTATTCATCACCCAGCTACGATCCCAATCCACTGGCCTCTTTCGATGCTCAGACTGTTCAAAATGCCTATGACGCCCTGGTTGCCGACCCTGCGCAGCCGCTGACGAACCGTGCGATCGCGGGAAATCGGTACGCACCAGGGTCAGCGTTCAAGATCCTGACGGCAGCAGCCCTGCTCGAAAACGGCATGACACCCGATACGCCCGTCGATTCGCCGGTGGAGACACCACTGCCCGAGTCCACTACGACGGTGTCGAATATCGAATCCACAACCTGCGGCAACGGAAAACCTGCCTTGCGTGAAGCATTCGCCCGCTCCTGCAACACCTCCTTTGTCATTGCCTCTCAGCAGCTGCCTGACACGGCACTGGCCGACATGGCCGAACGTTTTCAATTCGGAACGGAACTGTCCATTCCGCTGACGGTGACACCCTCGCGTTACCCGGAAGATGCCAATGCGCCTGAACGGGCGCTCACATCGATCGGACAGTTTGACGTCCAGGTGACCCCGATGCAGATGGCGATGGTGGCCGCGGCGGTGGGTAACCACGGCGTCATGATGAAGCCGCAGCTCATACGTGAGATCGTGGACGCCGATCTGCAGTCCACTCAGCAGATGACACCGACCAGGCTTGCTGAACCGATCAGCGCTGGTGTGGCCTCCCAGCTGACCTCGATGATGGTGTCAACGGTGAATGAGCCGTACGGCACGGGCGGCCTGATGGCGCTGAGCAACTGGCAAGTGGCGGCAAAGACCGGCACGGCGGAAACGGGTGACGGGTCCGGCAAGGCCAATGCGTGGGCCGTTGCGTTCGCCCCGGCCGACGACCCGCAGATCGCGATAGCCGTTTTGGTGGAAGGTGATGATGAACAGCCCGTACCTCATGGTGGTGACACGGCCGGTCCGATCGCACGTGCCGTTTTGGAGGCTGGCCTGCAATGAGTGAAGCAACGCATAACCATTACATGCCCGGACACTTGCTGGGCGGGCGCTACATGCTGCTCACGCGGATCGCACAGGGCGGCATGGGTGAAGTGTGGAAGGCACGTGATAAGCAGACCGGGCACATCGTGGCGGCCAAAGTGTTGCGGCCGGAACTGTCCGGCCATCAGCTTCCGCTGTCCCGTCTGCGCATTGAGGCACGTAACGCGATGCGTATCGAGCATCCCAACATTGCGTCTGTTCTGGATTCGGGCGAGGCCGGCGGGTATGGCTGGATCATGATGGAGTTGGTCGAGGGCCGCCCCCTGACGGACTACCTGCGCGGCGGGCGCACCCTGGAGGTGCGGGACATCATTCCGATGATGATTCAGGTGGCGATGGCTCTGCACGCAGCGGCAGCGGCAGGAGTGGTGCATCGCGATATCAAACCGGCCAATATCCTGATCAGGCCTGACGGAGTCGTCAAACTCACCGACTTTGGGATCTCCCGCACTGCCGATCAGGCCGCTTTGACAGCGGCAGGCATGGTGATGGGAACCGCTCAGTACCTGCCTCCCGAGCAGGCAATGGGTGAAGTGGCGACAACCCTTGGGGATCTGTACGCCCTTGGTGTCATTGCCTACGAAGCTGCATCGGGTAAGCGCCCGTTCACGGGAAAGACCCAGGTCGATATTGCGTTTGCGCACGTCAATGACCCTGTGCCGCCGCTGCCATCCAGCGTGCCTGAACCGTTTGCTCGGATCGTGATGAAGCTGCTGGAGAAGAACCCGAAGTCTCGTCCCCAATCCGGTGCGGCTCTGGCTCGTGAACTGGTTCAGGCTGCTCACACGCTGCACCTGTCGACAGCTCCCCGCCCGCTTCCTGCCCTTGAGATTACCGACGACACCACCGCTCAGCCGCCCGTCATCGCGCCGTCCCACCAGGACACGTCAGCCACGCCTGCCATGCCAGCGATTCCTGCCGGGGGTGGCCCTGCTCTCGCTGATGCAACAACGTCTGTCGCTCCCGTTCTGGATCTGACAATCGATACCACCATTGACGAGGATGCCCTCGACAAACCACTGGATCCCCGCGAGCGGCGTCGACGGGAACTGGTGGCTCGCCTCAAACAGCGCGCCGAGGAACGCCAGCGTCAGGAGCAGCGTCAACGCGAAGAAGTGGAAGCTCAGGCGACAGCGGAGCGCGAACGTGAGGCACATGAACGCCGCCTGCAGGCCGGTAGGCAACGTCAGGAGCGTCAGGAAGCGCTCAGGCGACAAAGCGCGCGTGCCACTGCGCAGGCACGCGACACCAAGCATGAGGCGTCCCGCAGTCACTCCGGGTCGACAGGGCACTCCCCTGCCGCCTCGACTAAGAATCGCGCATCCGGTGCGTCGACAGCTGCGCACACATCTGGCTCGTCGAGCGATGGTCGCCCACGCGTCCGGTGGCACGCAGTGGACCGTGCGAATGCGCGCAACGGGTTCAACAAGCACGATGAGGCGAGCTCGCCGACACCCACGCGCTTCAACCGTTCGCAGGTGTCACCGCCACTGACACGGCGCGATGTCCTGGGACGGGCGTTGATCATCGCACTGATCTTTGTCACGATCGTCCTGATCGTCATTGCCACCCTTTACAATAGATTTGGATCATTGTCTCTACCCCTAGGGATGAGTCAATTCATCATCGAGGAGGCTCACACATGGCCGATTCCATGGCCCACCGTCTAGGCGGACGCTACGAAATCCGCTCGCTCATCGGGCGAGGCGGCATGGCGGAAGTCCGCCTGGGATTCGACACGCGCCTGAGTCGCATCGTCGCGATCAAGATGCTGCGAACAGACCTGGCGCGCGATTCGATCTTCCAGACCCGTTTCCGCCGTGAAGCGCAGGCGGCAGCCTCTTTGAACCACCCCAATATCGTCGCCGTGTATGACACTGGCGAAGAGGTCGTCACCACGCCCGATGGTTCGGGAGTATCCGTCCCCTACATCGTGATGGAGTACGTCGAAGGACACACCGTTAAGGATCTGCTGGCTGACGGCACTCCGGTTCCGATCGACGAGGCGGTCGAGATCGTATCCGGCGTCTTGTCGGCACTGGAATATTCCCACTCGCAGTCGCTCGTCCACCGCGACATCAAGCCGGGCAACATCATGCTCACCACTGACGGCAAGGTCAAGGTGATGGATTTTGGTATCGCCCGCGCTCTGACAGATTCTCAGGCGACCATGACGCAGACCAATGCGGTAGTCGGCACGGCGCAGTACCTGTCCCCTGAGCAGGCCCGCGGTGAACAGGTCGACGCGCGTTCCGACTTGTACTCCACCGGCATCGTCCTCTTTGAACTGCTCACAGGCCGGCCGCCGTTCAAGGGAGATTCCGCCGTTGCCGTGGCCTATCAGCATGTCTCCTCGACGCCACCGCTGCCCTCGTCCATTACACCGGATATTCCGGAGTCGCTTGACCGAGTGGTGATGAAGTGCCTGGCGAAGGATCGTGAGGATCGGTACTCCTCAGCAGCATCGATGCGTTCTGACCTGATCCGGGCCGTACACGGTGCTGACGTGGATGCACCTGCCACCCAGGTGTGGGAGACGGCCGCACTGGCCAATGCGGGCAGCTCATCTGGTGCGACCGCCACGATGCCGTTGTCGCAGATGTCATCGCCTCCCCCGCCACCGCCGAGCTATACGAACAGGAACCGTGCCCAGTACGCTGACACGTCTGTGGCGACCGAGGAGGAAGCAGAACTGCGCAAGAAGCGCACAGGTCTGATCGTCGCACTGGTGATTCTTCTGATTGGCGCGCTGGGAATCGGTGCGGTCGCCCTCATGCAGTCGAACAAGGATCCTGAAAAGGCCACCGTTCCTGATGCTCTGATCGGCATGACGCAGGAGGAAGCCAAACAGGCTGTCGAAGGTGCGGGGCTGGTCTTCGCCATTGGTGATCCCGTCGAATCGGAAGATGTGGAAGAAGGCCGCGTCGCTCAGTCTGATCCGCCGCCCTCCACCCAGGTCGAAGAAGGCTCGTCAGTTACTGTGTTCCTCTCCTCGGGACCAGCTTCCCAGCCCGTTCCTGATGTCACCGGCAATCCGGTGGATCAGGCGCGCACAATCCTGGAAAACGCCGGTTTCGAAGTAAAGGTCTCCGACCAGAAGAAGCCATCCGATGATATTGCTGAAGGCAGCGTCGTCGAAACCTCACCGAAGGCTAAGGAAATGGCCAAGAAGGGATCGACGGTTACGCTCATCGTGTCCTCGGGCAGCAACCAGGTTGCCGTTCCTGATGTCAACGGAATGAGCCAGGAGCAGGCGCGTTCCACGATCGAAGCAGCCGGACTGCGGGTCGGATCCGTCACGAGCGTCGATTCCGCCGAGCAGGCGAAGGATCGTGTCGTCTCCTCCGCACCCGCTGCCGGTGAAAAAGTCGCCAAGGATTCAGAAATCACGCTGCAGCTTGCGTCCGGAAATGTGGCTATCCCTGCCGGCCTTCCCGGCCAGTCCCAGGAAGCTGTGGTCAACGCTCTCAAGGAACTCAAACTGGTTCCGGATGTGTACGAGATGGACAGCAACGATGTCGCCAAGGGAATGGTCGTCAACGTTGAGCCCGGCGAAGGCCAGCTCGTCTCCCAGGGTGGCACGGTGAAGGTGTACGTCTCGAGGGGATCGTCCTCAGGCTCTCAAAGTGGCAACTAAGTAATCGACGGTAAGCGCCGGCTCGGTGCCCGGCTCCGCGGTCGGCCCGTTAGTCGGTTAGCTCAGAGCGCTCGGCAACCACAGGTGTCAGCTCACGTGCGCGCCTGGGCGCATCCGCGTCACCGCAGGCTGCCAACCAGTTGGCCAGCATGAGGTGGCCCGAGCGCGTCATCACCGATTCAGGATGGAACTGCACGCCCTCAAGAGGAAGCTCTCTGTGGCGCAACGCCATGATGATGCCACTGTCCGTGGTCGCACTGACCTCCAGGCACTCCGGCACCGTCGCAGGATCGACAACCAGCGAGTGATAACGCGTGACGGTGAGAGGATTCTCCGCGCCGGCGAAAACACCGCGCCCATCGTGCGTAATCGGTGAGGTCTTACCGTGCATCAATTCGGGAGCGCGCACCACGTCCGCTCCGAAATACTCACCCAGTCCCTGATGCCCCAGGCACACTCCCAGCATCGGTACGTGCCATCTGGCACACACATCGATCACATCAAGCAGGCTTCCTGCCTCCTCGGGTCGGCCTGGCCCGGGTGAGACGAGCACGCCGTCATACGTACGCTCACCATCAGCAGCGGCCCCGCGGGCGCCCTCGTCAATGAGGGAAAGATCCACCTGGTCGTTACGCACGACGTCCACGTGCGCGCCGAGGTGACGCAGGTAGCCGACGATGGTCCAGACGAATGAGTCATAGTTGTCCACGCACAGGATTCGACGCTGGCGCGGAGCAGATTCGGTTGGGGCCATTGACGAGTCGTTTCCAGGTGTTGTCATCAGACGGTGACGTTCCCGTCAATGTAAGTGGACTGGAACCACGGGAACACCCATTGGAACAGCACGGCGATGACAAGAACGATCAGCAAAATAGCCTCGATGGTCTTGAGCCAGGCCGGGCCAGGTAGGTGGCGGAAAATCCATGCGTACATGTTGGTCGAATCCTCTCTTCACACGCGGGGCAAGACAAATACGGCGGTCATTTCGCAGGCTCGCTGGCCAGTGCTGCAGGAACACCGGTTTCCTTGGGCGTCCACGAATCCAGCTTGAGGTGCACGATGTATCGCTCCGTGTTCGACCACTCGGGATGGCACGTCGTCATCGTCATCCACCGCTCGGTAGGGGTTTCAGAAAAACTGAGGTCGCCGGGGACTGGAGCGATCGTCTTGATGTTTGTTTCATCGTCGGCGGAGTAGATCTCGAAATTGTCCATCGTGTACACGTAGTACGTGTTGGCCGTTTCAACAACGACCTGGTCACCAGGTTCGAGGCGATCAATGAAACGGAAGTTGTTGCCGTAGGTTCGCCTGTGCCCGGCGACAGAGAAATTGCCGAGGGCGCCCGGCTGAGCCGTTTCCACGTAGTGCCCGGCATACGCTTTCGCGAGCACATCGGGAGTGGTGCCTTCAGCAAGCGGAATCTTTGCCCAGTTCCATTTCGGCACGTGAACAACGCCGTAGACCTCACCAGGAGCAGGCTGATCGATCGCCGGTGGTTCATCCGTGCGCCGTTCACCTGATTTTTGCGGGGCCTGGTGTTCCTGTTCGAATTGCAGAACCGTTTCCTGCGCCGGCCCGCTGACTTGGTAGCTCGTCCAGAACAACTGCCAGAACGCGAAGAGGCCCAGGATGATGGCAACGGTGATGAGCAACTCACCGATCACTCCGATGATGCGGGTCGGCAATGATGCTGGGGCGCTCTCAATCCTCCGGACGTGAGCCGGTGTGCCTGAACTAGCCATGATCCTCCACAATGCGCGCGTACTGAGGTGAAGTGTCTTCGGGCAGTGCGGTGAATGTCAAGTCCTTTTCTTCATCCAGACGCCAGCCCAGGCCGTACTTCACGACATACCTCTTATAGTTGATTATTCTCTCATCTGAATTGATTGCTCGCTTGAGGCGATCAGGATCGCCTATGGCGGAAATCGCATACGGCGGTGAATACGAGGTGCCGTCCACCAGGATGACGTTGCCGATACAGCGAATGACCGAGCGTGACGTGACGCGCTTGCCCTGCACCGTCATCGCTTCCGCACCGCCGCGCCACAACGCATTCATCACATCTTCAATGTCCTGCTGGTGAATCACCAGATCGTCGGGCTGGGCACCCTCGGGCAAAATCTGATCTGCAGGCGCGTCAGTGAGCGTGACGGTGACACCCGGCCCCTGAACAGCGGTAGTCGTTCCGATCGGGATTGACGAGGCAGCTCCCTCATTCGTTGCAGGATCGTCACTCGATGAGGTGGTGTCCACGTAGCGATGGATGGATTCGCGCAGGCTGTTGCGCTGATCTGTCAGCTCCTGAACGGTTTCCTGCCTGTCTCGCACCATGGACAGCAGGTTGACGTCGCTGCTTGATGCCTGGCCCCGCGTATTGGAGGCCGCTACGCCGAAGACGACGCCGCAGGTGACCATCACGACCAGGATTGCCAGTGCTGAGCGGGTTTTCTTCCACGTTCGTCTCTTGGGCGAACGCTCCCCTGAACGTTTACGTGGTGGATCCATCCGCGCACGCGGGGCATAGCTCGGCGGAGGTGACTGCGGCGAATCGCTGTCGCTCATCATCCCTCCTGACTGGTCGGACCATATCTGAGCGGTGGGTGCATCACGTTGGCAGGCGGCAGACCACAGTGAGATAGACCGAAAACGACCACCGCGCGTCGATCGCTTTGGCCGATACCCCACTCCGAGACTACGCTAGAGGATATCCAGGCGCATAACGCGCCACGGCAGTTATTCAAGTCCCGGCCCCATTCCGGGAGAGCGATCAGGAGTAGGTTGTGGCCGAGTCGAAAAAACGCAAGCGCAAAAGCGGCGAAGTAGCTGAGCAGGATACCGAAGTCCACTCATGGACTGAAGACATCCCCATGAGCCCATCGTGGTGGGCTCCGGCTTTCATTACACTGCTCATTGTTGGCCTGGTGTGGGTCATGGTGTACTACATCTCGTCCGCACGCTTCCCGATCCCCGGTATCTCATGGTGGAACCTGGTCATCGGTTTCGGCATTATGCTGATCGGTTTCCTGATGACGCTGCGCTGGCGGTAAGCTCGGCTGCTCGGCGAGCGCGCTGACTTCATTTACCATGCGGCGGCGCTCACCTCACCTCGTCCGCCCGTAAACCGACTAGTAGTTCAAAGCGAGCAACGCGGCATATTCCACAGCCACCACGGCGCACACGGCGATCAGCATTCCTGCACCGGCCAGTGCGCTGATGCGTGTCTTGCGCGTGGCCTCGGCCTGACGGTTGACGACGACCTCACCGCTCCTGCGACGCGGCGGGCGCCTCATGATATGCGCAAAGCCCCACGTCACCAGCGCGCCCACGATCATGCCGCCGACATGCGCCTGCCAGGAAATATTGGGCACGATGAAGCCGTAACCGAGGTTGATTGCCAGCAGGATCAGAATCGATGTCGTATTGATCCCGCTCATCTTCTGAAGGACGAAAATCGCGGCGAACAGGCCGAATACGGCGCCCGACGCCCCAACAGTGGTCACCAACAGTGTTTGTCGGCTGACGAAGCACCAGGCCAGGACACCGGCACTGCCACCGATCGCGCTGGCGATATACAGGATGAGGAAACGCCACCATCCAAGCACAGGCTCGATGCTCGAGCCGACGAACCACAGTGCGACGAGGTTGAACAGGATGTGCAGGACGTTGGCATGCAGGAATGCAGTCGTCAGAATTCGCCAGGGCTCAAGCCATCCGATCGCCGGCATGAACGCCAGGGAACTGTAGACCTGCGGAATGAGCTTCATCGCCACGAATGTCACTGCGCACAGGCCAATAAGCACCATCGTCACTGTCGGTTTTTGAGTCCAGCGCATCTGACGGCGTCCGCGTCGGCCTCGTTTCTTCGCACAGTCCACACACATGGCGCGCACTTCCACCGGTACACGGCACTGCGAGCACATCGGACGGTTACATACCTTGCAGTAGTCGATGGACTGCACATCAGGGTGGCGTGGACACGGCGGAGCCGCATTCGGGTCTGAACGCTGACCGTACTGAGGCATCTTGGCCATACTCATCCTTTGTTCGAACTCACCGTTGGAAGGGCTGCGCCCGCCACAGTGGACGAGGGCGTCCCATCCGGCTGTCAGGGCTGGCAGTATCCAGCTTACCGGTGGTCGCCCTCGTCACTGATGATGCAGGCATCAGCCCGCGTCTACTTGTCAAGAATCTCCACGGATTCAATCACGACGTCTTCGCGCGGCTTGTCGCGTCCGTCGGTGGGAACCTGTGCGATCGCGTCGACGACGCTGCGTGACTCATCGTCGGCCACCTTGCCGAAGATCGTGTGCTTGCCCTGCAGCCACTGGGTCGGTGCGACGGTGATGAAGAACTGGGATCCGTTGGTGCCCTTCCCCATGCGGGTTCCGGCGTTGGCCATTGCCAGGACATACGGCTCGTTGAAGTTCAGTTCCGGATGGATTTCATCATTGAACTGGTAGCCGGGACCTCCTGTGCCGGTGCCGAGCGGGTCACCTGTCTGGATCATGAAGCCGTCGATGACGCGGTGGAAGATCACGCCGTTGTACAGCGGTGAGCTCATTTCCTGACCGGTGCCGGGGTGCGTCCACACGCGCTCACCGGTTGCCAGCCCCACGAAGTTCTTCACCGTGAACGGTGCGTGGTCGGGGTACAGGTCCAGGCGGATATCGCCTTGTGAAGTATGAAGAATAGCTTGCATGAATCTATAGTGACAGATTTTCCGCCTGTGAGCACGCGTGTGGGCAGCCGTTCGCCCAGCGCGCATTTTACGTAAATGGTCACTGTCTGCCGGCCTTTTATGGTGTGATTGAAGTGCATTGAATCGTGTGACGGTGCACAATAGGAGGGAAGACCCTTTGCGTCATTCGTCGCAATGAAGAAACAAGATCCGGAGGCATCAATGGCTAAGAAACACCAACTCGATCCGGAGCAGATTAAATCTGATGCCGTTCAGCTGGGGTCCACTCTGGCTGAGCAGGCTCATGCCGCTGCCGAAAAGGTCGCTGACCTGGCGGAACAGGGCTTGGACTGGGCCGGCCCGCGCGCTCAGGAGGTATTGGATAATGCTCGCAAGACTGCAGACAGCGCCCGCAAGTCTGCCCAACCTTACATTGACGAAGCGACTGACCGTGCCCGCGATGCTGCAGACAAGGTTCGTCCCGTGGTTGAAGAAGCACGTAAGCGTGCCGAGGATGACTACATGCCTCGCGTGAACCGCGCATGGACGGAAGCAACGGCTGCCGCTCAGACTGACGGTGACCTGATCGAACGCGCTCGCCGCGCTGCCGATGCCGGATCACATGCGTTGACCACGCCGACCCCAAAGCGTAAGTCACACCGCGTTGCCAAGTGCCTCGGCTGGACGGCACTGGGGCTGAGCGCCGCTGGTGTGGGATACCTGTTGTGGCGTCGAAGCCAGCCGATCGAAGATCCGTGGGCCGAGGAATACTGGGCTGACCTGGACACCGATGTTGAACTGCCTGACGTTGAGGTAGAAAGCGCTGATGACGCGCAGGGCGCGTCGCAAACCCCGACCGACGAGGAAAAGGCTGCGGCTGAAGAGGCTGCTCAGGCCAAGCTTGAAGCCGATGAGAAGGCCAACAAGGAAGCTGAAGAAGCTGCCAAGTAAGGCCTCCAGCGCGGGCACGTGAAAGAGGGACGCTCCCTTTACGAGGTGTCGTCTTTCTGAGCGCCCGCAGGGCTGTGAACTGCTGACCGGCGTGTGCGTCTGCGTGACGTGCACGCCGGTTTGCTTTCACGGGGCGGGCGCGGTTTGCTTTCACGGGTCGGCGCCGGTTTGCAGTTGGCTGTGAGGAGACTGCACGTGGAGGCGCTCTTACCTTGACCAGTTGATCCGACGCTCCCGTAGCACCTTGACCAGTTGACTAAGACCTTTGCCCGTTGATAGTTCAAAGTCTTATACCTTGATCCGTTGATTTCTACCTTGAGCGCTTGATTGAGGCGCGCGCCAATTCCGCGCGATCGGTGCCGACACCGAGCAGATCATGGCGCTGTTTGCCCGCGAAGCTGATCGGATGCAGCGCGATGGACTTGATCAGTGGCAATCTGGCATCTATCCATTGACCGAGCATATTGAGGCAGATATTCGAAGCGGCTACGGATGGGGGGGTTGCCAGCAGAGGAGACGTCCTGGCCTATCTGAGTATCGACGACACTCCCGGCCCGTTTTACGATGCGGCCAATCTGACGTGGAAGACTCCGCGCGAGGGAAGGAGGGAACATGGGTGATGCACCGACTGATCGTTGCCGAAGAAGCTCGCGGAATGGGACTGGCTCGCAAGCTGATTGAATTCGCTGCGACGCAGTCACCGAACGGGCATCTGCGCGCGGATACGGATCCGAAAACACGCCCATGCGGGCACTGTTTGAGCGGCTCGGATTCCGTGACGCTGGATTGCTGACCTATCACGAATTCAACGATTTGCAATGCGTGACCTACGAGCGCTAGGTGCACTCGGTCGTGCGGCGACAGATGAGCCAACACGTCCAGGTGCACCCGGCCAGGTTCGGCTGGATGTGACAGCGCCGCCAGGCGCCAACACCGCATTCCCACGCGCATGACCTCACTCCGGATAATCTCGCCGCGCGCTGAATATTTCCATTGAGGGCGCGCCGAGCCGGCAAATAGGGTAGACATGAAGTGCACATCCACTATGAGAGGAGTCACAATGGCGAATTCAACTGTGAGCACTGCGAGCACCCACTGGGAAGGTGGCCTGACAGACGGCGCCGGACAAACGACACTCGAAACATCCGGTGTGGTCACACTGGACGTCGCGTGGGGCAAGCGCACTGATCCAGGCCAGGGCACCACGAACCCCGAAGAACTCATCGCAGCAGCCTTTGCCACCTGCTATTCGATGGCACTGACCAACGAGCTGACCGAAAACGGACATGCACCCGAATTCCTCGACACCACTGTTGAGGTCTCCTTCAACCCGAAGGACGGCATTTCCGGAGCCAAACTCACCGTCAGCGGTAAGGTTCCCGGCCTCGATGCTGAAGCCTTCAAGGAAAAGGCTGAGTGGGCAAAGGACAACTGCCCCGTCTCCAAGGCACTCGGCGGCCTCAAGAAAGAGCTTGTCGTGAATGCCTGAGTTTCATCTCAAACGCATCTACGAGGATCCGGAGCCGTCTGACGGCCTCCGGGTTCTTGTCGATCGTCTCTGGCCACGGGGGATCTCCAAAGAGCGCGCCGCCCTGGACGAATGGAACAAGGACCTGCCACCATCACCGCAGCTGCGCACCTGGTTCGGACACCGACCCGAACGATTTGAGGAGTTTGCACACAGCTACCGTCAGGAACTGGCTGACAGCGGAGCCGCACGCGACTTCGTGGAAAACCATCTCACCTGCGATGTTGTCACGCTGCTCATCGCGGCAAAAGACCCCGAGCACAACCACGGACTAGTGCTGCAGGACGTTCTCACCACACTTGCCGCTGAGCGTGCGGATCACCAGCAATGCGGATCACCATGACAGCACGAACCGATGACACTGCGCATCCGTCTCAGTAGCGACGCAGCGACGCCCTCGTTCATCCATGTGTGACGGAGTTGACGAGTTCGACTGTGGACGTCGCCCCTGTCACATGTCAATAACTCAAGGGGGGCCCCGGAGTTCACACCCCGAGGCGCCCCTTGAGTTATGTGTACGGGATCAGCCCTTCACGGATCCGCGGGTTACACCCGAGATCACCCAGCGCTGAGAGAACACATAGACCAGCAGCAGCGGAGCCATCGCCATCAGGTAGGAGGCGAATGCCACCGAGTAGTCCAGGTTGAACTGTCCCTGGAACACATACTGTGCCAGCGGCAGCGTGCGGTGCGCCGGGTCGGTCAGCACAACCAGCGGCAAGATGAAGTCATTCCATGCCCACACGCACGTGATGATTCCGACCGTCGCATTCATCGGAGTGAGCAGTGGGAAAATCACCTGCCAGAACACACGCCACGTGGATGCGCCATCCACGCGCGCCGCCTCTTCCAGCTCAATGGGAATCGAGCGGATGTAGGAGACGTAGATGAACGAGTTCATCGACAATCCGAAGATCGTGTACAGGATGACCATGCCGATGGGTCGATCCAGGTGCAGGATCGACATCTGCTTGATGATCGGCAGCATGATGATCGGGAACGGGATGAACAGTGCCGACAGCAGGTAGTAGAACGCGCCCTTGAAGAACGGCTTATGCAGGTTACGTGCAATCGCCCAGGACACGATCGACGAGGTCAAAATCGTGAACACCAGGGTCAGTGCTGTGACGAACACGGTGTTGACCAGCGCGTGTTTGAAGTCGGCGCGCTCCCAGGCGTCCGCGAAGTTCTGCCAGCGGATCGAGGTCGGCAGTTCAAACCCGTTGCCGTTGAGCACCTGATCAGGCGACTTGAGCGCAACAACCACGGCGAGGTACATCGGGATCAGCACGCCCAGAGACGTGAACAGGATAAACAGCGTGGCCACCCAGTTGATGCGGCGCCTCTTTGAAGGGCGTATCTTGCGCGTCGACGTGTTGGCCGAGTTCTGCCCGGCTGTCCCTCGCGTCGAGGGCGACGACGTTGACGAGGACGTTGATTCGATCGGTGTGCCTGGTGTCATGGGAGCAGTCATGTTACTTTCCCTCCCCACGTTGCAAAATTCTGAATTGGAACAGCGACACGATGGTGATCACCACGAAGAAGAACACCGCGTTTGCTGTCTGGTAGGCGAACTCACCGCCGGTGAAGCCGCCTCGGTAAATCAGGACGGAGACCGATTCGGTTGCCGTGCCCGGTCCGCCGTCGGTCAGCGCGATGATCGGGTCGAAGACCTGCAGGAAGCTCTTCAAACTCAGCACCATATTGAGGGTGAAGAAGGGGCCGATCAGTGGGAACGTGATCTTCCAGAACTGTTGCCACGAGTTCGCACCATCCAGTGCGGCAGCCTCGTACACATCGTCTGGAACGGTTTGCAATCCGGCCAGGTACAAGATGATCGCGAATGCGCTTGCCTGCCACACGGCCAGCGTGATGATCGCTCCCCATGCGGCGATCGGGTGCGTCAAAATGTTGTCTCTGAACAGCGGAATGCTGGAGAAAATCTTCGGCAACGATGTTGAGAACATGAATTTGAAGACGTAGCCGATGATCAGCACCGACAGGACGTAGGGGATGAAGAACACGCCTCTGAAGAAGTTACGGGCCAGAATGTTCGAGTTCAGCGCCACGGCGATGATCAGTGAGATCACGTTCGTCAGGATCGTGGCGATGATGGCGAAAATGAAGGTGGCCGCATATGCGTGGAACATGCGCTCGTCGCGGAAAATGTTGATGTAGTTGGAGATTCCAACGAATTTCCACGTTCCGTATCCGGCATAGTTCGTGAACGAGAAGAACACGCCGATCAGGACGGGCAGTGTATGGAACAGTGCGAACGCAATGAGCGCGGGCACAACAATCATCGTGTACGTGCGGTCCTTGGTGGGCGACACCGTCCGTCGCTTCCCCTTATCTGAACCGGATCTGCGTGCGGACGAGGCCGAGGACTTAGCCGAGAGCGTGCCCGATGAGGCCGTACCCGACACGGCCGTAGCCGTTGCCGTGGTGGTCACCGAACGTGCAGGTTCACTCGCCGTTGCTGTGTCTCGTGAGCGCATGCGTTCGCGCAACTGTGGCGGCAGGTCAACCATGCGGCCGTCTTCGCCGTCCGTGCTGCCGGCATTGTGCGATCCGGCGCCAGCACCAGGTGTTGATGACATGGATTTTCCTTTCACTCCACAGTGCGTGCAGCGTATTCACGCCACTGGCGATCCAGCTGCTGCAGTGTCACTGATGGGTCTGCGTCAAACAATCCTTGCTGGACCAGAGGGTCCAGTCGGATAGAGGCGGGAACGTGGTGGTCCACGAATCCTGCGATGTGGCCTCCATCGAAGAACGGAGCCAGTTCCTGAATTGCCGGATCATCCGGGTAGTCAGCTTCCCTGAGGGAGGGGAACATGGATTGCGACTTCGCGACCTTCTCGATGACTTCAGGCTGGAAGAGGTAGTCGAAGAAGCGGCGTGCCTCTTCAGGGTGCGCCGCCCCCTTCCCCATCGTCACAACGACGTCCACGCCAGTCACCAGCAGGCGCTGGTCGGCGCCCTCACCTTCGGGAGCCGGATACGGGAAAATTGCCGCATCCACGTCGGGGTTTGCCTGACGGATCGGATTGAGCGCCCAGATACCCTGCATCAGCATGGCGACTTCACCGTTGGCAAATGCGGCGTTGCCGTCGTCGTAGGTTCGGGCACGCCATCCGTCCTGTGCGTATCCGAATAAGGTGAGTTGGCGCTGCATCGGTTCGGTGAAGTTCTTCTGGAACGACACCGCCGAATCCGGCCCGATATCCGTACCCTGCTCGCGCATGGTGTCGAAGAACCCGTCGCGCGCGGCGTAGGCGCCCAACCCATTAAATGAGGGCAGTGTGGTCCACGCGTCGGCCACCGTCCCGTAGAACGGTGTGATGCCAGCGGCCTTGAGCTTTTCACACACATCGAGCAGTTCTTCCCATGTGGAGGGAACTTCCAGGCCCTGTTCCTTGAAAATCTGGCGGTTGTAGATGATGCCGTCTGCGTTGTTCAGATAGCCGACACCGTTGACTTCGCCTTCCGCATTTCCCAGGTCAGCCAGAATGTCCTGCACAGCCGGGTTAATGTGCTCAAGCAGCGGGTCACCTGAAAAGTCGTGGAAGACGCCGGCTCGTGCCAGGTCAGCGAATTTTCCGTTACCGTTCAGGGTGATGACATCCGGCGGGCGGTTCTTCACCAGGAGCGTACGGATCGCGGTGTCCGCATCTGCCGATTGGTTAATGACTATGTCAATGTCGGGATTTTCGGCCTCAAAGTCAGCCGCGATTTCTTCGAAATCTGTTTTGGCTTCACCTTTGAACTGGAAAAAGTCCAGTTCGGTTTTCTCCTGCGCCTGGGGCGTCCCGCAGCTCGCCAATGCTCCACATGCGCATACAGCCAGAGCCGCAATCAGTGCTCGTCGCATTCGTGGTTGCCGAGGGGGACGTGTGGCACCGTGAGCATCTGGCTTGGATGTGTGCGTCGATGATGAGCACTGTGATTCGAGCGGAGAATGCTCCAGGGGCGATGCGTGTGAATACATCGTGACATCTCCTGCCTTCAAATGTATGGACTGAGCGCTCATTCACCCCTGCGGCATACGCAAGCGAGTCGGCGTTCAACGTGTGTGACGGGTGCTCCTCGTATCGGCCGTAACCATTACGATAAGCCACTTCATTTATATCTCATTGGCCACGAACGTGAGGAGCCGAGGGTCCTTTTTGTCAGCAATAACTCGGTTTTGACACCTGACAGACACCGTTTGCGTGTCGAGCCGCCAGTCGCCGTCCTCAGGTCCGTGACAAGCCGGTGAGTCAGAAGCGATTCAAAATCGCGCGAACCAGAGCAGCAGCGCCGTCATTCTCCACCGACCCGGTCACCGCGTCGGCATGACTGCGCACGTCCTCATCAGCGCCGCCCATCGCTACGCCGTGCGCAGCCCACTGCAGCATCGGGATGTCATTCGTTCCATCCCCCACCGTGACGATGCCGCTATGGGGCACCTGCAGGTACTCGGCCAGTTCTTCCAGACCGGTCGCCTTGGTAAAGCCGCGAGGACCGACATCCACCCAGGACGTCCATCCGATCGCCACTTCATGTGTGTCAGCCAGGCCAGTCTGCGCGATCGCCTCGCTGAATTCTTCACGCGTCAACGACGGCGCACGGCCAACGAGTTTGGTGCTGGGAGTGCTGCGCAGGTTCTCCATCGATTCGACGCGGAACGTTTCGATCAGCTCACCATGTGGGAACGGCGCAGAAACAGCGTATCCATAGTCGCGTTCTGACCCGATCAATGCATCCGGCATGACCTGGCGTAACGCGTCAATTGCTTCTGCGGGATTGAAACTGTGCCGGCGCACCACGCGTCGACCACCCTCGAGCTGAGGATCCCACTGACCCATCGTGGTGCCGTTCGAACACACCGCCCACCCCTGACTGGCTTTCAGATAGCCAAAGACCGGGTCGACGGCATTGACGCCTCGCCCAGTGGCGATCACCATCTTCATTCCGGCAGCAACACCGTCATGGAATGCGCTGATGACACGCTCAGAGGCACCCTCGGGAAGCAACAATGTGCCGTCAACGTCCAGGGCGACCATGATTTTGGTCGGATCGCCGGGAAGTGACGAGGGCAGGCCGGCCTCGGCCCTCGCGACGAGTTCATCGAAGGGGATGGCCTGCTCGCCGGACGGGGGCGGTGTGAGGAGCGGGATGCTCACCGCGGCTCCAGGACGTCGATTCCACCCAGGTAGGGCCGCATTGCTTCAGGCACGCGCACGGACCCGTCTTCACGCTGATGGTTCTCCAGGATCGCGACGAGCCAGCGGGTTGTCGCCAGTGTGCCGTTGAGCGTGGCAACCGGGAACATCTGGCCATCGCGGCGCTCTCGAATGCCCAGGCGCCGGGCCTGGAAGGTTGTGCAGTTCGATGTGGAGGTGACCTCCATGTAGCGCTGCTGGGTCGGCAGCCATGCCTCGCAGTCGAACTTGCGTGCTGCCGAGGTGCCGAGGTCGCCGGCCGCAGTATCGATGACGCGGTAGGGCAGTTCCATCTTCGCCAGCATCTCTTCTTCCCACGCAAGGAATTTCTTGTGCTCCTCTTCAGCATCCTCAGGGCGGCAGAACGAGAACATTTCCGCCTTGTTGAACTGGTGGACACGGATAATGCCGCGCGTGTCGCGCCCGGCTGCCCCAGCTTCGCGCCGGTAGCAGGTTGACCATCCGAGGTAATGCTTCGGGCCGTCACTCAGGTCCAGAATCTCACCCATGTGGTAGCCCGCGAGCGCGACTTCTGAGGTTCCCACCAGGTAAAGATCGTCAGCAGGCAGGTAGTAGATTTCATCGGAATGCTCGTTGAGGAATCCTGTGCCACCCATGACCTGCGGCGTCACCAGCGTCGGCGTCATCATCGGAGTGAAACCTGCAGCGACAGCCTGATCCAGCGCCATGGTCATCATCGCCAGCTCCAGGCGCGCGCCGATTCCCTTGAGGTAGTAGAAACGCGATCCTGAAATCTTGGCGCCGCGTTCGACGTCAATTGCGTCCAGTTTTTCACCGATTTCCAGGTGATCTTTCGGCTCGAACCCTTCGGCCGCGAAGTCACGCGGATCGGGGCCTTCATGGCGCAGCACCACGAAGTCTTCTTCACCACCGGTGGGCACTCCCGGCAGAATCAGGTTCGGCAGCATGCGTGCCAGTTTGTCGGCTTCTTCGCCTGCTTCGTTCGATGCGGCCTCAGCATTCTTGACCCGCGCAGCCAGTTCCTTGGCCTCAGCCAGGATTGCGGGCCGCTCTTCCTTGCTGGCACGCCCCACAGATCGAGAGACCTCTTTTTGCTGCGAGCGCAGCTGCTCGAATTCCTGGAGCAGTTCACGCCGCTTCGTGTCGGCTTCGAGGATTCGGTCCACCAGTTCCACGTCTGCGCCGCGCGCACGCTGTGAGGCGCGGGCCGGTTCGGGATCTTCTCGCAAGGCACGCATATCAATCATGTGTTCATGGTAGTTCAGATACACCGCCCGTTACTACCGCGCCAGCGGGGAGGGGTCGCGGGCATGTGCGGTGACGCCCCTCAATCGCGCGCACACGGCAGGGTTGGTCAACTATAGTTCGTGGGTATCACTACTTCGGGTCACTGACGAGGGCGACTTTCCCCGCGGCGTGTGCCACGCCGCGACGGTGCGCCGGCGCTATTGGAGGCGCCCATCAGTGAGGAAGCGACCCGGGAACGGATCGACAGATGAATAAGAAAGTCCTGACCGTTGCCATGGCGTACATTGCGATCGCCGTGGGTGCAGGCTTTGCCTCCGGGCAGGAAGTGCTTCAATACTTCGTCGGTTTTGGTCCGTGGGGCCTGGTCGGCGCATTGGCCGCTGCCATCGTGTTTTCATTCGCAGGTTTCGTGATTGTCCAGCTCGGCTCCTATTTCCTGGCCAGCGATCACAAAGTCGTGTTCGGCGGGGTGGCGCACCCGGTTCTGGCATTCCTGTTCGACGTCACGGTCACTGTCACAGCTTTTTCAATTGGTTTCATCATGATTGCCGGCGGAGGAACGAACCTGAATCAGCAGTTCGGCCTGCCGACATGGGTTGGCTCAGCGATCGTGATCGTGGTTGTTCTGGCCATGGGGTTTCTGGATGTCAGCAGGGTTACGCGCATCATCGGCGCGCTCACACCGGTGCTGATCATCTGCGTCCTGGTGGTGACCATCTACGCGCTGACACACATCGACGCCACCTGGAGTGACATCCACGCTTCAACGCAGCTGGTTGACACCACCATTGCGCACTGGTCATTGTCGTCACTGAATTACGTGGCAATGAACCTATGCGTGGTGGCGTCAATGGCGATCGTCATCGGTGGCGATATTTCCGATCCGAAAGTGGCTGGCTTTGGCGGCCTTCTCGGCGGCGTGTTCTTCGGAGTCCTCCTGCTGGCGATTACGGTGTCGCTGTATGTGCACGTGCCGACCGTGTACCGCGATGACATGCCGATGCTGACGTTGGCCGCCAGCGCGGCACCGTGGGCGGGGCACGTGATGGCACTGGTTGTTTTCGGCATGATCCTGAACTCTGCGATCGGCATGTTCTACGCGCTGGCTTCACGCTTCTCCACAGGAAGCACCGGCCGTTTTCGCCTGGTGCTGGTGACGCTGGTTGTGGCCGGCACCGTCCTGTCGGCTTTCGGCTTCAAGAACCTGGTGACCTGGCTGTTCCCCGTCATTGGTTATGCCGGCTTCATCCTGATGGGCGTGCTGGGCTACTCGTGGATTCGCACGCGCCGCATAATTAACGAGGAAACTGATCGACGAGGGCGAATCACGCGTCTGCTCAGACGCAAACTACGCACGGATCGTGTGTTTTCCAGGCGCGACCAGGCGCGCCTGGACCGTGAGGTGAGCGCCTCACCCATTGAGGACGCTCAGCTAATGGAGTCCATCGGGTCAGAAACGTGTGCCGACCTTGATGCGCATGGTATTGCTCACGACAATCTTGACGGTGAATCAGTGTTGCAGAACCAGGCCGAACCTGGTCCCCCTACCGGCGAGGTGTCGGCGAAATAAGCGACGTCAAGCCACAGCTATCTGCTGAATTACACTGATGTAGTTTTCCCCATGTGTGGATAAGCGTGTGGATTAAGTGACAGCAGTGGAGGTGGAAGCCACCCTCGTCAATAGCGGCGAACACAAGGAAGAATCGCCGAACTGGCCGATCGCTGCCGCTGGCGCCCGGCATAAAAGTCGCATGTGAACGAGCAAAGCAGGTTAAAGTATCAAAGGAAATGTTCGCGTCGAAAGCCGTTCATGAATAAAAAAGTCTTGACTGTTGCCCTTGCCTTCATCGGCATCACCGTTGGTGCAGGTTTTGCCTCAGGCCAGGAAGTTCTGCAGTATTTCTCCGGATTTGGGGTGTGGGGCATCGTCGGCGCCGTCATCACCGGTGCGGTGTTCTCATTCGCAGGTCTGGTGGTCGTTCAGCTCGGATCATACTTTCTGGCCAGCGACCACAACGTGGTATTCGGCGGGGTGGCACATCCATTCCTTGCCCGCCTGTTCGACATCATCATCACGTTTACGCTCTTTAGCCTGGGTTTCGTCATGATTGCGGGTGGCGGCTCGAATCTCGAACAGCAGTTTGGACTGCCGACATGGGTGGGTTCCGCGATCATCACGGTGCTGGTCATGCTGGTGGGAATGCTGGATGTGGACAAGGTTACGAAGATCATCGGCATGATTACGCCCGTGCTGATCCTGTGCGTCCTCATCGTGGTGATCTGGTCATTCACGCACATTGATGCGGCGTGGGAGGATATCCACGAGTCTGCGCAGCTGGTGGACACGGCCCTTCCGGCGTGGCATATTTCGACCCTGAACTACGTGGGCGTGTGTCTGTCCACCGTTGTGTCGATGGCGATCGTCATGGGCGGTGACATCACGGATCTGAAGGTTGCCGGGCGCGGGGGAATGATCGGCGGCATCGTCTACGGCGTACTGCTCACACTGGTCGCCGGCGCGTTGCTGACGCAAATGACGACCGTGTATGACCAGGACATGCCGATGCTGGCACTGGTCAACCACATCCATCCGTGGTTTGGCTTTGCGATGGCAATCGTGACGTTCCTGATGATTTTCAACACCGCGATTGCCATGTTCTACGCGTTGGCCAAGCGTTTCTCGCACGGTGGCGACATGCGGTTCCGCGTCATCTTGCTGGCGCTGACAGTGGCAGGGTTCGGGCTGTCATTCCTCGGGTTCAAAGAGCTGGTCAACAAGCTCTTCCCGATCTTGGGGTACTGCGGCATCGTGCTGATGGTGGTGCTGTTTTACTCGTGGATCAAGACTCGCCAGGACATCATCGACGAGTCGGAGCGACGCGGCCGCATTCTCAAGTTGATACGTCGCCGTCTGCGCCTCGATCGCGGTTTTTCCCGCAAACACGCCAGGCAGCTGCGCCACGAAGTCGAGGACTCCGATGTTGAAAACGTCGAACTGGTCGACGCGATGGGGGCCGTCGCCGCGGAGGAACTTGAAGAAGAAGGCATCGACCACGACGATTGGGAGCCGATAGCCGACCGTCAGGAAAACCAGGCTGCCACAGAAGCCGGCGAGCAGGTCTCAGCTGACAAGCACTGAGTCATACTCCGCGCGCCCTGCGCTTCGTCAGTCGCAGGCAGTAATGCGGTACAGTTTCGCCGTGCCGCCAGTGTCGACCAGCTCGAAGCCGTGGGATGTGTCCACGTTGTAGAACCCTGGCATTCGCGAGGAGCGTGCGAAGTTGTAGTACTGGCCATCTTCGTCCTCAAAGAAGTGCGTGATTCCAAGGTCACGAACCACTTGGCACACTTCGGGATTGGTGTGGATCTCATTAAAGGATCGGCGCAGGATATCTTGCGAAACCGTGTCCTTGTTAACCGTCGACAGTTGCCTGAACACGACCTGACGCTGTCCGATCGACAGCGAGTAGGCCTCGCCGGCGATGGGATCTCCGACGATCAACGCATCTTCTGGCACCGTCTGAGGCATGCGCCGGAACATGTTCAGCTCCGCGTTCGTTGACATTCCGGGTTTGCCTAGGTGATCTGCGTCGTACACGTATCGCACCGCCCACAGCCGAGCATCCATCGCGCCGCCCAGTGACATGGCAACGATCCACACGCCGAGCAGTGCGCCGACCCGCCACAGTGACGATTGCGCATGATGCTCGTCAGCGGCGCGCACCCTGTGCGAGCGCACCCAGTTCACGAGCTGCTCGAAACCGAACGCGATCAGAGGAATCATCGTGAGGTTCTGTACCCCCATGATGCGACGAGCATCCATGTACCACGGTGCCAGCAGGTAGGTGCGTCCGGGAAAATCTGGCGCATACGCCATGAAAGTCAGTGCCGCGAACAGCAGGAAAGAGACAATGAGCCAGGTTGTCGGACGCGGCCCATACGATTCGCGCACGCGTTGGCGCGTTGCGATCCACAGGTCGGCTCGTTCGCTCACGGTCATGGAGGCCGTCGACGAGGGCGGCTCCGTCGAATCCTGCAGCATTGCCGAGGGCTGCTCTGCCGCATCGTGAGAATCTGCTGTCTGGCAGTGGAGCGCTGCATCGGTTTGCGCTGCCTCGTCGGAGGGGGCCGCTGCGCCGGAAGGCACTGCTGCCTCGGGCTGCACCACTGACGGCCACGGCCAGGTGGGAATGTCGTTCTTGACCACTCGAGACCACACAAATGCGCCGCGGATCAGCGCAATGATGCCAATCAGCATCAGCACCGCGGTGATCGTGATGGTCAAGATCAAGCCGATGGTGCGGGTGAAAGGCGGATAAGGGGTCAGGAAGGTCGAGAAAGCCTGCTCGTAAGAAATGCCCCGCCTCGGGTAATCCCCCATCGCCTGCACGCGATCCATACCCAGCATCCACAGCGGCGCGCACACCGCCACCACGCACACCACCCCTGTTGCCGCAGCCACGCCGTAGTGACCGATCCACGCGGAGCGCCTGACGAGGATGAACATGGACGCAATGATCGGTGGAATCAGCAGCACAGCCAGTGAAAACGCGGCCGTGGGGTGGGCGAGCACCATGCCGACGAAGCCCAGGGCAATCAGCCCTCCCAGCGGAAGATGTGCAAACGCGCCAGCCAACCCACGATCGGTCGATCGCGCCAACCGCCTGCCCCAGACCAGGCTCATTGCAGCAATTCCCGGCAGAAGGATGACTCCCAACGCGTTGGGCCACTGGTTGTACATGGTCAGGGCGTCAGCCGGCATGGAGAGCATGCAGCCCGCAGCAACGGGTGCCACGACAACGGCAACCCGTGAAGTGGTGACGACAGCAGTGAACGCTGTGCCACCGATCGCCCACAGCGCCATCAGTGCCAGCGAGGCCGCGTTCGACGTTTGAATCACGGTTTCGGGCGTGGCGAACAGCGCCGTGAACGCATGCCAGGCGTTCGGGTAGAAAACTTCACGTCCACCGTACAGAGGTGCCAACCCTCCGAAAGGATCCGCACGTGAGGTCTCCAGAATCGACCACACACCATTGACGTGGAAAACAGAGTCCCACTGTTGCACGGGATCACGCGGATTGGCCGCGATCAGCATGGGCAGTGCGGCCAGCACCCAGCCGACAAACACCATGAACCAGATTGCGCCGCGCGCTCTGCGCGACAGAATGCGGTAGGCGTGCGAGGCCGGCGCATCTGCCCGCAGTGGTGGCCGCGCCACCAGGCTGTCTCCAAGCAGTTCGCCATGTTCAGGGTTTGCGCGCCGACGCAGCACATAAACCGCAGCTCCGGCGCAGGTCAGCAATGCCAGGACCGGCATAACGGTAGCGCGGGTATACGGAACTCCCAGCGCATGCCAGATCATCGACAGGATCGACACGGTTCCGACAGTGAGTGCCGGTCCGGCTGCAGCAGCCACCACCGATGAACGGATCTGTGTGCGCACCCAGAAATAGCCGGGAAGGATTGCGATGACAACCATCGCGATCACCAGTGGCATCAGCCCCAACCATGCAACCCAGTTCATGAATCAGCTTTCTGTGGCGCGATCGGTGCCGGTCGGGTCACCCTCGTCAATTGCGATGCTGCCGGCCCGCCGAAATGCCTCAGGCTTCGGGTCGACAGCTTCGGGACCAGAGCTGACTGACCCGGACCTGCGATCAGCAGCCTCGGAGTCGGCATCGACTGCATCCGACACCTGCGCGGATGCTTCGGCTGCTTCAGCGCGACCTTTGCGAGACTGACGGACACGCTGAATGGCGAACTCGGCGATCATGGGGATGACCGAGACCACGACGATCAGGATGATAATGACTGACAAATTATCGTGAACGAATTGGATACCGCCCAGCGCGGAGCCGGCCCATGTGATGCCCACGCCCCAGGCCAGAGCGCCCAGCGAGTTATAGATGACGAACTTGCCGTACGGGTAGCGCGCGATACCGGCGGCAAGCGGAATGAATGTGCGCACAAACGGGATGAAACGCCCGATCACCAGCGAGCGCCCGCCATACTTCACGAAGTAGCGTTCAGCCTGGTGCAAATGCTCGGTCTTCAAAATCCGCGCATTGTCGGAAAAGAGACGCCGCCCGAATCGATGCCCCAGCCAATAGCCGATCTGTGCGCCGATAAACGCAGCGACGAACGTCAGTGCAATCAAGGTCGGCAGGTGCAGCCCCAGGCGCTCATGAAGCAGACCGGCCGTGAACAGCAGGGAGTCGCCAGGCAGCACCGGAAACAGAATGCCCGATTCGATCAGGACGATCAGCAGCGTGCCCCACAGCACCCACGGACCCATCGCGAGCAGCAAGGATTCGGGATCGTGGAACCAACCGATGACGGTTGTCAACCACGATTGATCGGTTGGCATCACGGTTACAGCCAGCACAAGTTCCCTTTCATTAGCGGGGCATAACACCTCAAAACGGTGCACGCACTACCCTATATGTGTTACTGCACGAATAGGCGTTGCGCCATTAGGATAGATCGTATGACTTTGAAGGGCGCGGATTCGACGGCACCCCAGTCGACGACATCCGATTGGGTCGAACCTGGCTCAGCCACACCCACATCCGCATCGCCCTCCGCGACGTCAGGCCCGTCGACGCCCACACCGCACGGATCCACCACGAACGCTTCTGCCAAGACTGACACTGAGCCGCCCGGCTCAAACCCCGACGCGTCCATCGATGACCTGTCGATCGACCAGCTCGCCGCCACTCAACGCGCGACCGCTCCCCTTCCGCGCCTGTCGCGGCCCGCGTATTTCGCTGACCGTCATGAGGAGCGCACGCGCCGACGTGAGGATCTGACCGACGTTATCCTCGCACTCCTGGGAATCGCACTGGTGTGGGTGTTGGGTATGTACGCCCATTCAACCACGCAAGGGGTCACCGACGATGTGCGCAACGTCTTTGCCGGCGCTCTGCGAGCCATTTTCCTGCTGCCCGTCACGCTGATCGAGGGCCTGATCATTCTGGCCGGCCCTATCGTCATCGTGGGCGCGCTTGCCCGGCGAGGAAGACTCACCACCATCATCGAAACACTCCTGACCGCGGCGATCGCGACGTTCACTGGTTGGGTTCTGATGATAGTGCTCGATCATGTACCTGCCGATTTCACGGCTCCGTTAGGTGCCACCGGCACCTTCGGCGCACACGCCGCCATCAACCTGGTCCTCATGACGCTTGCCGCGTTATTCACCACAGCCGGCGAAACGACGCATATGCGTTCCATCCGCTACGGCTGGCTCGGTCTGGCGGTCGTCGCATTTTTCGGCGTCATTCGCGGCACCATGAGCCTTCCGTCAGCGCTCGTCTCCCTGCTGCTTGGCCGTATGATCGGCTCACTGGCACGATGGGTCCTCGGTTTCGAGGATCAGCGTGCCACTGGAATCGACATTGTCGAAGGCTTGCTGTCGATCGGCATTGTCCCCTCGCGGATCATCCGTTCCGACCTGGAAACGTCAACCTCGCCGCTGGTGACGTGGAAGATTGACGAGGTAGACTCACGGCGCGTCAATCCGGATCGCCATCCAACAGGGGACGGGTCTGCCTCGGTAATCAGTGGGGCCGACATGCAGCCGGGGCGCGATACGGCACTAGTGGGTGCTCGGCCAGGATCGACCGCGGTGCAAGCCGGCAGCGAGACGACCAATGCCGGCACGCCTGAAACTGACGTGACCGATGAGGTGACCACTTCCACTGATGAGGAAGCTGACGTCACTTCCACGCGCCAGGATCTGCACATGTTCACCACCGATGTGGACCTGGTTGAATACACCGTCACGCGTTACCCGCAACGCCCCGACGCCCGCCACTATGCGGTGTGGGATGACCACGGCAGGCTGTGGGAAGTACAGGTGCTTGATCCGGGTCGCGAACTGACAGGCACGCTGATCGACGTATGGAACAATCTGCGTCTGCGCGGGATATCACGATGGGTCTCGCCGTCGCTGAAAGCCAACGCTGAACGCTCCACGCTGACGACGCTGGCTGCGCACAGAGCTGGCGTGCATGTTGCTGAACCACTGGGAATGGCCCAGGTAGGCGATTCAATCCTGGTGGCATCCAAGGCGATCCCGCCGGTGACAACGCTCAAGGATTCGCCTGATCACCTCCTGTCTGACGACGTACTGGATCAGGTGTGGAATCAGTTACTCCTGGCGCATTCCCGGTCGATCACGCACCGCGATCTCACGTTCGACTCGGTGATGCTGGACGCGTCCGGACAGGTATGGCTGCTCGGCTGGGATCAGGGCGAAGTGGCAACGAACGAGCTCAACCGCAGGATCGACATTGCTCAGATGCTGGTGTTGCTGTCGGTGTGCGTGGGTGAAAAACGCGCCCTGGAAAGTGCGGTGCGCGCGGTAGGCATCCGTGAACTCAAGGCCAGCGCGCCGGTGTTGCAAGGCGCGGTGCTGCCCGCGCAGATCAGCCGTGCCGTGCGTAAGAGTGAAACGTTGGCAAATCTGCGAACTGCGATTGTGGGCGATGAGAAGAACGAATCCGCCCAGCTTTTGAAACTTGAACGCTTCGCCCCGAAGACGATTATCACGGTCGCGATCCTCGCGGTGGCCCTCATCGTCGTGCTCGGCTCGATGAACTTCCGCGAAATCGCTGATGCTGTTACGTCTGCCAGCCCGGTGTGGATTCTTATCGCGTTCATCCTGGGTGCGCTCACGTGGTTCGGTGCTGCCGTGCCGTTGGTGGCGTTGTCTACCGAGAAGATCAAACTGTCTGACGCGACCCTGGCACAGATCGCCGCGTCCGTTGTGACGGTCGTGGCTCCTGCCGGTATCGGTCCTGCGGCGCTGAACCTGCGCTTCCTCAATAAACAAAAAGTTGAGACACCGATGGCGATCACCACGGTCACGCTCATGCAGATCTCCCAGTTCCTGACAACTGTCGCATTGCTTCTCATCATCTTGCTGACCGGAGCATCATCCACACCGCTTAACATTTCCCTGCCGACGTCGACGATCGTGCTGATCGTGGTCGCAGTACTGGCGGTGGTGGCCACAGCGCTCGCAGTGCCGAAATTGCGCAGGTGGCTGTGGGCAAAAATCAAGCCGACGTGGAAGCAGATCTACCCGCGTCTGATCTGGATCGTGGGTCAGCCCAAGCGTATCGCCGCCGTCCTGGGTGGAAACATCGTGATGAATATCGGCTTCGTCGGCGCGTTCTGGGCAGCGCTCAAGGCTTTCGGCGGTGAGCTCAACCTGCTGACCCTGGCGGTGACATATCTGGCGTCGAACTCGTTGGGATCAGTGATCCCCTCGCCTGGCGGTATCGGTCCGGTGGAAGCTGCGTTGACCGGCGGACTGCAGGTTGCCGGCATCCCCGTCTCGGTGGCACTGTCCACTGCCGTCCTGTACCGACTGGTGACCTTCTACGGTCGTATCCCCTTCGGATGGGCGGCCCTCAAGATCATGCAGAAGAAGGATCTGCTCTGAATCTTCGGATCGCATCGCGTTGTGCACCGGAGGTGGCTCGACCGACGTGGCCACGTAAAACGCGATAATGTGCGTGTATGGACATTCAGCGTACTTCTTCTGATTCTGAATCACCTGGTCGCGCAGATTCACATTTGACGCGCACCGTGCCCGTCTCCGGCTCACAAGCCTCCTCCACCGGCTCTGCTGGTGCAGACGAGAATTCCGCACCAGCAGGATCAGCTACGCACGGCACTGATGCTCGTGCGGCGCGCTCACAGTCGTCGCGCTCCTCGTCATCCGTCCTGGTCGCCATTGCCGCTGTTTTGGCAGTGGTCCTGGCGTTCGCCGCCGGAGTGTTCGTTGGGCGAAGCACCGCGCCGCAGCCGTCACAGGCACAAAGCGAGGCGTCCTCGCAGACACAGGACGAGGCGGCATCGCAGCAAGGTGAAAACTCTGAATCCGCAACCACTCAACAGCAGCTGGACTACGCTCCCTCGCAGACCAATGAGGAGGCGTTGAAGATTCTGGCCGATGAGCCACGACGCGATCCCAACGACCCGATGGCGCGCGGCGAGGTCGACGCTCCCGTCGTGATGGTCGAGTACTCGGATTACTCGTGCCCCATGTGCGCCAAGTACGCCCAGGAGGTTGAGCCCAAGTTTCAGGAACTGATTGACAATGGGACGCTGCGCATCGAGTACCGCGACATGGTGATCTTCTCCGACAAGGGGTCTGACATCGCTGCCGCCGCTGCGCGGGCAGCCGGCCTGCAGGGCAAGTACGTCGAATTCCACGAAGCGGTTTTCGCTCAGGCTCCCACGCAAGATCATGCGTCCTACACTGAAGAGTCCGTCACGCAGATTGCTGAGCAGGTAGGTGTGGCAGACCTGGATCAATTCCGCGCCGACCTGACGTCCGAGAAGATCAAGGACGCCGTCCAGGCTGATACGCAGCACGGCAAATCAGTGGGGTTGACGGGAACACCCTCGTTCTTCATCAACAACGCGTACCTGACAGGTGTCTACCCTGTTGACTACTTCATCCGCACCATCGAGAATCAGGCTGCTGAAGCCGGCAAGGCGATCGAGCCGGCGGCCGAGAAGTAGGCAGAAGGATTAACCGCCGCGCCCCTGCGCCCACTTTGCCCGACAATAGAGGTAGAAGGTACCAGAGAGTCGAACAGGACTGGCGGGCCGGCCCGTCCGCACCGCTGGGAACTCGAAGCTGCACAGTCCAGACAGTCGCACCGTCAGATAGGAGCTTTTCATGGGACGCATCAATCTTTCACGATGGATCGGTTTGGCCACGGCTGGCGCTACAGCAGCTGGTCTGGTGTTGGTCGTACGCTGGCTCGCCTTCCAGCAATCGCGCTCAAATGCGCGCCAGGACGCCCAGTTCGACGTCAACACCCATGAGAGCGACAAGACGCTGGAGAACGTGTGGGTCGTGTTCAACCCTGCCAAACAGTCCGATACTGAACAGTTCCAGGCCCACGTCGAAGAAGTAGCGCGCTCATGCAACGTCTCCCACATCGAGTGGATTGAGACAAGCGAGGAAGATCCCGGCACCGGGCAGGCCATTGAGGCCCTGACGAAGGGCGCATCACTGGTCATCGCTGCTGGCGGTGATGGGACCGTGCGTGCAGTTGCGGCCAGCCTGGCTCACAGCGGCGTGCCGATGGGAATCATCCCCGCCGGAACCGGCAACCTGCTGGCACGCAACCTGAATATTCCCACCGACGACCTGGATGAAGCCATCCGTATTGCGCTGGGCAGCACCTTTATTCACGGTGACTTGGCGTGGCTGCGGATGGAAGATCCGGACGAGGTTGGCGACCTGACCGCTGAAGGCCAGCTGATCCGCGAAGCACGCGAACGCCTGGATGCGAACGGTGACACCATCGCAGAGGATGATGAATTCGCCTATACGGTCATTGCAGGAATGGGCTTTGATGGCGAGACGATGGCGAACACGGATTCTGGTCTGAAGAAGAAGATCGGGTGGATTGCCTACGTCATTTCCGGTGTGAAGGCGCTGCACGGCAAACGCATGAAGGCGTCACTGAAGTTGAAGGATGCTGTCTCCGCCGACCAGTCGACGGTGGCTCCTGACCTGGCAGAACACCCCGACGCGCAGGCAGACGAGGGTGACCGCCCTGATGTTGAAGAACTGAGCGATGTGCCGGCACGGACCATCATGGTTGCCAACTGTGGTGAGCTGCCCTACCTGGTGCTGGTGCCTGATGCGGATCCGACTGACGGACTCCTCGACGTGGTGGCAGTGGACGTGCGCGCAGGTCTGCTTGGCTGGGCAGACGTTGCGGGGAAGATTCTTGCGCAGGGAGCAGGATGGACACCACTGGATCTGCCTGCTTCGACCGGCCACATGACAGCTCGCCAGTGCCGCGATGTCAAGGTCGACGTCGATCAGCCGTGCATCGTGCAAGTCGACGGGGATCCGGTCGGAACAGCCTCGACGGTACATGTCAGGGTTGACGAGTCTGCCGTCGATATCGCAGTTCCGCGCCAGTAACGCTCAAGGGACTCGCTCTCCGGCAGCCTGCCTGACCGCCGCCTACTGGCGTTCGGACAGCGCAATGTTGGCGGAAATGGCGTGCCCGATCCTCCGCAGCATCGCATCATCAGCCCACTGGCCATCGGGCAGCGTGTTGGGACGTTCTGCGTCCCCAAGCCCCAGCAGTTCCTTCCACATGGGGATCAGTTCGTGGTGGTAGGTGTGCCCGTGCCCACCGGGTGCCCGACCCGCCACCGGCAAATCAGCCAGCACCTGCAGGTATGTCCCGATACGGGTGTACTCCATGGACAGTGACACGTCGCGGCCGGCTTTTTCACGCATCCAGTCCGGCTGGTACCACGCCAGGCGGCCCGTCCACCACACCACCGGGTCGGACGGGTGTTGTGCGTAGATGATGCGCGGGAAGTGCCACGGCCCGAGTTCACGGCCGTATATATCGTGGCGCAGATCCTCCGGACCTGTCGCAAAGCGCACATGCCGCGCATTGTCCACAACAGGTGCCACCTCGGGCGATCCGCGATGCCTCTTTTCTGTCAGCTCCTGATGCATCGGGGTGAACGAGGGCGTCCCCACCCACAGCGCACCGTCCACCTGACGCATCACATCGGCCAGGTCGGTATACACAGCCTGTGAGGCGAATGCGCCGAGCGACTCTCCAGTGATATACAACGCCGGCCGCTGATTAGCAGGCAGACCGTCCACTGCCTTCTTGACTGCCTGGTACAGCATGATCGCGGCTTCGACGCAGTGGTCCAATCCGGTCATCCAATGCAGGGACGAGGGTGCGTAGGAATACTGCATCGATGCTGTGGCGCAGTTGCCGCAGCTCAGGTACTCCAGAGGCTGCACTTCCCACTCGTCAACCCAGCCGGATCCCGTTGACGTATTGACGGCGATGACCGCCCGCTCGAATGCGCCGGTGCGTTCCAATTCGCGCACCACCATGTCAGCTGCGTCAGCGAGGGTCTGCCCGCCTGTCGGCATGCCGGCGTAGACGCGAATAGGTTCGAGGGCCTCGCGCCCGGTCACCTCTTCAATGTCGTGGCGCGAGGGGCCTCGTCCCAAAAACACGCGGCCCTGACCGCCAACGGATGCCCACGACACCAGGGAATGGTGGGATCCGGATCGTTCGGGCACCTCGGGACGAAAGATCCCTTTGGCGGTGCGGTTGTTCATTTCCCATGCCTTTCGGGAAAAGAACGTGACACCTCCAGCGATAATCACTTTTGAGGTCAACAGGATCAGCAGCGCCACAATGATTGCGCATCCCACCGCCAACGCGATCCACACCGGTATCCATCGCGCCAGGAAAGTGACCAGGGTGGCCAGCATCCACAGCAACGCATCCAGTACACCGATGATCACGTGGAAGAGCACAAATGCTCCGACCATTCCCAGCAGGATGGAACTGATTCGCGGACCGGGCATGTCCACCAGTTGCGCAGCTGAGCGGGCGTGGATGAATGACTGAACAACTGATCGGATGAACCAGATCATGAAAATAACGAATGCGGCCCACCGCAACCCGGTTTCGGTGGCAGGCGAGGCACTGATGGTTAAGTCAGTCAGGCGCAAAATTAACGTTCCCGCGCTCTCGATCACCACTCCCACCACGTATCCGAGCGATGCCAGAACGCCGGACACGACGGCTTGCCACCACCAGGATCTGGGCAGCAGGGACGGCGACACGGACACTGCATACATCACCAGCGCGGCGATAATGCCGAGCAGAGATGGACTGTCGAGCACCCGTCACCTCCGTGTTGCATGGAATGTCAGACGTGGGGATACGTTCACGTCCGTGTCCTCTTTATTGTACGAACATCGCACCGCATCACCACGATTCACCTGACGTTGGCGTCACCTTCGACCGCACGTAGTCGGCACACTTATGTGACAGAATCGAATTATGACGCCAGATACATCGAAGACACCCTCGTCCCCCCATCAAACCCTCCCGGAGTTGCCGCCTGCGATGCGCCGCCTGGCTGGCGACGTGCACATCCCTGACCCGATGGATGCTCCCAGTATTCAGTGGGGAATCATTGGTGCCAGCGGCATTGCCCGCACGATGTGTACCGCGATCAATTCGTACACGACTTCACGCGTCGTCGCGGTCGCTGCCCGCGAACCGTCCAGGGCAAAGGCGTTTGCACGTGACAATGACGTCGAGCGGGCTGTGGATTCGTACGAGGAACTCGTGGCGTGCGATGACGTGGACGCGGTGTATGTGTCGACGATCCACCCCTACCATGCACGTTGCGCGCTGATGGCTCTGCGTGCGGGCAAGCCTGTGCTGGTGGAAAAGCCGTTCACGATGACGGCACAGCAGGCACGCGATGTTTTCGATGCGGCTGAACGAGCGCACCTGTTTGCGATGGAGGCTATGTGGATGCGCCACTTGCCTCACCATCACGTTCTTCGCGCCATCCTCGCCGGAGGGGGTCTGGGAGCGGTGCATTCGGTTCATGCTGATCACGGGCAGCGCCTCCTTGACGTTCCGCGCCTCATTCGCCCTGAGCTGGGTGGCGGAGCCGTGCTGGATCTGGGCGTGTATTCCCTGTCTTTTGTCCATCAGGTGCTCGGTGCGCCCGAGGAGCTGTCGGCGCACGGCCGGATGCGTCCTGATCACCTTGACACCGCTGAGGTTGTTACTGTGCGCGCAGGCGATGCGCTGGGTGTGGCTCGCGCCGCGATGGATGCGCGTTCAGCTACAGCGGCCGAAGTGGTCTGTGCAGGTGGGTGCCTGGAGTTGCCTGAGCAGTTCTACCAGCCCGGTATCCTGCAGTTGCGCACGTGGGATGACGAGGGGAACGAAGTCGTGGAACAGTGGGATGCCCGCATTCCCGGCGGCTTCCAGTATGAGGCGGCTGAAGTGGCGCGCTGCCTGGCCCAGGGTCACACCCAAAGCAGTGTGATGCCGTGGCGCACAACGGTGGAGGTCATGGACATGATCGATCAGGTGCGTGCCCAGCTCGACATCCGCCATCCTGGAATTAATGGGTAGGGTTTGCGCTGGTGGCAGCGCGTAAGAATCGCCCCGGCATCACTGTTAAAGCTGCCGGCACACTTTAGTTGAGTCCGTTGCGCGCAATCCACGTCATCGTGACGACAGGGATGGACACCCACTGGTCGCTTTCGTAGCGCAGGTGTTCGTACAGGTACCAGTGCAGGTTGCGTTGCATGCGTTTGCGCATGGCCGTGCTCGCCCGCAGGTACGAGGAGCGGGTGCGTGCCAGTTCCATCACCTGTTCGGGCAGTAAGACGTGCATCCACCTGCAGGTATGCAGCGTCGCCGGTGTGATCGGCGGGTCCCACCTGGGTGGTTTGTCGGGCCGGTGCACGTCGCCCGAACGCATGATCCGTGTCAGGCGGTGCACCCACGGCATCCGCACATCCATCTGGTTGAACACTGCTGCCACCACGCCGCCAGGTCGAACAATTCGCGCCAGCTCGGCGCTCGCCTCATGCGCATCGACCCAGTGCCACGACTGTGCAAATACTGCACCGTCGACACTTCGATCCGGCAATGTGGTCCGCTCCCCGGTTCCATCAGTCACGCGGATAAGCCCTGAGTGCGCCTGATGCCATGGTGTTCCATCCGCAGCTGGGTCGCCCTCGTTCATGGCCGAATTGTCGGCGACGTCATGCCCATGAAGAACGCCGGTGAGTTGATCGCGCATTGCCCGGGCCGGTTCAACGGCAACAACATCGACTTCACGCCGTGCCAGTGCGAACGTCATTTTTCCTGTGCCGGCACCGATGTCTGCGATACGCACTGGCGACTCGGTCTGCAGGCCGCTCGCCTCGCAGGCACCGATCAGTGTGTCGACCGCTGCAGCCGGGTATCCGGGGCGGATGTGCCCATACGAGGACGTGGCACGCTCGAAAGGGTTGACGTCGTCAGTTTTGGCAATATGGGAAGTCGGCACTCAGTCAGCCTACTGCATGGGTGATGCGCCGCAGACAGACAGACGAGCCGGCGCTGTACCCAGTGAGGTACCTGCGGCCGGCTCGTCTGTCTTCGTTCCTGTTCAGGTGCCGATTGATTCGAAACAGCCGAAACGGATTGCTGTGGTCAGTGCGATCACCGGGATCACGATGCACAGCACCATGAAGACCATGTCCGCCCAGCTGACTGTGGAGGGGCGCGCCCAAGTGCGCCGCGTATCTGCACCGAATCCTCGTGCTTCCATCGTCACCGACAGTTTGGCGGAGCGGCGCAGCGCAAAGACGAGCAGTGCGAACGCTCCCTGGAAGAACGCGATGAACCTGTTGGCGTCACCGAGGCCGCGCATGCGTCGAGCCTGCATGAGCGCTTTCCAGTCGGCCATCATGAGTCCGGCCATACGGACACCTGCCAGGGATGCCAGGACGGGGCGTGCCGGCAGGTGCAGTATCTGTCCGAGTCCATCTGCCATGTCAGTCGGATCGATGTGAGAGAACACAACGATCGCCGGCATTGCGACGGCGATGATACGAAGGAATATTCCTGCTGCCAACGCGATGGAGCGGTCACTGATCGCCATCGGCCCCCAGTGCCAGTACAGCGTTCCACCCGGGTCGGCGTACAGGAGCATTGACACAGACGCCAGCGGTGCGGCGATGATGACCGGGATCATTCTCACTGCTATCTGTTTCGCACTGATTCCCACCAGTGGGAGCAGCAGCAGTTCACAGATCAGCGCAATGCCTGCACTGACTGTGTCAATGGAAGCGATCAGCGGGGTCGTCATTGCAGCGATTCCCAGCACCTGCGTCACAGGGTTGACCTTTTTGAGCATTGCGCCCCGCCTGTGTGCACGCGAATGCCCCTCATTGCCGAGGGCGTCCACGCCATCTGTGCTCTCACTACCACCGGCAGATGCCGGATCTGTGCGTGCGTCGGTTCCAACTTCGCTCAGATCAATGACGTTGTCCGCCATTGCTTCAACAAATGAGTGGTCGTGCGTGATCGCCACGAGCGTGGTGCCGGCATCGACCACTGAGCGCAGCAGTGCCACCAGTTCGACCCATGTGGACCGGTCCTGTCCGAAGGTCGGCTCATCGGCGATCACAATGTCCGGCGCGCTGATCAGCGCGGTCGCCACCGACAGGCGGCGTTTTTCTCCACCGGACAGTGTCATGGGATTCGCGCGAGCAAGGTGCTCAAGTTTCAGAGCTTTCAGGAAACGCTTGACCAGTTCGTCGCGCTGATCGTCCTTCAGCTTCGCCAGTGTCGGCCCGAGTTCGAGCTCTTCTTGAACAGTACGGCACACGAACTGGTATTCGGGTTCCTGGAAGACCATGGACAATCGTCCGACCAAGTCTCGCGAGCGCCATTCGTACGGGTCGGCGCATTCCGGGCGGCGTGAGACTGTCTGTTCGGGCCCCTCGCCGGGCGCAGAGGTTTTATCCGACGCTGCAGTGAGCGCCGGATCGATTCGCACCTTGCCGTCAAGCGGCTTGAGCAGGCCGGCCATCGTCAAAGCCAGTGTTGTCTTTCCCAACCCGTTTCCGCCGACAATGCAGGTGCATTTGCCCTGCGGAATACGCATCGAAATGTCGCGCCGAATCGGATGATCCGGGTCGTATCCGATAGTCAGGTCACTGACAGTGATGGCATCCGTGTTGGTGGTGACCGGATCAGCCTGGCTGCCACTCACGATGCTGTCAGTGTGCTGATTGCGTACGTCACGCCGACTGTCACCGATCACCGCTTCTTCGTCACCAGGCAGCCAGATCCCGCATTCACGCAGGTAATCAGCCTGGTCATGCAGGACTTCCTGCACGGTGCCGTCAGCACCGATTGCGCCGTCGATCACCACGATGACGCGGTCAATCAGCTCCATCCAGACGTCAACGCGGTGTTCGATGATGATTGCTGTGGCACCGGTACGTTCCAGTACTGCGCGGGTCGCGTTGCGGACCTGCTGGACGCCCTGCGGATCCAGATTGGCTGTCGGCTCATCCAGAAGCAGCAGACGCGGATCCATGGCGAGCACGCTTGCCAGGGCAAGACGCTGTTTCTGCCCACCGGACAGTTTTGACGTTGGATGATCCAGCGGAATATTCAGGTCCACGATGTGCAGCGACTGATCGACGCGCTGCCAGATTTCCTCACGTTCCACCGCCAGGTTCTCGCATCCGAATGCGACGTCGTCACCGGCCCGCGCCAGCACGACCTGTGCTTCCGGATCCTGCATGACCAGGCCGATGGAGCCACGCATTTGTTCGGGGCGAGCCCCGTCAACAGTGAGCGTGCCGTGAGATTCACCCTCGTCGTCACCTCCGAGTACGCCGGCAATACCGCACAGCAGTGTTGACTTGCCGGACCCGGATGCCCCCAGTACGAGGACGTGTTCGCCGGGCCTGATGTCGAGGGTGATCTGATTCAGTGCCCATGCGCGTCTACCGGCGTGCCGCCATCCCCATCTGTCGATGTGAACGGAGGCTCCGATATCCACGCGGGTAGTTGCCGCCGGACTCATACGAGTTCGTGGCGCTCGCGTCCAGCTGCGAAACGGTCAAGCGCGCCGGTCTGAGCCAGTCCGCGCACGATGAACCATCCGAGCAGGCCTGCCAGCAATGCGCCGGAGATCTGCGTGGTGATGAAGTACGTGACGTTGAACAGTGCGCCTTTGGCGTGGTTGTAGGCGATGAATTCCCAGACGAATGCACCCAGAGCTGAACCCATACCGGTCAGAATGCCGATCGGCAATGTGAAGCGGCGGTACAGAACAATCAGGAGGATCAGTTCAGCTCCGAGTCCCTGCACGATGCCTGAATACACCGCGCCGATGCCCCATTGTGATCCCAGAGCTGCGGACATACATGCTGCCAGGAGTTCAACGAACAGTGCGGCACCGGGTTTGCGGATGATGAGGCCACCCAGAACACCGCCAATCAGCCAGATTCCAACGGCGATTCCGCCCAGACCCGGGGTGAGGGCATCCATCGCTTTGGTCCATAAATCACCGGGCTGGTTCCACAGCAGGAAAATGCAGCCGCAGGCTACCGCGAGGATTGCAGCTGTCACAAAATCAACAACGCGCCAGCTCAGGCGCGGCTTCTGGTCAGTCATCGTGTCCTCTTTCTCGTGTATGACCTTGAAGACGCGCACGAGAAGAGAGCCTTCCTTCGCCGGTTTTAACCCGGATCAGGTTCAACGGTCGAGGGGCCCTGTTCCCCCTCCTCTCAACCCAGCACAACTGGGCTCCCGTGGCAGTAAACGTGAGTATAGTACGTGCTGGCTCTGGAGAGTTATTTCCACAGCGTATTCGGCGAAATTGACGGAAAATAGTCGGCGTGCGTGACGAGACGAGTGATCTGGTCAAAAATGTCATCAAGGCCGAGTCGAATTCCTCCTAATGCGACGGCGCGTCTGCCCAGTGTGGAGGCTGCGACATGGGGCATGAAAGGACATAGGTCGGTGAGGTCGTCAACTAGTTGGTCGTAAAACAGGGACGCGTATCGCGCAAACTGTCCGCCGATCACCACGCATTGCGGAGCAATAGCAAGAATCATCGCAGCAGTTCCCTGCGCAAGAATGTGTGCGTATTCAGCTATCGCGCCTTGGTAATCAGCGTCACCGTCATGAGCGACCAGGGCTCCTTCGAACAGCTCTTCTCGCGTGGGTGTACGGCCCGCAAATCGGTGCGACACGAATGTTTCCGATTCAAGGTCTTTCCAGCGAATGCACGGGAGTTCACCAATCAGACCGGCGCTGCCCATGAGGCCTTCACGCACACGACCGTCGATGACACTCGCAGCACCGGTACGACGCCCCGCCAGGATAAAGACGACATCGGAATACTGGCTGGCAGCGCCTTTCCAGGATTCGCCACGGGCACCCAGCGCACAGTCTCCAGCTGTTCGCACGCGCACACCAAGTCTGTCGCTGAAAATCTGATCAAGTGCCAGTCCCTGCCAACCGGGCATGCCTTCACCCCCGAAGTAGACCACACGTCCATCATGCTGAACCCCTGGCGAAGCGACAGCGCAGGTCCATGCTGTCCCACAGGTGGTGTGTTCGCGCACCTCGTTCGTCAGGTCAACAGCTACGTCGATACGCGTATCGGCAGAGCAGTCTTCATCAATGTTGATGCTTCGTTCATCCAGGATTTTGCCTGAAAGATCAGCAGACATCGCAGTGATGTGGTGGGCTCCAATATCGAGGGAAAGGACGTGGCCGGCATCGGTAGCCATTCCGTAGAACGCTGCGGGGCGTCCCAATGATGTGAATCCCTGCGGAGGGGCGACCTCGGTAATCCATCCCAGATCCGCGAGGTCGCTGACAACTGATTCCGCTGCGGGGCGGGTGATGCTGCACTGCTGAGCAATGTCGCTGAGAGTGCGCGGACTCTCAAGGCAGTAACGCAAAACACGCGCCATATTCGCGCGCCGCTGAAGGCGTTTAGGAGCAGGCATACACGACTCTCTCTCCATCACATTGACTTATTAAAGAAAGTAACCTAATAATAGTAACTGTTCAACCCGTCGAGGGCTCAAAGACGAAGGACCTCATGAGCACTACTGTACAAAGCAAGGGCGCGCATTCACCCGCACAGACGCACCGGCATTCACGCAAACTGCGCGATGTTCCGGTTGCGCTCGTATTCCTGGCACCTGCCATTTTCGGCTTCCTGCTGTTCTACCTGTGGCCCATGATCCGCGGCCTGCAGATTTCGTTCACCGACTGGGACATGATCAGCACGCCTCATTGGGTCGGTTTTGACAACTACCGCAAACTCATCGGCGACCATCACTTCGGTCATGCACTGGTCGTGACCGCGATCTACGTGGTCGTCAATATTTCCACGCAGACAGCTCTGGGCCTGGCTATCGCCACCCTGATGCAGCGGATCTCGCATTCAACCCTGATCCGATCCCTGCTGCTCGTCCCCTGGCTTGTTCCCAACGTGACGATCGCAGTGATCACCTTGTTCGTCCTCGATCCCAACGTTGGACTGCTCAACCACATGCTGTCCTATCTCAATGTCGGTCCGATCGCTTTCTACTCTAACCCTGACATCGCGATCTACACCGTCGCCCTCGTCAATTCGTGGCGCAATATGGGCTACACCGCGTTACTGATATTCGCGGGCATGCAGATCATTCCGACCATGGTGTACGAGGCTGCTGAAATTGACGGTTCCTCCACATGGCGCACATTCTTCTCCATCACACTGCCGCTGATCCGACCCATTCTGGTCATGGTCGTGGTGGTCTCCACCATCGGGTCATTCCAGATCTTTGACACCGTGGCCGTGGCAACGAAAGGCGGACCTGTTAACTCGACGCGCGTGATCTACTTCTACATCTACGAAAAAGCGTTCCAGCAAGGCCAGATGGGATACGCAGCAGCCATGGCTGTGGTGCTGCTGCTCATCATCTTGCTGATGACGCTGGTTCAACTGCGCGTCACCCGCGCAACCGAAACGGATCTGGGGTGAAGTCATGACGTCACTGTCTCGAAAAGCTGATCGCACTGACACGCAGGCCAGCAGGGCTGCGAAGAAGAATCGCCGCCCCATTCGCCCGGGTCTCGTTGCCGGATGGATCGCCCTGATTATCCTGCTCTTCATTACACTGGTGCCGTTCGTGTGGATGATCCGCACGGCGTTCACCCCAAATGCGCAGATCTTCAACGGCGACTACTCACTGATTCCACAGCAATCAACGTGGATCAACTTCAAACGCGTCCTCGGTCTGGCAACACCAAAAGAGGACCTCGCTGCAGGCGGATCCGGAGCAACCATGTACTTCTGGCTCTACCTGCGTAACTCCGTAATTTTCACGGCTCTGCTGGTGGTTGGCCAGGTCACGACCTCCGCGATGGCGGCATACGCATTCTCACGCCTGCGTTTCCCCTTCCAAAACGCGCTGTTCGCCCTGTTCCTGACCGGCATGATGATTCCACCAATCTTCATCGTGCTGCCCAACTTCATCCTGATCAAGAACGCCGGTCTGCTCAACACGTTCACCGGCCTGCTGGCACCCTATTTCTTCATCAGCCCGTTCGCGATCTTCTTCCTGCGCCAGTTCTTCCTGTCCATTCCGCGTGAAGTTGAAGAGGCGGCAACGCTGGATGGTGCCGGGCACTGGCGTACATTCGTCCAGATCATCGCGCCAATGGCATCCGCACCCCTGACCACGATCGCCATCATCCAGGCGGTCTTCGCATGGAATGAGTATCTGTGGCCGCAACTGGTCGCACAAAAGCACGCAGTACGACTGCTTAACGTTGCGCTGGCCGTTTTCCAGCAGGCATCGCCTTCCACGCGCCCCGACTGGGCCGGGCTGATGGCTGCTGCCACCCTGCAGACTCTTCCGATGCTGCTGGTGCTCATCCTGCTGGGTCGCAAGCTTGTCGGATCAATCGGTCTGACGTCCGCTAAGTAACACAAACCTTTTGACGTTCCGCAAAGTTTTTTCCAACACAATTTCAAAGGAGAAGATGATGAAGAAAGTAGTCGCCTCAACATGTGCGGCAGCAATGGCCGCACTGGCACTGAGCGCCTGCACACCTGCCGAACTGACAGACGAAGGTACCTCCGGTGCAGCCGGCATGTCCGGCGAATCGGATTCACAGGGAATCACCTACAGCCTGTGGGATCCAAACCAGAAGCCGGCATACGAAAAGTGCGCAGCCGACTTTACGGAGAAGACCGGCATCAAGGTCACCATTGACCAGAAAGGCTGGGATGACTACTGGCAGAACCTGTCAGTTGCCATTTCCTCAGGAACAGCTCCCGATGTGATCACAAACCACGTTGCGCACTACCCGGAGCTCGCATCCAAGGGCGCCCTCGAGGATCTCAAGCCGTACATTGACAAGGCACAGATCGACATGAGCCAGTACACCGGCGACCTTGCCTCCCTGTGGGATTACGACGGCAAGACCTTCGGCATTCCGCAGGACTGGGACACAATCGCACTGGTGTACAACGCCAAAGATGTTGAAGACGCCGGGATTGATCCCGAATCCCTGAAGGACCTGGACTGGAACCCGCAGGACGGCGGTTCATTCGGCAAACTCATCGCTCATCTGACCATCGACGAAAATGGTGTGCGTGGCGACGAGGCCGACTTTGACAAGACCAAAGTTGCCACATACGGATGGGGACTTGAAAGCGGTGGCGGCGTTGTCGGCCAGGGCCCATGGTCATGGCTGGCGCTCTCAAACGGCTTCCAATACCTCGACAAGAACCCGTTCGGCACTCAGTACCAGATGAACGATCCCAAACTGATCGAGGCTCTCACCTGGTGGCAGAAGCAGATTGAAGCAGGCTACGTCACTCCGCTTGAACAGGCCGGCAACCTCGGCCTCGAACCGATGATGGAGCAGAACAAAGCTGCCCTGATCCCAGACGGCTCATGGCGCATCAACACCTGGGCAAACTCCGAGGCAGGCGATTTCAAGTTCGCACCGCTGCCGAAGGGACCAGAAGGCCGCAAGACCATCATCAACGGCATTGCACCATCGATCATGGCATCCTCCACTCACAAGGATCAGGCATTCCAGTGGGTTCAGTACCTGACATCGGAAGACTGCCAGTCCGTCATCGCCAAGGAAGCAGTGGTCTTCCCGTCCATCACGTCGCAGTCTGAAGCAGCTGCCAAGGCTCACGAAGCGAACGGAGTGGATGTCTCCGCATACATTGACATCACAAAGGATCCGTCATCACTGTCGTACTACCCCATCACCTTCAAGGCTGATGAAATCAACAGTGAAGCAGACACCGTCATCGAACAGATCGAGCGCGGAAGCGTTGACCCAGCTGAAGCTCTGCCGAAGCTGAACGACACGATTAACGGCATCCTTGCAGATCAATAGTCGGACCAGATACCACTGCTGAGCTGCATACGCTCAGCAACACCAGGTGCCGCCCGCCGACCGCAATCTGCGGGCGGCACCTTGCCACTGCCACGTCACCCTGCCCTCCCGCAGTCTCCTCCTACCTCCAGCACTCCCTGCCCCTTCTCACTTTCTTCGCCATCCGAAAGCACTCCCATGCATTTGCGTCTCAAAACCACCACCACTTCCTGCGTCCTCAACGCACCATCCATGTCACCCCTCGAACTCAGTGTCACCGGAGCACAGCTGCGCGCTGACACGCTGAGGATTGACGTTGATGGCCACTCCATCAGTGAGTTTTACCGCCACGGCATCAACTCCTGGTCGCCGACAGCATGGTGGTACACCGATCGCGAACCGTGGCGCGTGTGGGACAACGACGAACGCCTCCTGACGGCGGAAGATCCCGCCACCGATTCAACAACTGACCACCGCTCCTACCTGCTGACAGCGTGGACAGTCGACTCGTCAACGCATCGCGTCATCGTGGTCGGAACACTGGGAGGCCGCACCGGCGTCTTCACCGTGACCGGTCAGCAGGTCGCATCTGCCCCGCTGGATCCAGAGCACGACAACAGCGAGCTGACCTGGTGGATCGGCATAGGGGAAGAATGCGAAATCTTCGCCGCATATGCACGCGCTCTGGCTGATTCGATTCCAGAATTTCATTCACGTCAGGACTGCGGACCTGTGTGGTCATCGTGGTACTCCTGGTTCGAAGAAATCACCGAACACACTATTGAAACCGAAGTGCCGCACGCGCAGACAGCTGGCTATCGCGTGCTGCAGATTGACGACGGCTGGGAGAAAACAGTTGGCGACTGGCAGGCGAACACAGATTTTGAACACGGCATGGACCACTGTGCCACCCTCATTCACAACGCCGGCATGCGGCCGGGTCTGTGGATGGCGCCGTTCATTGCCCGCAGCAGTGCCCCGATCGTACGCGAACACCCCGAATACTTCATTCATAACGCCGATGGCACACTGGCTCACGCCGGATATAACTGGGGCGAACCATACTTCGGACTCGACACCACACATCCCGGTGCCCAGCAGTGGCTGACGAACGTCATGAAACGCGCACACGGCTGGGGATTCACCTACTTCAAACTCGATTTCCTCAATGGTGCCGCCATCCCCGGAGTCCGTTACCAGGACTGTGATCGAGAGGAAGCCTACCGCCAGGGTCTGCGTACGATTCGCCAAGCTGTGCCAGATGTCTACATCATGGGGTCTGGCGCTTTGATTGGATCGTCTGTAGGGCTGATTGATGGAATGCGAGTGGGACCCGACACGGCTCCCTACTGGGACAACACCGAACGCCATCGTGATCCAAGTGGTCCGGCCGTCAGAAATGCGCTGCGTAATGCGCTGTCTCGATACTGGTTGACCTCGCTGGTGGCACCAGATCCCGATGTCGCATTCGTGCGAACACGCGGCTCCCTGCTTTCTGACCAGGTCAACGCCGTCACCCGGGACCTCGGGCATGTCATGGGTGTTCATTCATGTTCTGACCCAGATAGCTGGCTGACAGATTCGGAACGCCAGCAGATACGGGAATTCTGCCAGGTGGCCAGCCGCTCAGGTGCTGATCAACTCGACGTGCAGCAAACAGGACGGTTCACATTCACCATCAACGGGCGCGCCGTCGACTTTCAACCGTGGATTGACCCGGAGGGGCGAATCAGCGACCGCCTGCTCGTCAAGTAGATACCGACATTGCGCTGCGCACTGAGTTCGTGTACGGCGCAGCGGCACAGCCTCAGGCTGCGCCTTCCAGGTAGGCCTTCAGTGCCGGCAGGACAACATCCCACGTGCCCTGCGCATCTTCCCATGCCTGGCGCACTTCAGCCTCGTCATCGCTGACGGATGTAATATCTGATTCCTCGACGTGCACCTGTACCTGGCCGTCCTTCTCGGACAGTGATACTTCCACGCGCGTGGTGCGTTCTTCAGGGAATTCGTCCCCTGCCAGCGGGTACCACCGGAAGGAAATGAGATCCATCGGATCTTCATCTTCCTTTTCGATCAGCCATGCACCGGCATCCGGATCTTCGATACGGTACAGGCCATCCTCGCCGCGCTCAAATTCATGGTCGCCGAATGGCCCGTCGTTGACCCACCAGCCCGGCTCGCTGACCGCTTTCCATACGGATTCGAGGTCCGCTGCAATTGAAATGTCTGCTTCAACCGCGTCGAGGTTGTCCACCTTGTCCATTGATTCGTCATCGTCGTCGAAGTAATTCATGTCTTAACGGTAATCGTTGCCCACCACGACTTTCCAGCTTTTGACGCATTAGCAGATCAAAGATGCGGCGCATGACGGTTTCCACCTATACGATAAAGACGTGAATGCGGCGCAACGCTCAACTTTGCGCTGTGCCTTCTTCACAACACCTTTCTGTGCGCGTGCCACGAGCATCGCACAGTCGCTGCTTGAACAAAGGAGTACGCGTGCTCGTCGGAGTACCAGCCAGCAATGCTGATCAGCCACTTGTCGCAGCCACCCCTGACACCGTCACCAAGCTCAAGAAACTGGGTTTCGACGTGTGCGTACAACGAGGCGCTGGGCAAACCGCTCAATTTCCTGATTCATTATTCGAAGATGCGGGAGCCACCCTCGTCGATGACCGCGGTGCGTGGGGAGCCGACATTGTCCTCACTCTCGACGCCCCCACAAGCGAGCAGATCGCGGCGATGCAGTCGGGCGCAACACTGATTTCCCGCCTGGCACCCGCGCGCCACCCCGAACTGCTCGACGAATTGGCGAGGGCGAACATCACCGCGCTGGCTATGGACACCGTGCCGAGAATTTCACGCGCTCAGGCGATGGATGTCCTGTCCTCCCAAGCCAATGTTGCCGGATATCGAGCCGTCGTTGAGGCCGCTCATCAATTTGGCCGCCTCTTCACCGGTCAGGTCACCGCGGCCGGGAAAATGCCGCCGGCACGTATCTATGTGATCGGTGCGGGAGTTGCCGGTCTGGCAGCGATCGCCACCGCCAACTCCATGGGCGCTGAAGTCTACGCAACCGACGTGCGTCCCGAGGTGGGCGAACAGGTTGAATCGATGGGAGCCACATTCGTTCCGATCCCGGTGGGCCGTCAGGAATCCAGTGACGGTTATGCCAAGGAGATGGACGCTGATCAGGCGCGCGCAGCTGAAATACTGTACGCCGAACAGGCTGCCTGCTCCGACATTGTCATCACGACAGCAAACATTCCGGGGCGTGCCGCTCCGCGCCTGCTCAGTGCCGACGCGATTGATGCGATGCGTCCGGGCAGCGTGATTGTGGATATGGCAGCTGCCAACGGCGGTAACTGTGAACTGACGTCACCCGGGGAAATTGTGCGAACCGAAGGTGGCGTCACCATTATCGGCCTGACCGACCTGGCGGGCAGACTCCCAGCACAATCCTCCCAGCTGTACGGGCAAAACATTGTGAATCTGTTGCGTCTGGCCACGCCCGACAAGGATGGTCAGCTCACGCTGGACATGGATGATGAGATCATTCGCTCCATCACTGTGACGCACGAGGGCGACGTGATGTGGCCACCGCCGCCGGTCAACGTGTCGGCGGCTCCCGCTCCTGCTCCGACTCCGCGCGAGGACCCGGCGGCAGTCGCTGCCAGAGCGGCTGATGAGTCACGAAAGGAAGCGTCCCATAAGCGTAACCGCGTGATCGGAATTGTCGTGGCGATAGCCTTGGCCGCCCTGTTGATTTTGACGTCACCGCTGATGGTCTCCAGCCATTACATCGTGCTGGCGCTTGCAGTGGTCGTCGGGTTCTACGTCATTACGAACGTGACGCACTCGTTGCATACGCCGCTCATGTCGGTGACGAACGCGATTTCCGGCATCATCCTGGTCGGCGCTCTGCTTCAGATCGGATCGTCGAACGTTTTGGTCACGATCATTTCCTTTGCCGCCATACTCGTCGCGTCGATCAACATTTTCGGCGGCTTCACAGTCACCCACCGCATGCTCGCGATGTTCAAGAAAGACTGAGGCAGATTTACCGTGTTCACCAACCTTGTCACACCGTTTCCCCAGGACCTCATGTCAGCTGAAATTCCGGGTGCCGACCTCCTGTCGGGCGGCTTCGTTTCACACTTCGTTGTTTTCGCCTACATTGTTGCCGCCATATTCTTCATCCTGGCGCTGGCCGGACTGTCCCGACATGAGACGGCTCAACGTGGCAACAATTCAGGCATCATCGGCATGGCGATTGCGCTGGTCGCCACCATAGTCCTGGCTCTCACGTCGCAGCCGGCACGCGGGGTGGTCGTCACCGCGATCCTGATTGCGCTGGCAATGAGTATCGGCGCAGTGATCGGCATCTGGAAGGCACGCAACGTTCAGATGACCGGCATGCCGGAACTGATCGCATTGCTGCACTCATTTGTCGGCCTGGCAGCAGTGCTGGTGGGGTTCAATTCCTACCTGGCACCCGACGCCAATGCGCTTCTGCTGGGAGGATTCCACCTCGGTGAAGTGTTCCTGGGCATCTTCATCGGTGCCGTCACCTTGACCGGCTCAATCATCGCGTACCTCAAATTGTCCGCGAAGATTTCGGGCGCACCGTTGATGCTTCCGGGGCGCAACTGGATCAACCTTGCTGCCATCGTCGTCTGCCTCATCCTGATGGTACTGTTCGTGCGTCAGGACGGTTTCACCGGAGTTGGCATTGCAGCGTTAATCATTATGACTCTCATCGCGCTGGCACTGGGTGTGCACCTGGTGGCCGCGATCGGCGGCGGAGACATGCCCGTTGTCGTGTCCATGCTGAACTCGTATTCCGGGTGGGCTGCGGCAGCGGCCGGCTTCATGCTCAACAATGATCTGCTCATTATCACTGGCGCGCTTGTCGGCTCCTCCGGCGCGTACCTGTCCTACATCATGTGCAAGGCGATGAACCGTTCGTTCATCTCCGTCATCCTGGGCGGTTTCGGATCGACAGGTGCGACTGCGTCAGCCTCGGACGAAACAGGCGAATATCGCGAGATTGACGCTGCGCGTGTCGCCGAGATGTTGACGGATGCGCAGCACGTCATGATCACTCCCGGGTACGGCATGGCAGTGGCTCAGGCACAGTATCCAGTCGCGGACCTGACGAAGCGACTGCGCGAGGCGGGTGTGGATGTCCGCTTCGGTATTCACCCTGTTGCAGGTCGCCTGCCCGGTCATATGAACGTGCTGCTGGCTGAAGCCAAGGTTCCCTACGACATCGTGATGGAAATGGATGAGGTCAACGATGATTTCGGTGATGTTGACGTCGTCCTCGTCATCGGCGCGAATGACACGGTGAATCCTGCCGCCGAGCAGCCCGGCTCCCCGATTGCGGGAATGCCGGTGCTAAAGGTGTGGGATGCACACGATGTCATCGTCTTCAAACGTTCGATGGCGACCGGCTATGCGGGTGTACAGAACCCGTTGTTCTTCAAGGACAACACGCACATGCTCTTCGGTGATGCCAAAGCCTCAGTCGAAGCAATCATTTCTGCGTTGTGATGCCCAAGCTGAACCTGATACGGGCAACGGCCACAGATATCACGTCACCGTGACACTCACACTGGTGAGCGGTACGTGGTTCTGTGGCCGTTCCTCGTTTGCCAGAAAAAGGATTCGTGCTAGCAGCTCATCGGATGTCGCTCGCGATCCTTCCACTATTTTTTCGTCAACTCGGCAGGAGCCTCCTGCTGACTGTATTTCCCATCATGAAGGTGGCACGCCACGCGCCTGTCTTCTTTCTGCCCACAGATCACGGGAAAGAGAAGTTCCGGATCGTTCTCACGGCACTGATCCATTGCGTAAGCGCATCGTGGGGCAAAAGGGCATCCAGTAATTGTTTGTGACAGGTCCGGCGGAGTTCCAGGAATTCCGCCCAATGTACGCCTCGGCCCGTGTAGAGGTGGAAACGATGCAAGCAGAGCTTTCGAGTAGGGGTGACGTGGACGTCGATAGATGTCCTGGGCCCCAGCCTCTTCAACTATTTCTCCGGCATACATGATGGCAATGCGATCAGCCATTTCGATGAGTAACGACACATCATGCGTGATGAAAATGACTGAGAAGTCGAGCTCTTCACGCAATTTAAGGATTTGGCCCAGAATCTGGCGCTGCATGACGACGTCAAGCGCTGTCGTCGGCTCATCCATGATCAGAACCTGCGGCTCCAGTGCCAAAGCCATTGCAATCATCGCGCGTTGCCTCATGCCGCCTGACAGTTGGTGCGGAAACGACATCACACGGTCAGCAGAGATGCCCACCAACTCAAACAGCTCGCGCGCTCGAACCAACGCCTGGTGTCGACTCACCCCAGGTCGATGCGCATGAATCGCATCGGCAATCTGTGCTCCAACACGGTGAACAGGATTGAGCGAGTTCATCGCACCCTGGAAAACGATGGCAGTGTCCTCCCAGCGTGTTTGGCGAAGCTCCGAATCAGACAGTCGCAACAGGTTCCGCTGGGTCCCGTCTCGATCCGTGAAGATCACTTCGCCACCGACGATAACCCCCGGCGGTGGCAACAAACGAGTCGCAGCGTACGCGAGCGTTGACTTTCCGCATCCGGATTCTCCCGCCAAGCCCAAGATTTCACCACGTCGTAGCTCCAGTGAAACGCCTTTCAGGACACTCACTGGGTTTTCTGTAAACCCATAATCAACGTATAGATCGCGAATATCGAGAACAACATCGGATGCTTCGCTCATATGATCCCTCATCTGTGACCTCCTTCTTCCGAAGGTAAGCGTTTGTGGCCGTCGGCCCGTGAGCGCTGTTGCCGCGCGGATTTATTCGTGGCAGGCACGGCAACAGGGGTGAATCCAATCCTTGGTCGAATACCGCGTTTCCTCAACGTGCGCGCATTCATACCTGTCGAACGCAAACGAGGATTCACGAATTCATCAATGCCGAAGTTCACTAATGCCAATGCCATTCCCAGCATGGCGATGCACAACCCGGCTGGAACGAACCACCACCATGCTCCTCTGAATAGCGCCTGGTTCGACTGTGCCCAGAACAGGATTGTTCCCCAGTTCCAATCCGAAATCGACGTCACTCCAATGAATGCCAGCGTCACTTCTGACAAAACGGCCGCATTCACGGTATTGACAAAAGATGAAGCAATAATCGCTGTCAGATTCGGCAAGACTTCAAATAACACGATTCGTGGCATGGATTCGCCGTTTGCGCGCGCCGCCTGTACGAAGTCCCTTTGCCGTAACGACAGCGTCTGAGCACGTAGCACACGCGCTCCCCACGCCCAACCAGTAATTGAAATCACGAAAGCAATCGTGAATTCAGATGACGTTGGCAATTGCCCCGTCACAATGATGATCAGAGGTAACGCGGGAATCACAAGGAACACATTTGATAGAGCTGAAAGGATATCGTCTCCGACTCCTCCGACAAATCCTGCAGTCACGCCAACGAGTACTGCAAGAGCAGTGGCGATAATTCCAGCCGAAAACCCAACGATCATGACACCGCGCGTCCCGACAAGAATTTGCGACAGAATATCTTGACCGGTGTTTGTCGTGCCCAGCCAGTGCGCCGCCGATGGGCCTTGCATAATGTCTGGCCCCAGTTTGTTGGGATCATATGGAGCGATCCACGGACCAATGACAGCAAGTATGGAGAAGAAAAGCAGGATCCCTACACCAGTTGCCGCCTTAGCGTTACGCAGGAAGACAAAGCGTACTCGTTTAGGCGCACGGACACTCTCCACCTTGCCCTCGTTGGTGACCGGATCCGGAGCGAGGCCTTGCTCTTCGGTCATCTCTGTTGTCGGTTGAATCGTCATCTCTTAGGCCTCCTGCCTAATACGGGGATCTAAGAACGCATAAACAACGTCTGCCAAGATGTTCGCCACCAGAACTGAGAACGTGATCACCAGGAACACTCCCTGCATCAGTGGATAGTCCTTGGACTGAACAGCCTGGTAGAGCACATATCCCACGCCTGGATAGGAAAACACCATTTCCATGACCAATGTGCCCGAGACTACGAAACCAAGGGATAATGCGAACCCTGATATTTGAGGCAAAACTGCGTTACGTGCTGCATACGCCACCATGACACGACCTTCGCTTAAGCCCTTTGCGTGGGCAACAGTGACGTAGTCCTCAGATGAAACTGTCACCATCATGTTGCGCATCCCGAGTATCCATCCGGCAATGGATGAAAGAACAATTGTAAAAGCTGGCAGTATCGCGTGGTACAGCACTGATCCGATAAATGTCGATGTAAATGCCGGGATCAGTGCTGACTCATATCCACCGGACGCAGGAAAGATAGGCCATGCTACTGCGAGTAGTGCAATTGCAAGAAGCCCAATCCAAAAATAAGGCACCGAAGAAAAGAAAGTGGTCAGCGGAATCAGCGAATCGGCCCACGTTCCTCGCCTCCATCCCAGATACATTCCAATTGCTGAGCCAAGGACAAAGGAGATAACTGTGGCAATACCGACCAGTGCAATAGTCCAGGGCAGGGATTGTGCAACGATGCTGATAACTGGCGAGGGAAAGAACGTAAAGGACAAGCCCAAATCACCGCGAAAAACCTGTTGAAAATAGGTGACATATTGTTCCCACAGCGATGTTTCCTTATCAAGGCCAAATAGTACCGTCAATGACTGGATGGCGTCTGTGCTCAGATTGCCTTGGTAGCGTGTCATGAGAGATTGGACAGGATCACCAGGCATCAGTCGCGGCACAATGAAGTTGATCGTCAATGCCGCCCATGCAGTAAAAAGGTAAAACAGGATCTTTCGAATGATCTGTTTCATAATGCCTCCTCTGAAAGTAACCAGCATGCTGCGAGACCATCTCGGCGATGAACCGGCACATATGGTGGCAGTTCTGTGGAGCATTGCGCCTTGGCGAGAGGACATCGAGGATGGAATCGGCACCCTGGAGGCGGCGTAATCAGGTTGGGAGGCTCACCGGTTGTGTCCTCTTCCGTTGCTTCAGCCAGGCGATCTGGGTCAGGTGCGGAGGAAACGAGGAGCTGTGTGTAAGGATGTTGAGGATTTTGAGTGACGTCTTCAGAAGGACCCTCTTCAACGATTCGCCCCGCATACATCACAATAGTGCGGTCGGCGAAGTAGCGTGCCGATGCCACATCGTGAGTGATATACAAGATGGCAATTCCATCGTCGTCGCGCAGGGACTGCAACAGGTTCAATATTCCCAGTCTGATCGAAACATCAAGCATCGATATGGGTTCATCGGCCAGAAGAACTTTCGGATGAGCTGCTAGAGCGCGAGCGATAGAGACCCTCTGACGCTGTCCTCCCGAAAGCTCGTGTGGAAACTTGTCGATCCACCGTTCTGGAGGGCTGAGCTGAACTCGCGACAAGAGCTCAAGAACACGTTTGTCAACTTCAGATCTGGACAGATGCCGGTTGTGAATTCTCACTGCCCGCGACAATACGTAGCGGACTGTGTGGATTCCATTAAGAGAGGCGAAGGGATCCTGAAAAATCATCTGCACCTCAGAAACGTGTTTGCGATATGAGCGGCGCCCACGAATTCGGATTGAATGCCCGTCCAGAAGGATGTCACCGTCCGTCTTACCTATAAGCGCGCAGAGTAGTTTGGCAACCGTTGATTTGCCGGAACCGGATTCTCCGACGAGGGCGACTACCTCACCTGCATGAATTGATAGATTCACCTCATCAACTGCATGCACGGACTTGCCGCGATTGGCGATACCGCGAACAGGAAAGTGTTTAGTGAGATTGCGTGCTTCGATCACAGGGTCATGACGTGTGATGTCGGTTGCTGGCATATCAGACGATCTCCTTGACATGAAATACAGTGACGCTGGTAGGAAGCTGCAGGCGGGACCAATTGGTTGAGAGCATGATGAAGGGGCGGCCAGCGTCTGCCGCACTTCCGCATGAAGAAGTGCGGCAGACCGTTAGCTTCGCACGATCTCCAATGAGAACATGCATATCGAATTTGATTACTTGACAGGCTCAAGCGACATCAAGATCAATGCTGCGCCTGGCTGTGTTGGGTCCGGCGACATGTAGGGATTGTCTTCGTCGGGCCATCCTGTGTAGTACTTGGTCGAGTACTCAGCAAGCGCCGGACGGGCGGTCGTCACAATAGCGGGCACTTCATCAACAAAAATCTGTTGAATCTTTTCCAACGCTGCCGTACGCGCATCATCTGAAGATGCAGTCGCATATTCTGCCAGCGCGTCCGTTGCCTCTTGCGAGTCGTAGCGGCCGAAGTTCCAAGCAGCAGTTTCGCCCAATGGCTTGAGCTGCAGTCCATCCATGATGTTGGAATAGATATTCCACGGCGTTGATCCTGAGTCTGTCCAGTGCAGAATTGCATCGAACTGCCCCGTTGCGATGTTGGTATTCCATGTATCAACGTTTGGGGCATCAACTGTTGCATCGATACCGATTTCTTTGACGTTTTCAGAAATGATCTGCAACGCAGTCAGGTAGTCAGCCCATCCTGCAGGATCTGCAAGTGTGAACGTCACCGGATTCCCTGAGGGATCCATCAATTTGTCACCGCTATATGTATATCCCGCATCCATGAGGACTTTCTTAGCACCATCAATATCAGGCGTGTATTCCTTGCCTTTGTAGTTTGCAGTTTGGAATTCATCACCAGCGGGGCTCGGCAGACCAGTCACTGACTTTGTTGCAGGGAAAACGCCCGAAGAGGCCTGTGTCGAAATCGCATCCCGATCAATGACCATTGCTACTGCTTTACGTAAAGCTGGGTTGTCAAAGGGTGCTTTAGTCGTATTCAGGAACAGTGCATCGACGCTCAGATTCGTTGGAAACCACGCCTTGTTATGGTCAGGATCCGGGGCTACATACACATTTTCGTAGTCGGCAATAAATGTCCATCCCCATTGCGCGTCACCTTTTATCAGTGCTGTCGTCAGCGCAGAGTTATCATTATAGGACGTGTACCGAAGCTCAGGAACTTTCGGCATTCCGTTCCAATACTCTGGATTAGCTTTCAAAATGACGGCTTGATTTGACCAGGATTCAAAAACAAATGGGCCTGTTCCCACTGGATTTTGGTTGAGGTCGGTAACAGGATCTGCAATGTCTTTCCAAATATGCTCAGGAACAATAAAAGTTCCTAGGACTTTCTGTGCATTGACAAACACAGGTCGAGTGAATTTGATCGTGACGGTATTTCCATCGACCGCGATATCGCCAATGGGAAGGGCGTCACTGTTCAACGCTTCATTGTCTTTCCGAATCTGGAAAGAATAGGCGACGTCATCGGCAGTCAAGTCTTCACCATCGGTCCACTTCACACCTTGCCGAACGTTGATCTTGACTTCCGTGTAGTCCTCACTGAATTCCCATGATTCTGCCAAACGAGGCTTGGAGTCTTCTTGCGGTTTAACTGCGTTGAAATCGGCCAATGGTTCATAAATAACCTGTACGTAGCCCATGACGCGACCTGACGACGTGGCAACAAACGGATTGGAATTATTGGTTTGAGTTCCATCCGGCTTTCCAATTGTGAGCGCTACGCCGCCCTGAGTAGCTGCGCTAGAGCCTGAGGCAGCCTGACCAGACTGGCCGCCTGCTGCTCCTCCACCACATCCAGCTACCAGCGCAGCGCCTGCAAGCGATGCCACCAGCGCCATCAGTGTTCTTTTCGATCTCATTGCGTGCCTCCTTGCACTTGATGGGTTCCTGTGATCGATATGAATGCTTGAATCAGTCAGTTATTCAAGATGACTTGTGCCCGAATGTCTGTAGCCGACCTACCAATTAGAATTCGATAGGTTCCGTGTACATTCACCCATTGATGATCGGAGTCATCCCATGTTCTAAATGTGTGACGTGGTATTTCTACTTTGATGGTGTTTTGACCTCCAGGTGCAATAGTTTCTTTGGTGTAGCCGATCAACCAGTAATTCGGCAGAGCAATGGTCGGATTTGTCGGAACTGCATACGCTTGGATCACTTCCCTGCTCTCACGTGTACCCGTGTTTTTTACGTCGACACTGAGCGTCCATCCATCGTCGCATCGTTCACATGTTGCGTTGGAATACTCCCATGTGGACCAGCCCAACCCGTGACCAAATGAGCAGGCGGGTACGCGTCCGGACTCCATGCCAAAGGAACGGTAGCCGACATTCAGTCCTTCTGAGTATAGTACGCGTGATTCATCGTTCGGGATGGCATTGGGAATGGGCACATCTTCAGCCCGGGAGGGAAGGGTCCAAGGTAGCCGTCCAGATGGCTCTTTCTCCCCTGCCATAATCGCAGCAAGTGCGTCGCCACATACTTCTCCAGGGAACCAGGTCCACAACACAGTGCGAGCTCTTTCAAGCCATGGCAGCAACACAGGAGCACCGGCATTGACAACAATGATCGCATCAGGGGCTACATCCAGGACTGCATTGACTAGGTCATTCTGTCGTCCAGGCAGATCCAGATTTGTTCGATCCCATCCTTCAGATTCGACATCGTCATTCGTTCCCACCATGACGATGACAGTGTCAGCTTTTCTGGCCGTTTGAACGGCTTCCTGAATCCTCTGGTTATCTGTCGGCCCGGGGAGTTCATGCCGGAGATAGGCCAAGGCAAAGTTTCCCCACAATGAGTGCACTACGGAGAATTGGGCATCAAAAGTAACTGAGGAGCCTCCCTCCACCTCGAACAAGTTCGTCAACGGATGGTTGATCGATGAATCAAGAACAACATCGTCGCTCACTTCGCGCTCAAACTGCTCGACAGGATTGCCGTTCAACGTGAGCTGGTGTGTACCCACATGTCCCAGGCCAATACGATGCGTTCCATGTTCGGGAAGATTGATGTTTCCCGTTAGGCGAATTGTCTCTGCTCCGTCGACAAGGTCGCGGACATTTCCCCTCCACGCTTGCGTTTCACTTGATAGCTCGTGCCCATCTTTGTCATATTGTCGAACCAACACTCCTGGGCACCCAGCCGGGTCACTTAGCCTTTCAGCAGATAGAGCCGGCGCGTGGATCCTGGAATTCACTCCCTGTGCGAGTGTGATCTTCGCATCAGGAAATGCGCGATGCATTCCTTCTTCAGGGGACACAACATGTGCTGGATTCACGTGCGCAGAACCCCCACCCTGGACGTACGCATCCACTGCATTTGGGCCTATCAGTGCCAGTGAGGAGGGCGGCGTACTGAGTGGGACCGAATTATGGTTTTTCAGAACTACTGTCCCAGCGGTGGAAAGGTCAAGCAGGACAGCGTGATCTGAGGCTTCCAGTTCTGCAGGTACATGTTCGCCCAACTTACCCACTTGATCTGCCAATCTCAGCAGACGACGCACTTTGTCGTCGATCAGCGACTCGTCAACTTTCCCTTCCTCCACTGCCTGAACAAGTTGGTCGCCCCATGGGCCGTCAGGGCCGGGCATCACAATGTCAAGACCTGCATTTGCAGATTCTTCTGTCGTTAAAGTAGCGGTCCAGTCTGAAATAATCGGTCCTTGAAAGCCAAGCTCTTTCTTGAGTACATCAGTGAGCAAGTGATGGTGATCAGTAGCGCGATTAGATTCCACTCCATCATCAATGGCGTTGTATGCAGCCATGATTGATGCCGGTTGTACCTCTTCGAGGGCGCGCTCAAAAGGAGCCAAATATACTGCCCGCAATACAGCTGGATCCACGGTCGAAATGTAGCGGATTCTCTCTGTTTCCGAATCATTGGCAACGTAGTGTTTCACGCATACGCCCACACCACAGCTTTGTATTCCGCGGATTATCGCATTTGCTGATCGGGATACAAGAAATGGATCCTCCGAAGAGTTTTCGTAATGCCGACCAGATACGGGAGTACGTTGAATATTCACGAGCGGAGCAAGAATAACGTCCACGCCGTGTCGTCGCGCCTCGTACGCCATGAGGCGCCCGGCTTGTTCCAAAAGATCCGCATCCCAGGTTGCGCTCATACATGTGGGAGAGGGAAATAAGAGTGAGGTTTCTTCGTCGGATCCGCCAGTCCCTCTCACGCCAACCGGACCATCCGACATGACAACAGATCGTAAGCCGATTGTCGGTTCCGCTGGCAGACTCCACGTGGTTTCACCAGTGAGCAGGCCAACTTTGGAGCGAAGATCAAGAGCACCGATCTTCGCGTCAATATCCTGTTCCGACGTGTATCGCCGAAGTCCAACGTAAGCCGACATTGTGATCTCCAGTGATCGAGTAGTTCACGCAAGTCATGCGCATTCCGTCTTTGTGTGAGCTAGATTAACACAACTTACTGACAAGTCAGTAAGTTACGGACGAAGTGTTACCAATGCGATACGATGTCTTCATGTCAGTCTCTGAATCGCCATCACGACGTCCTCGTGGCAACCGCGCCACCACACGACGAGAGATCTTGAAAGTCGCAATGAGTGTTTTTGGAGAGCATGGGTACCGCAATGGCTCACTCCAGGAAATAGGCAACCGAGTCGGGATGACGCACTCAGGGGTACTTCACCATTTCGGTTCAAAGACAAATCTGCTTCTTGAAGTCGTCCGATTTCGCGACAAATCCGATCTGGAAGAAATCGATAGGGAAGAAGTTCCCAAAGGTGAAGAGCTCTTTCAGCATCTCATGAGAACCGTACAGATTAATTCAAAGCGGCCTGGCGTTGTGCAAACCTATGCAGTCCTGTCTGCCGAATCTGTAACCGATGGCCATCCGGCAAAGGATTACTTCATTGAGCGTTTCTACAATCTGCGCGAAGAAATCGCCGAAGCCATCCGACAATGGTACCCCGACAAGGTTTTTTCTGATGACAGACTACGTGCAGCGGCATCAGCGCTGATTGGAGCGATGGACGGAATTCAGACGCAGTGGCTTCTCGATCCTGAACACGTAGACCTTGTTGAGTCCACCCGGCTTGCAGTCAACGCGATTGTTGCCCAGGTTGTCGATGAGCCCCGAGAACGTTTCACCTAATTCCTCAATTACCTGCACTACATCGCCTCAAGATCGCGGCGCATCTCCACCATGGCACCGGGATCATCCACCACGTCGATTCCCACGTCGACAAGCAAGTCGCGAATGGTCACTGCCAGCGACCGAGGCTGATAGTCCCATTCGTTGCGCGCTTTCGCGCCTGAAACGTGTGGCAGATCCTCAAGGGCACCCAGCGATGCCGATGTGAAAATATCCGAATTGACCCACGATCCGATTTTTTCGCCCACGGGAGCCAGCCAGTCCACCCACCGCAACGGAAATACCGGCACCGCACGCCCCGAATGTCCTGCGAGCGCGGAAGCGATTCGTACCAGTGTCGACATGGATGCTCGAACACCAGGCAACAAGTACTGCTGCGAGGTTTGGCCCTTCTCGAAGGCGTCGATCAGCCCTCCGGCAACATCGCGTACATCCACCCAGTCGAAGCCGCCAGCCACGACCGCAGGTACCCGGCCTCGTGCAGCATCCAAAATGATTTCGTTGACGCGCGACTGTGTCGGGTCGGTCGGCCCAATAATTCCGGTTGGCATACACACCACCGCGTCCAGTCCACGCGCGATCTGTCGACGCACCGCTCGATTTCCTGCCGCCTTTGAGCGGTCATACAGCGGGCGATCTGGCCCGGCAGGCGGCGACTTTTCAGTGATGACCCCTTTAGTCGCATTGTCGAGGGCATGCACGGACGAGCAGTGAACCATTCGGATGTGGTGTTTCAGCGCCGACCTGGCCACGACTCCGGGTCCAGCCGAATTCAACCTCCACGCCTGCGGGTCACGTTTCTTCAAGGTGATGGCGGCCGCCAGGTGAATGACACCATCAACGCCGCGCATCGCCTCATCCACCTGGGCGGGTTCCAACACTGATCCGGTGACATACTCTCGCTGCGCACTGCACACACCATCATGAACGAGGGAGCCCCGCGTACCACTGGCAGGTGCCACCTGATCGAAACAACGCACGGCATAACCTCGTGCTTCCAAAGCGGGCACGAGGTTGCTTCCCACATATCCGCTGGAACCTGTGACTAAAATGCGTGGGTATTCAGTGGCATTCGTGTGCATCGCTATCCCCCTTTTCTCACCTTAGTGCGCGTTGACACCGAGGGGACGTCCTGGACGGGAAGACGTGTGGGCTGGGTTCAGTTATTCAGAGCGAACTCGACTTCCACCTCGACTGACGCGTTGAGCGGCAATGCGGCTACGCCGACGGCAGAACGTGCGTGAGGCGTTCCGAAGATGTCCTGGAAGAAGTCAGAGGCCCCGTTCAGAACACCAGCCTGGCCGGTGAAGCTTGGGCGGGAAGATACAAAACCGGTGACTTTGACGACGCGTGCCAGGCGGTCGACGTCTCCGGCGACGCTTGCTGCTGCCGCAAGCGCGTTGAGCGCGCAGATGCGGGCTGCCTCGTAAGCATCGTCTGGGTCTGCGCCGTCCTCTCCGACTGCACCAATGCAGGAAAGCTCACCGTTCTCCAATGGCAGCTGGCCTGATGTGCGAATCACTCCGCGGTCTTCAACTGCCGGAACATAGGCCGCAACCGGTGCTGCAACTTCCGGAAGTTCGTATCCTGCCTGCGACAGTCGCGCGCTCACCGATTCCATTGTGATCTCCTTAGTTCGAGCTGTTCATCTAACTAGGTTTATTTGACCATTTTGGTTCGAGAAAAGCGACGCAGCAGCGCGAGATGTCTCCACCTGAAGCAACCACCTGTCATGTCGCATTAAAAAGGGTGGGCCGCGAACCTTGCGGTCGCGACCCACCCCAGTTGAACTAGATCATGCCAACTAGTTCACTATGCGTGTCGTCTCGGAGGAAGACAGGAATCTTGTCCAGAGGGCACTCGACATCGATCGACTGACCGCCTTCGTGCTTGTCACCCGTTGACGCGTCAGTCCAGGAAGCTCCGGCCGGCAGATACACCGATCGGGAGGTTGCAGCGGCTTCCAGAACTGGAGCGACCAGGATGTCTCCGCCTAGCAGGTACTGGTCGGAAATGGACCAGCACTTCTCGTCGAGCGGGAATTCCTGGAAGAGCCCTCTCATCACAGGTTGTCCTTCTTCATGGGCTTCCAACATGACGTCTCGCATGTAGTCGCGGAGCTTTTCGCGCAGATGAATATACTTCTCAAGCACGGCATACACGTCGTCTCCAAAGCTCCAGAGTTCATTCTCAGCACCGCTGGGCAGTCTGTAGGAGCCATCCTTGGCGCTGACCTCTTCAACTGGCCGTCGGTCACCGTGCAGCCTCATCACTGGGCAGAAAGCTCCGAACTGGAACCACCTGATGAGAAGTTCCTTGAATTTCGGATCTGTGATGACACCATCGTGGAAGCCGCCAATGTCGGTGGTCCACCACGGGATTCCTGCGGCACCCATGTGGATTCCCGCAGCAACCTGGCACCGCAGGTCTTTCCATGTTGAGCTAATGTCACCAGACCACACAAGAGCACCGTAACGCTGAGAGCCCGCCCAGGCGCACCTCAAGAGGTTAACAACGTCGTCAGTGCCGGATTCAACCAGTCCGTCATAGAACGCTTTGGCGTAGTTCTGCGGATAGATATTTCCGACCTTGACGTTGGGGCCAGCGTTGTAGCGGTAGTTATCGAAGTCGTAGGCACCGTATTCGGGCTCAGCCTCATCGAGCCAGAAAATCTTGATGCCGTACTTGCCGTAATTTTCTTTGCACTTCTCCCAGATGAACTTTCTTGCCTCGGGATTGGTCATGTCAATGAAAGCGCTCGGTCCCTGGAACGCCATATGGACATCTAGGCCACGTTCTGCCCGTGCTAGCAGGTTGTTCTTCTTCAGCTCATCCCAGTTCTCGGATGCGTGCGCAACCTGGGTCCACACCGAAACCATGAGCTCAACGCCCATGCTATGGAGTTCATCAACCATTGCCTGAGGATCCGGCCAGAATTCCTCCTCGAAGCGATAATCTCCCATGTGGGGCCAGTGGAAAAAGTCGATCACGATGACGTCCAGGGGCAGTCCACGGCGCTTGTGTTCTCGCGCGACTTCAAGGAGCTGCTCCTGGTTCCAGTAACGGAGCTTGCACTGCCAGAACCCCAGTCCATGTTCTGGCATCATGGGAGCGAATCCGGTTGCCGCGGCATATGCCTTACTGATTTCCCGCGGGCTGTCTCCAGCCGTGATCCAGTAGTCGAGTTGATCGCAGCGCTCTGCTGACCACTGAGTTACGTTCGATGAGAAGCTTACTTGCCCGATGGCAGGGTTGTGCCACAAGAAGCCGTAGCCCTTGCTGGAAATCACAAAAGGAACGCTCGCCTGGGAGTTGCGATGAGCAAGTTCAAGAGTGCTTCCCTTGAGATCACCGATACCCTCTTGGTACTGGCCCATTCCCCACAGATGTTCTTCTTCTGGAGACTCGAACGACATTGTCAGCGAGATATCGCCGCCAAGAACGGGACGCAGATCGCGAGCCTTCAAGTCCAGAGACCCGCCCCGATCCCTTTCACGCAGTAATGGTGTTCCATCCGTTTTCTCAAAACTGATACTGCAATGGAAAGTCTCGTACCCAACTTTTCCATCACACATCGCGGTTTGGCGCAAGATGACGCGTAGCGATCCGACCTCGAGTACAGCTTCATCGCCCTTGAGTTCGACGCTCGATTCCTGATCTTCAGGTTGATCGAGCAGAGCCCAATTCGATTCGATGACATCTGCCATGAGTCGTGAACGCACACGGACTGCGTCCTTTCCCCAAGGCTGAACTGAAAGTGTTGTTCCGTCACCACGCCACCGTAGTCCTAGACCGTCTTTTTCAAACGCCTGCTGCAAGGCTCTTTCCTTTCATTCACTATTCCTGAATTGCGGTCATGTCAACTTTCAAATTTCGCTACCGTAGAGCGACTACCCTCCTCATCCCTTTTTCTAGAAATCGCGACTCCATCCATTCGCCCAAACCAGTTTCATTACCCCTACTTCACACTTCCTGCGGCAACGCCGGCCGAGACAAACCGCTGAGCTACAACCAACAGAACAATCGCCGGAAGTGAAGCCAGGACGGCTGTAGCCATAACCATGCCCCAGTCTTGGACATACGCGCCGACATACGTATACAAACTCAGCGTTATAGGACGGACCTCCTCACTTGTCGTCAACGTCAAGGCAAAGAGGAAGTCGCCCCAAGCAAATAGGAAAGAGAACAAGCCAGCAGTGACAATAGCGTTACGAGACATAGGCAATGCGATCGAGACAAACGTCCGAAAAGCACCCGCGCCATCGATCCAGCTAGCCTCAATGATCGCCTGCGGGATGTTCTTCATAAATGTCTGCAGGATCAGGATCGAGAAGGGGATTCCTAAGGACGCGTCAGCCAAGATAAGACCGATCACTGTATTCAAAAGACCAAGATCAGAATAAGCAGAATACAGCGCATTCGCCACAACGATCGTTGGAATCATCTGGCTAAGTAAAATAACCAGGAGAATCGTCGAAGACCCCTTAATGCGATAACGCGCAAGAGCGTATGCAGCTGGTGTCGCTATGATAAGTGAAACCAAAGTAGCACCGATTGCCACAATCAGACTTGTTAGGAGGGGTCCGCTCTGTGCCCTAATAGCTGCTAGATATCCACTGAAAGTTGGAGACTTTGGATAAATCGGGCTCACCACAGCCGACCCTGCCGATTGGAGCGAAATGTTGATCATCCAATATACTGGGAACAGAAAGATGAGGAGTATGAGAATTCCTATCAGTGTTCTTATCCAACTCGTTTTCTTAGAGTTCATCACTGTCACTTTGCCCCTCAATCAAGATTCGACTTGCGATTTGCACGAAGGTATATCGCAGCGAAAATCACCGACAAAACCACTAGGAGCGTACTTAGTGCTGCACCCTGTCCGAAATTGAACTCCGTAAAGGAGAGGCGGTAAGACTGTGTTGCTAACGTCTGGGTGGCATTTGCAGGCCCACCGCCCGTTAATCCCAGAATGAGGTCAAGAACCTTGACTGTATATACAACTCCTAAAATCAAAACTACATTCACTACGGGACGCAAAAGTGGCCATGTAATCTTGCGGAATCTCTGGAAACCATTTGCTCCATCTATAGCTGCTGCTTCATATAATTCCTGATCAATATCTTGCAAACCTCCGAAGAGAATTGTTGTATTAAATGGAATACCTATCCAAATATTCACCAAAATGACGGAAAACAGTGCGAGAGAGGAAGAAGTTAACCAACCTGTATCACCTGATGTGATTCCAATACTCTCAAGAGCCCTATTTAGAACTCCCGAGTCCTTATCCAAAATCCATCGCCAAATTGCAGACGAAGCGATCATCGGAATAAGCCATGGTAGGAGAAGAAGCGATCGCATGACCTTCGCACCTTTAAAGGTTCTATTGAAGAAGATTGCCAAAGCTAAGCCAATTGTGAATTGGCCGAACAATGATCCTACCGTAAAAATGACAGTGTTGAGTAGAACCTTTCCAAAAAGAGGTGTCCCCATTACCGCCTTGTAGTTTTCGAATTCAACGAACGGGGCCTCTCCTGTGTAAAACGTAGAGGGACTATAGTCCTGAAAGCTCATGACAAAGTTCTTGACTATAGGAAAGCCATAGAAGGCCAACATATAGATCACTGCGGGCGCGAGAAAAACCACTCCTATCAGCTTTTGCCGATTCCCGAGTTTACTTTCATTCATTTCCATTCCTATGTTTCTGTCTTAACAGGAGAGCATCTCCCCCAATTCGTCTTTCTTAGATCGCTTCCATTACTTCAGGGAAGCAGCGGCTCCCTCTAAGGCTTCGGAGGGTTCCTTACCGTTTACCAGCGCTTCTTGAATGGCGTTATGAATTGCGGTGGCCGTTGCTGGCCATTTCGTTCCTAGCTCACCTGTACGTGCTCGAGCTCCATTGCACATCTCCACAAACGCTTCCATATCGGGAGACTCCTTCAGGAAGCCCTCTTGGAGGCTCATATTTGTAGGAACTGTAAACCGTTTAATGGACAAGTCCTTCTCAACTTCGTCACTATTGAGGCACTTGACCAATTCGGCAGCCTTTTCCTGCTTTTGTTTGTCGCCGGTGTTCGGCACGGTCCACACTTCGCCACCAAGAGGCGCCACTGGGTCCGTCTGTCCTTCCGGAACAGGAATCGGAACTGCCTTCCACTTGATGCCTGAGTCGTTTAGCAGAGGGATTTGCCATGGACCGTTCACCATCATGGCGGCATTCCCTGCCATGAATTGGTCGTTCACGTCAGCTTGAGTCCAGTTCACTACTGATGCCGATGCAGATCCATTTCGAACTAGATCACGCCACAAGGTCAAGGCCTTTACAACACCTTCACCCGCAATGTCTTTCTCATCACCGCCCGCAGTCCACATGAACGGCAGGAATTGCCACGTTCCCTCATAGTTTGAAGGAGCTGCGAACGCAATGCCATATTGCTTTCCGTCAGTAAGCTTGGCCGCTACTTCCTCGAGTTCCTTCCAATTTGTTGGAGGCTCAACTCCGGCACTTTGGAGAAGTTCTTCGTTGTAGAACAACGCCAATGAATTTGCGATGGGCTGCATGCCGTAAAACACGCCATCAAAGCTACCCGCATCCTTAACTGCAGGAATTACGTTTTCGCCCGGTTCAATCCCAAAGGTGGATAGATCAGCTAAAGCTCCAGTCTCTGCAATCTGCGCCAAATCAGGATTGTCCAATTGCAAGACATCAGGGAGAGTCTTAGAGGAAGCCATCTGCAGGACCTTGGAGATAAGGCTGTCTCCCGGGATCATCTCCCTTTCTATCTTGACCCCTACTTGAGCCGCACAATTATCAAGTGCCTCTTGGTAAAACTCTTTATCCGGGGAGTTATTGTAATAGTCGACCGTTCGTAGCGTGATCTCTGCATCACCTGACGAGGATCCACTAGCGCTGCCTTGCCCTCCACTTCCACAGGCAGTCAGCAATAGGCCCGTTGTCACAAGCAACGGGATGGTGTAACGCGACATTTTCATGGCAGTTTCCTTCTCATCTTTGAACATATTCACCGAAATGAAATCGCAACATTAGAAGTCATGACCGTGTCACGGCATTATTATCCGCACGGTACACAGATCACTACGCCTATCGTGCTGCTAAAACCTCATCTTCCGACTCAATATCGAGCCCTCCAATCACGCCCACATTGGCATCTCGGTTTTGATTAATAATACAACTAAACAAACATTGTTGTCAATACAAAATGCCACCCATATACGCTCCTAAACCGTGTCCTGCAGACTAATCAAGCCCCAAGGACCAAAAGATATGTAGGTCCCAAAAGTTTTTTCGTGAATTGAAGTTCCCAGAGCTAGTTCGTGCAAACATGCATTGCATAATGCCCTCAACATGACTGTCGATCTCTCCGGCATTCCGCCCTGGTCTTCTTAGTGCGAGCTGTGCGTCATCTGTCCGGGATGGACGATCGACTTCAGCGTGGTCGGCGCGGGCTTGTTGATGATGGGCTGGTCAGCTTCGTCGAGGGCGTAGTGATCAGTGCACAGGCGATCCAGGTCGACCGCTCCACTGGCTACCAGGTGGATGGCTGTGGGCCACGTGTTGTTGTAACGGAAAATCCCGGTCACGTTGATTTCGTGCGCGGTGATGAATCCAACCGGCAGTGACATGTCATCGTCACCCATACCAATCAGCACTGCGGTGCCGCCAGACGCCAGACGCATGATGCCGTCCTGCACAGCTGCAGTGACGCCCGTCGCGTCAATGAACGCGTCAAAGTGTTGACCATCTAGTGCCGGGTCACTTGGCTCAACAGCCTGGGTTGCTCCCAGCGACAGTGCCAAATCGCGCCGACCTTCAACAGGATCACTGACGACCACCTCGGCAGCGCCAAATGCCCGCGCAACCTGGATGACGATCGCACCGATCGGACCTGCGCCGGCAACAAAGACGCGGTCACCCACTTTCACGTGGGCTTTGCGGATTCCGACAATACCCACGCTCAGGGGTTCCATCAAGGCTGCCGCATCCCACGAAATGGAGTCGGGAACCTCGTAGGCGAAATCGGACTGAATCAGGACATATTCGCAAAAGGCTCCGTCAATGGGCGGCGTCGCGTAGAACTCGATATCGGGGCACAGGTTGTATTCTCCGCGCTTGCAGTATTCGCACACTCGGCAGCACCGTTGCGGCTCGATGGAAACGCGCTGGCCGATGCGGGCCGGATCCACGTCATCGCCCACGGCCACAATCTCTCCGGAAGCTTCGTGCCCCAGGATCATCGGCTCGTTCACCACAAAGTCACCGATGCGGCCCTTGTGGTAGTAGTGCACATCCGAGCCGCACACCCCCACCGACTCCACGCGAATCAGCACCTGGTCCGCATCCGGTGTCGGAACCGGTCGTTCCTCCATCTCAATGAGACCCTGGCGAATCAGGACGCTGGCTTTCATGGTCTGTGGAATCTGCGTCATCACTGTGCCTTTCCTGCGCGTTCCATCACGCGCGCTGCTTGACGGGCGGCGCCCAACGCTACGTATTCTCCCGACTTAGGTACCGTAACTGTTGCGCCGAGGAATTCTTCGGCCAGTTCGAGGACGGCGCGCGATTTCGCTCCGCCGCCGACCATGACCACGTGTTCGAGCTTCACATCCAGTGCGCGCACCGCATCCAGAGCGAACTTCATCAAGTTCAGCAGTCCTTCCACCGTTGCGCGTGCCACGTGAGCACGATCCGAGTTCTTCAGAGTCATGCCCTTCAGCTCAGCCGTAGCATCAGGCAGGTTCGGGGTGCGCTCGCCCTCGAAATAGGGCACTAAAGTCAATCCCGCGGCATCGTCCACACTCAAGGCAAGATTATCAAACTCGTCGTAACCCGCATCGATCACCGCCATCATTGCGTCGATGATGCGCGAGGCATTGAGCGTGCACGCCAACGGCAGCCAGTTTCCTGTCGCATCGGCAAAGCCGGTCACCAGTCCTGAATGGTCAGCAACCGGGTGATCTGACACGGCGGCAACAACTCCGGATGTGCCTAGTGACAGCAGAGCCTGACCGGGTTTGAGGTCGACACCCAGCGCTGACCCCGCATTGTCTCCACACCCTGGTCCCAGCATGATCTCACCCCAGCCTCGCGACTCATCACCACGTCCGGCCACGTCCCATGGTCCGAGGATTTCCGGCAAGATGATGGATCGTGCGACGTCCTCGTCGATGCGCAACGCGTGGGCAAGGATGTCGCGGCGGTAGGTTGGCGTAGCGCGGTCCATGTAACCGGTACCCGACGCATCGGAGCGGTCCGTGCGCAGATCCTCCAGTCGACCGGTTCCCATGATTTTCCACGTCAGCCAGTCGTGCGGCAGGCAAATAGCTGCAATACGGCGCGCGTTCTCAGGTTCGTGGTCTGCCAGCCAGCGCAGCTTCGTCACGGTCAGTGAGGCGACGGGCACTGATCCGGTGGCATCAGCCCACCACGCGGCACCGGCTTCCTCGTCACCCTCGCCGTATTCCGCAATTAAGTCACGGGCAGCATCGGCTGAACGCGTGTCGTTCCACAGCAGGGCGGGTCGGATGACTTCTCCATCTTTGTCCAGGCACACCATGCCGTGCTGCTGTCCGCCCACGGATAGCGCCACCACGTCCTCCAGGCCACCTGCTGCTTTGACGGCCTCGTTGAACGCGTCCCACCAAGCCTGCGGGTCCACTTCCGTGCCGTCAGGGTGCGTCGCTTTACCTTCACGCACGACCGTTCCGCGCAGGGCGTCCACGATGACAACTTTGCATGATTGGGTCGACGTATCCACGCCCGCAACGTACGGTCCATACATCGTCATGTTCAGCTCCTTGTTCCATGTTGAATAATTTCACGCTGCTTGGAAGAGGCGTGGCGTGCACGAGAACCCCATTGTGTTTCGTTACTAAACAAAATAGCGGTGTGAGCGAGTATAGTCAACCCATAAGGCCACGTCGCGACGCTGACACATAACCAGAATGTGAGAGAACAATGACCCGAGCACATAAGTCCTCATCACGCCTCACCTCCCTGCCGCGCAGTGCCCGCACATCCTCACGTGGCAACGGCGGCGTCAAAGCTCAGTCGTTGCGCGCCATGAATCTCGCCCTCGTCTTTCGCTATATCCTGGCCGATCCCGGAGCAGTCACCCGCGCCTCGGTCGCGGCGACAACTGGCATTACGCGAGCAACAGTCTCCCGCCTGGTGGACGAGCTCATCTCGGCTCACCTGGTCACCGAACTCGACCCGTCAACTGATGCTCGACGAGGCAGGCCAGCGGTGCGCCTGACCCCGCGGGAAGGATATACGACCGCACTGGGATTGGAAGTCAACGTCTCCTACCTGGCTGCACGCATCGTGGACCTGTCAGGGCAGATCGTGGCCGAAGGCGTGCAGGAAGGCGACTTTTCAGACTCAGATCCGCAGCAGACCATGCGCGCTCTGGGGGAGCTGGCTGATCGGGTAAAAGCGCAAGCCGATGACGCGGCAGAAGGCGACACACTGTTTCTTGGCACCGGGTTGGCCGTGCCCGGCATTGTTTCCGCTCAGGCTGTGATCCTCGCTCCCAACCTGGGGTGGCGTGACCTGCCGTTACACACGCTGCTCGCACCGCTGTCCCACCTGGGTGTCGTCACCGTCGCGAACGAGGCCGACCTGGCAGCGTGGGCCGTAGCATGTCCGCAACCTGGCGTCCCATCAGGGCCGCCCTCGTTCGTCTACGTGTCCGGTGAAGTCGGTATTGGCGCAGGCATCATCATTGACCACGCTCTCCTGCCCGGTTCGCACGGATGGGCAGGCGAAATCGGACATATTTCCACCGACCCTGCCGGCCCGACATGCAGATGCGGCGCGACGGGATGCCTGGAAGCCTACATCGGCCAGCGCGCACTGGTAGAGCGCGCAGGTCTGGCACGCGGCGCGACAAATGTCGATGTTGTCGCTGCTGCTCAAGCTGGCAACGCTGCTGCCCGCGTTGCATTGGACGAGGGTGGCGCCGCTCTGGGGCGCACACTGTCTGCCGTCATCAACATGCTCGACATTCCTTTGGTGGTGTTGGGCGGCTCCGTCGCTGACATTGGCTCTGAACTGCGCGAACGGGCACTGCCTGAATTGCGCACACGGGTCCTCCACTCTGCCGGCAGCCCCTCTGAAATCCGCATTGCCGAGCACTCTGCTTCACTTGCCACGATCGGCGCGGCACACCGAGTCCTACAGCACCTCGTCGATGATCCGATGGCGTGGACAGCACGCGTGGAACGGTCGCAGGAAAGTGCCTGACGGCCATAGCGATGAAGTCTTTACGCCGACCGTCGCCTCTGGGTGGACGCAAGCCACACCAGAGTGATCTGGCGTACTTTGCCACCGATGATCCTCTGGCTCTTGACGATGTACTACCTGGTCCGCACTGCGTTGGAGCTGAACTGACGCTCCTGATCGTCGGAATCAATCCGGGGTTGTGGACTGCGGCCGTTAATGCACCGTTCGCGCGACCGGGTAACCGCTTTTGGCCCTCTCTCGCTCGAGCGGGCCTGACTGACTATGAGATCGATGCGTCCTGCGGCCTCAGCGCCGAAGATGAGGAACATATTCTGTCACGCGGAATCGGCATCACGAACCTGGTCGGCAGGCCCACTGCACGCGCAGATGAATTGAGCCGCGATGAACTGCGCGAGGGCGCTGCCCACTTGGTGACTCGGGTTGGCGACCTGAATCCACGCGCCGTTGCCATCGCCGGAATTACCGCGTACCGCACGGCGTTCAGGCAACCTCACGCGAAGCTCGGGCAGCAAGATGCTGACACGATTGACAACTGGCCGCGCGGCATATCCCTGTGGGTTGTTCCCCAGCCAAGCGGCCTGAACGCGCACGAAAACATTGACTCGTTGGCCGACAAGTGGCGTCAGGTGTGGGCAGATGCCACTCGGCCCGAGTGACCGGCGGGCTGGGCCGCTCCGGGACACACTTTCTGCGTCGTAGTCCCGTCATAGCCGCTCATCCCCCAACTGAGTGCTGAGGACCGCTCGCGCCTTACTGCGCGCAGACGAGCACTCGCGTCTCACTGCGTGCGTTGGGCACGCCACCGGTCAAATTCGTCGGCTGTGGCATATGAGTACTGGGTGCCGCGTTTGAGCACCGACATTGCCGCATAACTGTTGGCGTACTCCAGAGCCTCCGGAATTGCATCGCCGTGGACGATCCGGTGCGCAAAGGCTCCGATAAACGCGTCCCCTGCTCCAGTCGTATCCACCGGATCCACACGGAGTGCGTCAATACGCTGACTGACAACGTGCAAGCCACCCTCGTTGGCCCGCGTGAACCACCACGCCCCGCGTGACCCGAGCGTGACGATGACGTGTCGGCAGCCGTGTTCAACGAGGGTGCGCGCCGCAGCCTCAACACCTTCATCACTGTCACATGGCATGCCGGTCAGCAGTGTCAGTTCACTTTCGTTAGGCATGAGGTAGGTGCAGCGCCGCGCCCAGTCAAAGTTGAAATCAGGGCTGGCGGGAGCGGGATTGAGCAGCACGGGTACACCGACCTGTTCGCCAAGCGCAATCGCCACATAGACCGTATCCAGACGGATTTCTAACTGGCAGACGATCAGTGCGCACTGTGCAATCTGCTCGCGGCAGGCCTCCACGTCCTCAGGAGTCAGGTCGTTATTGGCGCCTTTGACAATCAGGATGGAGTTGCGCGAGTGTGGATCGACAAAGATCGGCGCCACACCCGACGTGCCGTGCGCACGCTTGACGTGGTCTGTGTCGATGCCGTTATTGCGGTAGTTTTCTACCGTCATGTCGGCAAAAATGTCATCACCTACGCAGGTCACCATCAGGACACGCGATCCCAGGCGCGCAGCGGCCACCGCCTGATTCGACCCCTTGCCACCGCACCCCAGTTGGAACGAGGGCGCCTCGAGCGTCTCCCCTTCGGTGGGCATGCGATCGATGTAGGTAATGAGGTCGACATTGTTCGACCCGATCACTGCAATATCCATGACGCCTCCTTGTGAGCGGGGACTATCGCATGGCATCCATAATACGAACCGCATCCAGCACGGGCATGTACGGCAACGGGTCAACACCTGATTCAAGGACATAGGTGGTCAGTTGGTCGCGCACCGTTGCCACCAGCTCATCACGTACCCACGGCTTGGCGATGTAATAGTCCAGACTGGCTTCATTCAAGGCGCGGATCGTGTCGCTTTGATCGGCCTGACCGGTCACCAGGACGCGCCGCGTATTGACCGTGGAGGGCTCATCCATCATGTCGATCAGGAAGTCCACGCCGTTCCGTCCGGGAAGACGGTGGTCAGCCAGGACCAGCGCAAGCTCATCGCCGTCTTCGTCAATGCTGCGGATCGCCTGCCATGCATCGTCAACATCTTCGGCAGTCTCCAGTCGCAGCGTGTCCCAGAACTCGTCACAGTCGCGTTCCAGAGCGTCACGCACTTCCGCTTCATCTTCCAGTATGAGAACAGCTAACGTCATGATCTCTCCTTGTGTTCACTGTGGGTAGGGCCGCCCTCGTGGTCGGCAGCTTTCGGCAGACGTATCGTGACCTGTGTGCGTCCGGGCTGAGATGCCACGTTGATGGTGCCGCCTGCGTCTGTGATAATCGACCGGCAGATCGACATCCCCATGCCCAGACCGTAACGAACGCGGCCCGATTTGGTGGTGAAATGCGGCTCGAACATTTTTGCCAGCACGTTGGCGGGAATCCCCGGCCCGTTATCCACGATGTCGACCACCACATCCGGCCCTGCTGTGCGCGCACTGACCGTGATACTCGGTGGCTCATCTCCGCGCGCCGGCTGGGCGTAGGCATCGGCTTCGTCCTCGTCTTCGAATGCTTCAGCCGCGTTGACCAACACATTCGTCCACACTTGTTCGAGTTTGGCCGGATGACCCACCACGAGCGGCTCGCCCTCGAAATCACGGAGCACCTCGACGTGGCGTAGGCGGTGCGCCGTCAGACGCAATACGTCCTCGATCCCTTCACGCACGTCAACGATGCGCGCATCGGTACCATCAGGCCGCGCGTAGCCCTTCAGGGAATCGGTCAACTGCACCACGCGCCCCGCCGCCACCGTCAGCGAGCGCAGCGAGGATCCGATCTGCGCGCCGGTCTCCACCATCGTCATATACGAGGGAGGCGCTGACGCCGCAACAAGAGGTCGCGCAGTTGCCACATCGTGTACTCCTGCTCGCACCAGGCGGCGAGCGAACTGGCGGCTGACTTTCAGTTCCGACATCAATTCGCTGACCAGTCGGCGTTCATCGGCGGTGGAACGCGGATGTGCGTCGAGCGCGCGGGTCATGGCTTCATGAGCGGCGCGCAGCTTGTCACTGGGGTCATGGTCCGCGTAGGCACTGTCCATCAGCGTTGTGATGTCGTCACGCAAATGGTCGGCAGCCCGGTCCACCGCGGTGATCGGATTGTTCAGTTCGTGCGCGATGCCGGCGCTGAGTTCACCGAGCATGGCGTAACGGGCTCGCTCCACAAGTTCTGCGCGCGTGTGCCGCAGGTCGTCAACCAGGACGCGGTTTTCGATGTGCAGATATTCTGCGCGCACGAGGCGGCGGGCCAGGGATTGAATGGCGAGGGCAGCCAACGTCGCCGCCATCGGAGGATCTTCAGCGATGACCAGCTGGAGTTGTTCATTGGTCAGGCGCACCACCTTGACCGGCGTGGTGGTCGTCGACGTGAAGAATGCGTTTTCGCCGCGCGCCAGGGACACCAACCCTATCAGGGGTCCCGATGTGGCATGGTGCAGCAGAATGTCACCCTGGTCGGAATCGCGGTGCAGGGCAACGTGACCGTCGAGTACCAGGTGCACAGCGCGCACGGGCTGACCCTGCGTGGTCAGATCGGTATGAGGGCCAACCTCCAGGATGGGGCGCGGCCCCAGGACTCGTTCAGCCCCGGCCAGAAGGTCATTCAGTACTTCCCGTTCACTGTGGTCAAGGCCAAAGAGCACAGGGCCTCGCACGGCATTGTCGGGAACAGGGCCGGCGATTCGTTCACGTTCAGCCTCGTTCATTTCATAGCGCAACAGCAGCCGCGTGATTGCACCGTAGCTTTGCGCCACCAGCGTCGGAAGGGTCCACGGCACGGAGATGACAGATGCCAGCAGCCCCGAGGCCAGGGCGCGGCTCATGTCGGTGTGCGTGCGGCTGCGCGTCACCACCACCCATTCATTGTGCTGCGTGCACGGGTATGCCTTCAGTGCCTCGAAGGCGCGGTCGAGAGAGCCGACCTCGCTGGTGACAAATCCCAGGACGAGGCGCGTACGGCTGCGCGCCAGGTATGCGCATTCGGCGTCAATGCCGTCGACGTCGGCGATTGAGCGAACCTCGATATGGCTGAAAGCACCCGTTAAGTCCTCAACCAGTGTCGCGGCAATCCCGTCCGACCCGTCGCCTATCACCAGGATGGCGCAGGCATCTGCGTGCCGCGGATGGAGTGCGGATGGGGTGCCCTCGTCAATCACCTACAGCACCCCCAGTACGCGCCACGTGAGCGGAGCGACGAAGGCGAGCAGAAGGACGCCACTGATGCCGACAACCATGCCGACTTTGACCATTTCGGGGGTGGGTGTCGTGCCTGTCGAATACGCGATGGCGTTGGGTGGGGTGGAGATCGGCAGGCACATTCCCAGCGAGCATCCCAGAGCCAGGACAACCGCGATCTGGCTCGGGGACGTGCTGACCGTTGCTGCCAGCCCCATCCCCATCGGGATGAGTAGGTTGGCGGACGCGGAGTGGGAGATAACGTTCGAGGTCACCCAGCCCACTGCTGCCAGAGTCAGCAAGAGTAACGCCATCGGGATTGCCTGCCAGGAGATTGAGCCGATGAGCCACTCGTCCAGGCCGGTTGCTCCCACTCCCGCTCCCAGGGCGATACCGCCTGCGACCAGCCACAGTACTGGCCAGTCGAGTTTCTTGACGTCGTCGCCGCCCATGACACCCAGGATCATCAGACCGGCGACAGGGATGAAGCCCACTGTGTTGGAGGAAATGTGGTGGAGCGATTCAGTCATCCACAGGCCGATCGTGATCACGGCGACCACGTAGAACATGATGGCTTTCGGGGTGCGCTCGAAGGTTGCGGATGTGTCGACGTCGAACTTGACGTCGGAGGGGATATATCGCCAGACGATGAACAGCCAGGCGATGACCAGTACAACAAGCATGAGCGGAACTGCGGCCAGCATCCAGTCAATGAATGTGACGTGGATGCCGTGGTTTTGAAGGGCGCCCAGAGCGATGGCATTGGGAGGGGTGCCCACAGGTGTTCCCATGCCACCGACATTGGCGGCCACCGGCACCGACAACGCAAGGCCGGTTCTCGCGCGTCCCTTCGGCAAGGCTGTAATCACCGGCATCATGACAGCGAACATGGTGGCGGTGGTGGCGGTGTTCGACATGAACATGCTCATCAGCGCGGTAATCATCATGACCCCCATGACGGTCATGCGCGCATTACGCAGGAAGGGTTTGAGCATGAGAGCGGAGAGCGCTTTATCAACGTTGTATTTGGCGGCTCCGTCGGCGAGCATAAATCCGCCCATGAACAAAATGATGACGGGGTTGGCCAATGAGCCGAAGATGGCGGTTGCGGCGGGCGCTTCTTCCGAGACGCTGAGCACTGCCTGGTTGGAGATCAGGAGTACTTCCATCAAGATGACGCCAACTGCCGTTGCGGCCAGCGGGATAGCTTCGGTGACCCACAGTGCGATGGCTGCAATGAAAATGCCGAACATGCGTGAGCCGCTCGCATCAAGACCGGGCAGCTGGACGAACAGGAATGTCACAAGGGCAGCGGCCGCGATGATGCGGCCGACGAGTTTGCTGCGGGTCAGGGTTGCGGGGCGCCCTGATTCGGGGCGCGGTGAACGCCTCGGGCGTTGCCTGGCGTGTGCCTGTTTTCGTGTGCCACGCGAACGCTTCGACGTCGAAGTTGGCGTGGCTGGGTTGGGCTGGGTGTGGGTGTGAGCCGCGTCAGGATGCGGCGTGTCAGCGTGCGGCATGTCATCGGACGGGGGACGCGTCATTGTGTCTATACCTCCGCACCTACTTTATGAAGTGGTTCACACACCAGGATCCGACGAAAGTCCCATGCCGTCAGAGACAGACGCCAAGCGCCGGGCAGCGGATGGCCGGCAGTGAGTGGGGATGCATGGCCGCGGGTTCTGCTGGACTGAGGCGGGGTGGGGGCTTCGGCTGGCGGGCGGTGGGCGATAGGTACGCGGCAGACTTTCCACACGATGAGGCATCGGGGCTCCTGCATGAGGGTTGCGTCGAGCCCCTCAAGCTGGTACCCCGTCAGATCCTCAAACATGAGTCGCGTCGGAACGCGTCCGTGTCGACTGATACCGAGCTGTGACCTGTGTTGCCTTTTTTCTAGCCCAATGTGCGGTAGCGTTGATGTCGCAGTCGTTATGTTCCGCTTTGCGGTGGGCATGAAACTGTGTCGGTCTCAACCGGGATCGAGGTTTTTCCCCTGCGCAGGGGCTTTTGTAGACAGGACAGCGCTTTCATGACCACTGGTGTCGTTAAATGGTTCAACGCGGACAAAGGCTACGGCTTCATCACTCCCGATGACGGATCTGCTGACGTGTTCGCTCACTACTCACAAATCGAGGCGTCAGGCTTCCGCACTCTCAACGAGGGTGAGAAGGTTGACTTTGAGGTCTCGCAGGGCCCGAAGGGTCTGCAGGCCGAGCACATCAAACGCGTCGAGGAGTAAGGCCGACAGGCCTTCATCTCAAACCTCCACGTCAATCCGGGTGATATTCGGGTTGGCTGGAGGTTTTTGTGTATTTTCGGTTGATGCCGAAACGTTGGCATGAACCGAAGCCTGGGCGCTGAATGGACCAAAAAGTGCGACGATGCTCCACCATGGCGACGCGTCTTCAATTCTCGGAGGGCGTGACCACCCCGCTTATTCGAAAGGTTCGGTGAAATCACGATGACTGATTTCTTCTCCGCACAACGTGTCACAAACCGTGTGACCGCTATTCGCACATTGACTGGTGAACTCCTCTATCTGGTGGAGGGTGCTACGCGCGCTGCTCTCATCGATTCGTCATTGGGAATACGAGGCCTGCGAGCTTTCGTCGAACGTCTGACGAAAAAGCCGATCGTGACCATCTTGACTCATGGCCATGTCGATCATGCAATGGGCGGTCCAGAGTTTGACAACGTTTACATGAATTCTCTGGACGTGTCGGTATACGACGAAATGGCAGCCCTGAAAGTTCGCCGTGAATTCATCGACTTGTCTCTCGGTGATGCATCACCGCGAATGAACGACTCTGATTTTGTGCCACCTCACCCCTTGAACTTCGAAGATCTCACCGACGGTCAGATCTTCGACTTGGGCGGAATATGCGTGGAAGCCCTTCACTTCCCCGGGCACACTCCCGGCATGACTGCGATTCTTATCCCAGAAGAAAGAATCCTCATCACCGGCGACGCCTGCAACCAGCGCACCTTTCTGTGGGACCACAATTCAACGTCTGTGGAAGAATACCGCGACAGTGTGCTGAGCGTGAAAGAGCGCACTGCAGATTCCTACGACCGGCTTTTCATTTCCCATATGACGATGGATATGCCGTTAAGCCTGTTCGATGAAGCCATCGAGTTGTGTGACCAGGTGCTGAACGAGGATGTTGATGACGTGCCCTTCGAGTTCATGGGCTCCAGCGCTCTGATTGCCAAGCGTTTCGACGAAAGCCAAGCCCGACTGGATGGAAAATCCTTCAATCTCGTCTACTCCAAAGATCGGATGTGGCGTCAGCAAATCAAGTGACGTTGTCAGTAGTCTGAACGCTTCACGACAGAGGTATCCCTGCACTGCGACGCAGGAACCTTTCCAGTATGTGTACGCCATTTAGCAAGAGTCAGTCTCGTCAGCATCAGCTACGCCAACGGGGACTCGATCTACCACACGCTACCACGTGGCCCAGTGAGCACGCGTTCATTACTGTGATCAACTCAACCAGCATCGGTGCTGATAACGGGAGATAATGGAAGTGCATTGATCCACGGGGAAGAATCTGCCCCACCGGATTGAACACAATGCCGTGCGGGTGCACGGTGTGTGTCATCGGGTCTCCTGCATGGCCGACGAAGATAAACAGGAGAGACCATGACATCAACTCAATCGTATGCAATTGCACAGCCTGCCCTGACGCTTCAGCTGTCAGCACCGGCTCAGCATCGCATCTTTGTTGTTGCTCTTGTGATCAGCTTGGTCGCCCTCGTTGCCGGAATTGCCGCCGCTTCACCAGTTATCACACTGATTGCCGGACTGTGCACTCTGGCTCTGGGAGTACACGCACTGTTCACGCGTGTTCTTGATACCCAGGACTGACTGATCCCGATCGCGTCCAGCTGACGCGGCTTCACCTAGGCGATACCTTTCGGTATCGCCTTTTGCTTTGCTCGGGTGAGCATGCAGCATTCCAATAAGGGTGCGATGCCAGGTTGCGACCAGGTCCTGCGACCATGTGCCATCCACCGCGATGAGACATAGCGAGGACGGCCATACGCAACACCACATCTAGCAGTGCCGCGCACAGCCGCCCTCGTCAATGAAAAAGATCAGCGCACGGGAAGACCGGCGTCACTCTTCACGCTGGAACGACATCGTCGCCTCATAGGTCTTCTCACTGGGCCAGCGAGACGTGATCGCCTTGGCGCGCGTGTAGAAACGGACACCTTCCGGACCGTGGATGTGGGTATCGCCCAGCAGCGAATCCTTCCACCCACCGAAGGAGTAGTACGCAACAGGTGTCGGGATCGGGACGTTCACGCCCACCATGCCGGCCTCAACATCGAGTGTGAAGCGACGTGCGACGCCGCCGTCGTTAGTGAAGATTGCTGAACCGTTGCCGAAGGGGCTGGAGTTCACGATCTTCATCGCTTCCTCGTAGGTGTCGGCATGGACGATTGCCAGGACAGGTCCAAAAACTTCCTCGGTGTACACCGGCGCATCCAGCGGAACATCATCGATAATGGTCGGTCCCACGAAGTGACCACCCTCGTACCCCTCGATGACCAGGTCACGGCCATCGCGCACGATTGTGGCGCCGCGCTTTTCCGCATCGTCGATCAGGCCAACGATGCGTTCCTTGGCTTTAGCGGAGATGACCGGGCCCATTTCGACGCCCTCATCCATGCCGTAGCCAACCTTGATTGCATCGGCGTGCTTCTTGACCATCTCGGCCAGTTTCGGGCCGATTCCGCCGACGGCGACGACAACCGGCAGCGCCATGCAGCGTTCGCCGGCCGCACCGAAGGCTGAGGCGGAGATGTGCTGTGCAGCGAAGTCCAGATCTGCGTCGGGCATCACGATCGCGTGGTTGTTGGCGCCGCCCAGTGCCTGGACGCGCTTGCCGTGGGTCACACCGGTGTCCTGCACGATGTGTGCCACCGGGGTGGATCCAACGAATGAGATCGCGTTGATTCCGGGGTGCTTGAGGATTGACTGCACCATGTCGCGGTTGCCGGACACGACGTTGAACACGCCGTCAGGCAGGCCCGCCTCCTTGTAGAGGCGTGCGGTCAGCAGTGCTGCCGACGGAGTCGGCGAGGCGGGCTTCAAGATGAAGGCGTTGCCTGTAGCGATCGCCAGCGGGTGCATCCACATGGGAACCATCGCCGGGAAGTTGAAGGGGCAGATGCCTGCTACTACGCCCACAGGCTGACGGGTGGTGAAGATGTCCACGCCGGTTGATACGTTGACGGAGTGCTCGCCCTTCAGTGCGACGTTAATGGCGGTGGCAAAGTCGAGGGTTTCGCGTCCACGCTGAATTTCACCGATTGCGTCGGAGTAGTTCTTGCCGTGCTCTTCAACGATCAGCTTGGCCATTTCATCCTGGTGATCCAGGACGAGTTGACGCATCTTGAACATGATCGCGGTGCGCTTGGCGAGTGACGTTGCTGCCCACTCTTTTTGCGCCTCGGTTGCAACCTCAACTGCGTGGTTGAGGTCGTCATCACTTGCCAGGAGCAGCTGGCTGACCACCTCACCGGTGCCTGGATTTTCGACATCGAGAGTCTTGACCGGCGTGCCTTCGTATTCGGCACCACCAATCCAGTGCTTAATTGTATTCACCTGTGACAGCTCCTTCGTCATTGTCATCGTTCGCGACCACTGTCATGGCCACACTTCCCGCGCCCGTGCCACCTCGTATTCCCTTGTTTCGATGAGGACGAGGGTGGCCTGCGCACTCACCACCTAGTATAACCACGCAGTCACACTTTGTCAGTACAAATTATGGGAGGATGTGTGATTGCCGTTCTGCCTCATCACACACTCTTGACTGTGCCATCGCTGCGACGCAGCAGGCTCGCGAACTCATTTGGCATACCAAACAGCCCACGAACCATTTAATCAAGTTCATGGGCTGTCTGGTATGCACGTTGGCTCGGTTTATTGACCTCACCCGGCGTGCCACCGGGGCGATGCCGGATCAGGCCTGCGCGAGCGCGTCGATGATGTAGTTGTTGATGGTGGCCTTGACGCATTCGAGGTGGTCAGAGCGCACCGCCTTCATCAGGTCAGCCTGCGGCACATCGAGGGCATGCTCTTCCAGGCTGGCAAGGGTTGCCGACCCGTCCTCAACTGTCGCACCGATTCCAGAGTCGAATGACTCGTATCGGGTGGAGACCAGTTCTTCAATGAATCGATCCTCGTGCATCTTGGCGGCAACCAGCAGGCCTGCGGCATACGTATCCATGCCGACGATGTGGCCCAGGTACAGGTCTTCGGCGGTGAACGAGGTACGTCGCGGCTTGGCATCAAAGTTCAGTCCACCGCGCGGCCCGATCTGCCCCTCGTCGACGATTTCCCACATCACTGCAGTGGTTTCGTACAGGTCAGATGGGAATTCATCGATGTCCCAGCCAATGAGCTTGTCACCTTGGTTGGCATCGAGCGAGCCGAGCATTCCGGCGGCACGCGCCACGCGGATCTCGTGCTGGTAGGTGTGTCCGGCCAGGTTCGCGTGGTTACCTTCCAGATTGAGCTTGAAGTGATCGGCCAGGTCGTAGGTCTGCAGGAATGCGATCGACGTGGCAGCATCGAAGTCGTACTGGTGCGTCGTCGGTTCCTTGGGCTTGGGTTCGATGAGGAACTGTGCGTCCAGGCCGATCTCCTTGGCGTAGTCCACGCACATGTGGAAGAAGCGGGCGATGTGATCCTGTTCGCGCTTGAGATCGGTGTTCCACAGATTCTCGTATCCTTCGCGTCCGCCCCAGAAGACGTAATTTTCCGCGCCCAGTCGCTTCGCGATTTCCAGAGAGTGCTTGAGCTGGCCGGCTGAGTACGCATAGATGTCCGCGAACGGCGAGGTGGCAGCGCCGGACAGGAACCGCGGGTTAGTGAACAGGCTCGAGGTATTCCACAGCAGTTTCATGCCGGTGTCGCGCTGGAGCTGTTCGATCCGGTCGACGACCTTATCCAGGTTTTTGTTGCTCTCACGCAGGGTGTCACCCTCGGGAGCGAGGTCGCGATCGTGGAAGCAGAAGTACTGCACACCGAGCTTGGTGTAGAAGTCGAATGCGTAGTCCACTTTTGCCAGTGCCAGTTCCATCGGATCGGTATAGCGGTCGAAGGGACGCTGAGCGGTTCCATCTCCGAACGGGTCAACCAAGCGCTGGTTGAATGTGTGCCAGTATGCCACGCCAAAGCGCAGCCATTCTGCCATTGTCTTTCCGGCAACGACGCGGTCTGGCTGGTAGTACCTGAATCCCATGCCCGCTTTCGGATCGTCGGTCCCGACGAAGGGGATAGGACCGTTTGACCACAATTCACTCATAGTAAAGACACCTCCATGTGCACGTACGCAGCTCTGTCGCCACATCACTTCAATTTGTTAATCACTAAAACAATATAGAGCATGAAGGCCTCTGTCAAGGCGGACACCATCGGCTTTCCGCGCTCCGCACCGACCAACCTCGCATGTCATAACAAATATTCGTTTGTCCTCAGGTGATACGATTCGCTCAATGACATGAACCCATCATGAGACGATCTGAAGGAACCCACAATGGCCAGTGACCAAGGAAATCTCGACGAACCCTTTGAGCTGTCAATCGATCTGGACCGTACCAGTTCAACGCCCCTGTACACCCAGATCGCCGAACCTCTCGAACATCTCATCTCCACCGGCACCCTCCTACCCGGCAGACTGATCGAAGATGAAATCTCCATGGCATGCCGCCTGTCCGTTTCCCGCCCCACCGCGCGCCGCGCACTCCAGGAACTCGTCTCCCGTGGCCTAGTGACCCGCCGGCGTGGCGTCGGCACACACGTCACCCCCAAACACGTCCGCCGCCCCCTCGCCCTGACCTCCCTCAACGACGACCTGACAAAAGCCGGCTTCACCCCACGCACCGAAGTGCTGCGCTATGAAGTTCTCCTGGCCGACGAGGATGACGCCGCCAAACTCGGATGCACCGTCGACGAGGAAATTGTTCGCGTCACCCGCCGCCGCTGGATCGACAACAAGCCACTGGCGATCATGACGAATCTGCTGCCGGCTCGCTACGCCCCCTCATTCACAGATCTGGCGCACCAGGGCTTGTATTCATGCATCCGCGAGCGCGGCATCGAGCTGCTGTCCGCCACCCAGTCTGTCGGTGCCCGAAACGCCAGCGAGGTCGAAGCGGATCTGTTACACATAGGAACTGGAAGCTCGCTTTTGACAATGGAGCGCACGGCATATGACGGTGCGGGCGCAGCAGTTGAATACGGCCTTCACTACTACGATGCCCAGCGCTACTCCTTCAAGTTCACACTCTCATCGGAATAAACAGGCGCCGAAGAGCCCGGCCCGCTCGACGCTGCACGTGAAAGGAGCAGGGCCGTGCGCGATAATCCGTGGCGCCGTCTTGTGACATATCTACTCACGACATTCGCGATCACATGGATCTGTTGGGGCGCGACAGCACTCTTGGTCCACTTCACATCACTTCGCGCCACCGACATTCCCGCTATGGCGTTGTTTGTTCTGGGTGGATTCGGCCCGACCATCGCCGCTTGCGTGTGCCTGCCGGGTGGTTTTTCGTGGAAAAATCTCGCGCATTTTCTGACCCGTCGTGCCCCGCACGCTGCGCTTTATTTTCTCCTGTGCGCTTTGCTTGAGGTCGCCGCATTCTGGCTGTCATCACACGGATGGAGTGCACCCGCCGACTCGGCAGGCACCTCATTGATCGCCATCGTGTCCATCTTCTTGGTCGTGACGCTGGTGGCCGGCGGCAATGAAGAGTGGGGCTGGCGTGGAATCATGCAGCCTCTGCTCGCGCGCCGCTTTCACAATTTCATAGCGCCAGACCTAGTAGCGGCCCTCGTTGTAGGGGCGGTATGGGCATGCTGGCATATCCCCCTGTGGTGGATCGACGGCAACCCGCATCAGGGATCCTCATTTGCGGCATTCGCACTGACCTCTTTCGCGCTCAGTGCGTGGTTGGGACTGTTGGTCGCCTTCACCAGATCAGTCCTGTGGTGCATGGTGTTCCACGGGATGGCCAATACGCTCATGACTGTGTTCCCACCGGCTGACGACATGCGCCATCACCTCGTCATTGCCGTCTGGTTCCTGCTTGCTATTCCCGCGTATTACGTGTTCCAGCGGGTGGCCCGTACCCCTTAGTTTCCTCCGGCCAGCATTGTGGTTCGAGGGCGAGCGCCCCGCATGCGCATATGCATACGCACTTCCTCAACGTCAATCATCGTCGTGTCGGTGTGACTACGGGCGGCAATATGGCGCGCATTCGTGCATTGAACATGGCGACGATCAGTCTGGTCGAATGACCGCAGCGTCGGGGTCATAGGTGTGGTGCCACGAAAAGTGTCGCGGAGTGTGCTCATCAGGTTTCACTCTCCTTCCTTGCCTTCTACCGTGCAACACTCAGCGCCGCTTGGCTACCCTCCAAACCGAAGGCAAGGGGAGATTCAGGGTAAACCCTGATGAAGTGAAGGGGTTATGCGCCCGGTTCTTCACGTCCCGTGAAGTTCGCAAAACGTGCCATATGACCCTGGAAGAGTGCGCGAATCGTCGCAGTTTCACCGTTACGGTGCTTGGCGACGATGATGTCGGCTTCACCGGGGCGTTCCTCGGAGTTGTAGTACTCCGGGCGGTGCAGCAACATGATGACGTCGGCGTCCTGCTCCAACGACCCGGATTCACGCAGGTCAGCCATCATCGGTTTCTTATCTGTTCGCTGCTCAGGCCCACGGTTCAGCTGTGCGACAGCCACGACCGGAACTTCAATATCTTTGGCGAGCAGCTTCAGCTGGCGAGACAGCGTGGACACTTCCTGCTGACGCGATTCCATCTCGCGTCCAGCTGTCATCAACTGCAGGTAGTCCACCACAACGAGGCCCAGGTTGTGCTGCTGTTTCAGTCTGCGGCACTTGGCCAGAATCTCCGTCATCGCCATGTTGGGCGAGTCGTCAATAAAGAGCGGAGCTTCGGACACTTTCGCCGTGGTGGCAGACACGCGCCTCCAGTCTTCACTGGTCATCTCACCTGCGCGCATCTTCTGCAAGAAGACGCCGGATTCTGCCGACAGCAGGCGCATGGCAATTTCGGAGCGCGACATTTCCAGTGAGAAGATCACCGATGTGACACCGTGGCGGATCGATGCCGAGCGGCAAAAGTCCAGTGCAAGTGTCGATTTACCCATTGCCGGTCGGGCGGCGACAATAATCATCTGACCGGGGTGGAGACCCTGGGTGAGTCGGTCCAGATCAGCAAACCCGGTGGGCACGCCCTTGAGCTTGTCCTTGTTGCGTTCAATTTCCTCAAGTTCGTCGAGGATGGACTCCGACACGTCCGACATCGACAGGTAATCAGTGCTCGCCTGACGTTCTGAAACAGCGTAGATTTCCGCCTGCGCCTGGTTGACGATTTCATCGACGTCGCCGCCGGCATCAGCGTAGCCGAGCTGCACAATGCGTGTACCGGCACTGACGAGGCGTCGCAGCAACGATCGCTCGCGCACAATTCGCGCATAATATCCGGCGTTCGCCGCTGTGGGGACGGCTGCAATCAGGGTGTGCAGATATGTGGCGCCTCCGACGCGCTGCAGCTCGCCGCGACGCTGCAATTCGCCGGCCACCGTGACGGCGTCGGCCGGTTCGCCTCGACCGGAAAGATCCACGATGACGTTGTGGATAGTTTCGTGAGCAGGCTTGTAATAGTCCGAGCCGCGAATCTCTTCCGTGACGTCGTTGATGGCTTCTTTCGACAGCATCATCGAGCCCAGCACAGAAATCTCCGCATCCAGATCCTGCGGTGGAACCCGGTCAAAATCTGAATCTGACGCCATCGGCCTGCCAATCCTTCCATTGCCTGCGCCCGCTCGTGCGCGCATACGCGAGGTTATCCTCTTTTTCCGCCTCACGCGAAGCTCTCAAGGATCACTTGATGTGGATAACGTGTGGATAGACTGTGGACAACTCGGCAGGTCGTCCACAGCACATGTGGATAAAGTTGGGACAGGGATCTGATCCTCACCACCATGCGAATCGCTCAAGAGGCGTTTTCATGCGGAACATCACCACCAGGTTGTCCACAGATCTATGCACAATGTGTGGACAACAAATAGGAGCGTAATCAGTGGATGAACAGAAGATGAATTCTTGCGACCCTCAAGATGAACATAAAGGTGCGGTTTCATCCGCGTCACACTCCTCTCACAGCGCCCCCACCACCCCCTCAGGGTCACTGACCCGTCAGATTCTGTCCCTCGCAATCCCGGCACTGGGAGCACTCGTCGCAGCACCCATCTTCACCCTCATCGACACCGCGATGGTGGGCCACCTTGGCACTGAAGAGCTGGCCGGCCTGGCCACCGCCACCACCATCGTCCAAACCATCGTCGGACTGTTCGTCTTTCTGGCCTATTCCACAACCGCGCTCGCTGCACAGGCACTCGGGGCCGGTGACAGCGTGCGCGCCATTCGCTCCGGTATTGAAGCAATGTGGCTGGCAGCCGGATGCGGCATTGTCACCGCATGCGGCTTGATCCTGGGCGGTCGGGCGCTCGTGGAAACCCTGGGCAATTCACCTGACGTCATGCCGCACGCGCTCGCCTACCTGCACACGGCCTCTCCCGGCCTGGTCGGAATGTTCGTTGTCCTGGCGGCCACAGGCACACTGCGCGGCCTGCTCGATACGACCACGCCGCTGTATGTTGCCGTCGGAGGTGCAGCACTCAACGTCGCCCTCAACGCGCTGTTCATCTACGGGTTGGACATGGGGATCGCCGGCTCGGGACTGGGAACCGCGCTGGCTCAGACACTGATGGCTGTCGTCCTTGTCGCCGTCATCTTGTCCAAAGCGCGAGGCCGGCACGTGTCCTTGCGGCCATCAGGAGCGGGAATCTGGAATGCGGCTCTGGACGGCGCTCCCCTGTTCGTGCGCACCGTCGCCATGAGGATCGCCACCATCGCCACCCTCATGGTTGCCACCTCCATTTCCGTCACCGCCTTGGCGGCACACCAGGTGGTCAACGCCGTGTGGATGTTCACCGCGCTGGCACTGGATGCGCTGGCCATCGCCGCGCAGGCATTGGTGGGCTTCGATCTGGGTGCCGGACGCCGCGAGCACCTGCGCACCCTGCTGCGCAAACTCACCGTGTGGGGCGCAGCTGTCGGCCTGATTCTCGCGGTACTCATCGCTGCTTCCAGCCCGTTTTTGCCTCACTTCTTCGGCTCTGACCCATCGATGCACCGCATTGCGACATGGGCGCTGATTGCCAGCGCCTGCGCCATGCCGTTGGGAGGGGTCGTGTTTTTGCTTGACGGCGTCCTGATCGGCGCGGGGCACGGCAAGACCTTGGCCTTTGGCGGTGTCTTCATGATGGTGGTCTACCTTCCGTGTCTGTGGACACTGGAGCGATGGATGGCTGCCCAACGCATTGATGACGCACTGAGCCCAGCGGATCAAGGTATAGCAATGGTGGCGCTGTGGCTGATCTTCGGTTTCGTGTTCCTGGGGGTGCGCGGCCTCGTGAACGCGTGGCGCACCTGGTGGTCACCGCGCCGCGCTATTGCCGACCTGCACTGAACATGAGCCTCCTTGCCGGCCGTCGGATGTGGCGAACTCGACCGCACAGATTCACTCCGCGGGGTAGCTAAGAGAGCCTCGAAGCGACTAAAATAGACACTCGGACCGTGTTCTGCATAAGGGACACTGTCCACGCATTACCCTCCTGTCACGGAAAGTCCGTGACCGCTAAGACCATAGGAGGTGGGTACACACGTGCGTACATATGAACTGATGGTGATCCTCGATCCAACGATCGACGAGCGCACCGTCGTCCCCATGATGGAAAAGTTCCTGGCCCCTGTGAAAGCCAGCGACGGCTCCGTCGAAAAGGTGGACGTCTGGGGCAAGCGTCGTCTTGCCTACGACATTTTGAAGCAATCTGAAGGCATCTATGTTGTCATTAACATGACAGCAACGCCTGAGGCTGCACAGGAAGCAACACGTCTGATGGGCTTGAATGAGTCCATCCTGCGCCACAAACTGATGCGCCCTGACGCACGCTGAATTAAGAGCGTTTGACCACCCACCAAAGGAGTTGACATGGCTGGAGAACCTGTCGTCACAATCGTCGGAAACCTGACCAGAGATCCCGAATTGCGTTTCACGTCATCGGGAGTAGCCGTTGCCGACTTCTCGGTGGCAATGACCCCACGCTCGTTCGACCGCAGTGCGAACGAATGGCGCGACGGAGACACACAGTTCTACCGTTGCTCCGTCTGGCGCGACGCGGCTGAGAACGTGGCCGAAACCCTGCGCAAAGGCATGCGCGTCATCGTCCAGGGTCGCCTGACTTTGCGGTCCTATGAAACGCGCGATGGCCAGCAGCGCAGTGAATTGTCCCTGCAGGTTGACGAGGTCGGCCCATCCTTGCGTTACGCAAAGGCTGAAGTGACCCGCATTCCTCGAGGCGATTCCGGCCAGGGCGGATACTCCCAGGGTGGATACCAGAGCCAGTCAGGCGCTGGCGCGCAAGGTGGTTCCGGCAGCTACCAGGGTGGCTACTCGCAAGGCGGTGGCCAGCAGGGTGGATATGGTCAGCAACAAGGCAGCTACAATGCGCCCGCCGGAGGGTCCACTTCCGATCCGTGGCGCACCGAGGGAGCGTCCTCTTTCGGTGAAGAGCCGCCTTTCTAAATTCAATTGACGAGGGCGACGCTGATCTGACGCAACGCGCTTTCGCAATGCATTCTTATCGCTTCATTTTTCGTATGGGGTAATCACAGCGATTACCTGGATCCAAGGAGAACACTATGGCGAAGCCTCAACTTCGCAATAAGCCCATTAAGAAGAAGGCCAACCCGCTGAAGTCGGCCAAGATCGAATCCATTGACTACAAGGACACCGCTTTGCTGCGTAAGTTCATCTCGGACCGCGGCAAGATCCGTGCCCGCCGTGTCACTGGCGTATCCGTACAGGAACAGCGCCGCATCGCCAAGGCCGTCAAGAACGCCCGCGAGATGGCTCTGCTGCCGTACTCTTCGTCCGGTCGCTGAGATTCATAGGGAGGCTTTTTCTGATGGCAACAACGAAACTCATTTTGACCCACGATGTCGACAAGCTCGGTTCAGCCGGTGACGTTGTCGAGGTGAGAAGCGGTTACGCTCGCAACTACCTGGTTCCTCGCGGCCTTGCCACTGCATGGTCCAAGGGTGCTCAGCGCCAGATTGACGACATGGCTCGTGCTCGCCGCAAGCGCGAAATCGCGTCCGTCGACGATGCCCGCGTCGTGCGCGATCAGCTCCAGGAAGTCAAGTTCGTGACTGTTTCCGGCAAGACCGGTTCCAACGATCGACTCTTTGGCGCCGTTTCAAGTGCCGACATCGCTCAGGCCGTTCAGGATCAGATCGGCCAGACGATTGATCGCCGCAAGATCGTCATCCCTGCTCCGATCAAGACGCTGGGAGACTACACCGTCAAGGTCAACCTGCACTCTGAGGTGTCTGCAAACCTGCATGTCCGCGTCATCGCTGAGTGACAGTGACACACCACCGAGTGTGATCCCGGCGTTCCGATGAGTACTCCGTTTCTGTAAGGAGGCTCCGGGACGCCGGGCACATTCATACCGGGCCGCACCCGCGCAGTGGATTTTTTCCACACTGTGGGTGCGGCTCGATTTTCATGCAGTCGGATAGCCAACCGGCTAGGCCCACGTGCCCACCAGCGCCAGACGTCTAGGAGGATTGAGAGCCGCCCGTATCGTGGTCGTCATCGTGACCCTGACCAGGCTGGCTGGGCTGAGTCGGTTCAGCTGGTTCGGGTTGTGTGGGCTGAGTCGGTTCAGCTGGTTCGGGTTGTGTGGGCTGAGTCGGCTGGGTGGGCTGGACCGACTGAGGTTGTGTCGGCGTTGGTGGAGTGTTCTGTTGAACTGGGTTCGGTTCGGTGTACCACGAGTAGTCACCGTTAGGCAGGTCAGCAGTTGCAGCCTCCATGAATTTCACCCACACGTCAGCTGGCCAGTCGCCTCCGTGGAACTGATACAGGCCGCCGATGTTATCCAGCGAAACCGGGTTGCCGGCCTCGTCGGACTGATACATCGAGACACTGGCGACAAGGCCCGGAACCATTCCAACAAACTGTGCGGACTTCTGATCATCAGACGTACCGGACTTACCGGCCGCTTCACGTCCCAGAACTGCCGCCTTCTCACCGGTGCCACCCGGCTCCATCACTGCCTTGAGCGCCGGCATAATCGCGCTGACCGTCTCTGCATCAAAGACCTTTTCCGACTCAAGCTGCGCGCTGTAGACCTTGTTGCCAACAGAGTCACGCACCTCTCGCAGGATATGCGGGTTCATCCGTGTCCCGCCGTTGGCGATAGTGGCATACGCATGGGTGAGGTCAATGTTGTGCGTTGATGCCACACCCAACGTGTTGAGCAGCGTCGCATCGAGCCCGTTCGTGTCTTCAGGGATTCCCAGCTTCACGGCTGTGTCCACTGTCGCCTGCGGACCGACTTTCTCATTCAACGTCACAAAAGCCGTGTTGATTGAATAGGACGTTGCCTTAATCAACGACACATTACCCCACGAGGTGTTCCCCACGTTCGACACTGGTTCAGCCAGGCCGTCAAATGAGCGCGGTGAACTGCCATCAACCTGATCGTAGACACTACCGCCCTGATCGGCATACGCCAGCAAGGTAAACGGCTTGAAGGTTGAACCGGCCTGTGCAATGTCATCAGTGACCGCATTACGTTGAACTTTTTGATAGTCACTGCCCGCAAACTCAGCGACGATCTCCCCCGTTGCAGGGTCAATGGCAGACAGCGCCACGTGCATGGAATCAGGGTTCCATCCCTCGACCTCGTTCATCATCTGGGCCGCATTGATTGCGGCTTCCTGACGAGCCTTGTCGATAGTGGTGATGATCGACAGGCCACCCGAATCGATCTGCTCATCAGTGAACGCACCTGTCTCGGCCAGCTCGCGACGCACCTGCTGCAGGAGGTAGCCGGTCGTCCCGGTCATTGACGAGGTCGTCTCCTGGAAATCAATGGTCTGCGGGAATTGCTGCTGATTTGCTTCCGCCTGGTCGATCCACCCGTCCTGCACCATCAGTGAGATGACTCGTTCCCACCGTGAGTGCGCCATATCAGGATCTTCTGCAGGATCCCACGCCGATGGTGCCGGGATGATCCCTGCCAGCAGCGCGGATTCTGACAGGGTCAGTTCTGATGCCGGATGTCCGAAAAAGACTTTCGAGGCTTCTTCGATGCCGTAGGCTCCCCGGCCGAAATAGATAGTATTGAGGTAGTTGCCCAGCACTTCGTCCTTGGTTTGCTCACGGTTGATCTTCACCGCCAGGACCGCTTCCTTGACCTTGCCTTTCAGCGAAGTAGTCTCACCCATGTAGTAGCGCTCCACGTACTGCTGGGTGAGCGTGGAGCCACCTTGTCGCGGCAGTCCTCTCAGATTATTGACGAGGGCACGCGCAATGCCTTTCAGATCTATTCCGGAGTTGGAATAGAAAGTGCGGTCTTCGGAGGCAACAACGGCCTGCCCCACATAGTCCGGCAATGTGGACGTGTCGATGATGGAGCGATTGATCTCAGAGAACTTCCCCATCTCGGAGGTGCCGTCCGCGTAATACACGGTGCTGGTCTGAGCCAGGGCCACCTGGTCGGCCTTGGGAATATCCAACGTGGCGTACAGGAACAGGAAGGATGCCAGTCCGGCAATAATGACGCCGAGGACGCTGAACACGAAGGCAAGGCCGATGCGTTTACCCCATGACCGCCTTTTGCGCCCATTCGCTGTGCGTCCACTGGTCTTGCGTGAGTTCGACCGGCTGGTTTCGCCTTTCCGCCCACCGGCATTGCCTGCCGCAGCGGAGCCAGCCTGCCTGGAAGTCCCGGGCGACGAGTTGGAAGCGGATGACCGATGGGTTCCTTCATGTCGCGCTGCGCGCTTGGGGAATGCCGGATCGGGACGCATCGCCCCTCGCGATGTGCCGTGCGATGAGCGGGACGAGTGACGCCCGTTCTTGGCCTCATCCGGATTCATCCTGCCGTTTTTCGACACGCGTTCACCTTTCGTTACAGGCACCGTCTCTATGAGCCTTGCCCTTCAGCGTAAGCATGTCGACGGTGATCGCGCCATGAACCGCGCCACTATTCCCCTCGTTTCACATGGAAATCCCAGCTTTTCCATGAAGGGAATCACACCTGGGTATGGTCCGAGCCTAGTCCCACTGTTCTTCAGGCTTGCCCTCGTCAGCCCACCGCGTGTGGAATGTTCCCTCGCGATCGACGCGCCGGTAGGTGTGCGCGCCGAAGAAATCACGCTGACCCTGAATCAGTGCTGCCGGCAGTCGGTCGGCACGCACCGTGTCGAAGTAGGCCAGGCACGACGAGAACACGGGGGTAGGAATGCCGTGCGTCGCTGCCAATGCCACAATCTTGCGCAGTGACGGGATGCATTCCTCGATCCGGGAGGCGAAGGGTTCGGCTGCCATGAGCAGAGGCAGATCGGGATCCTCGTCGTACGCCTGCCCAATGTCGGACAGGAACGTGGCACGAATGATGCATCCTGCGCGCCAGATCCGCGCCACAGAACCCTTGTCAATCGTCCAGTTGTAGGCGTGTGCCCCCTGAGCGATCTCATCGAATCCCTGTGAGTAGGCGATGATCTTGGAGGCGAACAGGGCGCGTCGTACGTCCTCAACAAAGGAGTCATGATCGGCCTGTTCCACCTTCAGTTCCTGGGCGTGGCCCTCCATGTGTTGTGCGGCTTCACGCTGCGTGGTCTGCGAGGATGCGCCGCGCGCAAAGGTTGCTTCAGCAATGGCGGTGACGGGAACTGCCAGGTCCAGCGCTGTTTGCACGGTCCACTTGCCGGTGCCTTTCTGCGATGCCTGGTCCACGATCATATCCACCAGCGGCTCACCTGTGCTTGCATCCTTGTGGCGCAGCACCTGCGCCGTGATCTCGATGAGGTACGAATTCAGCTCGCCCGCATTCCATTCGTCGAAAATGTCCGCCAGTTCGGACGGTGTAGCACCCATGCCGCGGCGCAGCACGTCGTAGGCCTCCGCGATGACCTGCATATCTGCGTATTCGATGCCGTTGTGTACCATCTTGACGAAGTGACCCGCGCCGTCAGCACCCACGTGCGTACAGCACGGCTCGCCGTCCACATGGGCGGAAATCGTTTCAAACATCGGGCCAAGGCGCTTGTAGGACTCTTCGGTTCCACCCGGCATGATGGACGGCCCCCACAGAGCACCTTCCTCACCGCCTGAAACGCCAGCACCGACAAAGTGCATCCCACGCTCACGCACCCACTTTTCACGGCGAATCGTGTCAGTGAACAGGGAGTTTCCACAGTCCACGATAATGTCACCCTCGTCCATGTGGTCCGCAAGCTGTTCGATGACCCAGTCAGTGGCCTCACCTGCCTGCACCATAATGATGGCCACGCGCGGCTTTTCGAGCGATTTCACGAAGTCTTCGGTGGTTTCCGAGGGAATGAAGATGCCCTCGGATCCGTCGCCATGTTGGTCCATGAGGCGCAGCGTGCGACCGGGTGAACGATTCGTCACCGCAGTGCGATACCCGTTGCGTGCGAGGTTACGCGCAAGATTCGACCCCATCACGCCCATTCCATACACGCCAATATCAGCACTTGCCGTTTCAGGTGAAGTAATCGTCATCGTGAGCTTCTTTCATCCTTTGTCGTGGCGCGAGGGCGTCCGATCCACGCTATGACGCCCTTCACATTGAGTGTACAGTCCGGCCACTGTTTTACGGTGCGAACGCCGTGCCTTGGGCGGCCGGCGGGTGTTTCAGTCCCTGGCACCCTGCTCGGTCCACCAGCGCAGTAGTTCCTCACGTGCCGCGTCCTGACCCATCGGGCCGTTCTCCATGCGCAGGTCCAGCAGGTGCTGGCGTGCTCGACCCACATCGCGGCCAGGTGGAATGTTGAGGATTTCCATGATCTGACTGCCATCCAGATCCGGCCGGATCGCATCGAGTTCTTCCTGTTCACGTAGTTGAGCGATGCGTGCTTCCAGATCGTCATAAGCGGCCGACAAGTGCATCGCTTTCCGGCGGTTGCGCGTCGTGCAGTCAGCTCGAGTGAGGCGGTGCAGGCGCTCCAACTGGTCACCAGCATCAGCAACGTAGCGGCGCACAGCCGAATCAGTCCAGGCCTGTTCGCCATAACCGTGGAAACGCAGATGCAGCGCCACCAGATGCGTCACCGCATCAACTGTGTGTCTGTCAAAGGTCAAGGCCTTGAGGCGTTTGCGCGTCAGTTTCGCGCCGACAATCTCGTGATGGTGGAACGACACGGTGCCGTCTTTTTCAAAGCGCCGCGTGGCAGGCTTGCCCACATCGTGCATGATCGCGGCCAGCCGCAAAATCAGGTCCGGTGCCGGCACAGCGCCATCGAGCCCGGTTTCCAGGTCCATCGCCTGATCGAGCACGGTCAGCGTGTGCTCGTACACGTCCTTGTGGCGACGGTGTTCGTCGCGCGTATCGACCAGTGCGTCCAGCTCCGGAATGACAACAGCTGCCACGCCGGTGTGCACCATGAGTTCGATGCCGCGCCGCGGGTACGGGCTGACCATCAGGCGTTCAAATTCGGCCCGGATCCGTTCGTTGGACACAATCGACAGCCGTGAGGCCATCGACTCCATCGCATCCATCACATCCATGTCGACGTCGATGCCCAGTTGGGCGGCAAAACGCGCCGCACGCATGATGCGCAGCGGGTCGTCGTCGAATGATTGTTGAGCGGTGACAGGTGTGCGCAGGCGTCCGTCGGCCAGATCGTCAAGACCGTGGTGAGGGTCCACAAGTGCCATCGTCGGCAGCCGCATCGCCATGGCGTTGACAGTGAAGTCTCTGCGCGTCAGGTCTCCCTCGAGCGTGTCTCCGAATGTGACGTCAGGCTTGCGTGAGCCGATGTCATACTCGTCGCACCTGTATGTGGTGATTTCCACAACGATGTGATCTTTGCGTGCTCCGATCGTGCCGAACTTCTTGCCGATGTCCCACACGGCGTCGGCCCACTTGCTGAGCAGCTCCTCGGTTTCGTCGGGGCGTGCCGATGTTGCGAAGTCGAAGTCATGCGGCGTCACGCCGAGGAACGCGTCGCGCACAGGTCCGCCCACCAGCGCAATTTCCTGGCCAGCGTCGTCAAAAAGGTGCGCCATTTCCAGTACTTGCGCAGGTAGATGGCTGAATGTGCGTTGAGCGTTGACCAGCAAAGCTGGCACGTCCTGAGATCCGACACCCTCGAGTGCGCGTGTCTTCACACCGTGTCCTTTCAGTTGCTGGCGGTCAGCGTGGGAACCGTGCTTGTGCGTATCCATTACGTACTAGAGTGCCACGTTTTCAGGCCTCGAAAAACCTCAGGAGCCGCGACGCAGGAATGTCACGTCACCCGCCATCGCTCCAAGACTAATAGAGTGGAACTATGTCAGCCCGTCGTTATGAGCGCCGTGTGGGGACACCTCGTCCCCCACGCCACCATGCCTCGATACGGGCGTATCACTCTGCCAGTTCCCGCCTGCCGATTGTGGGAGAAACATCGGCGGGCGGCCTCGTTATCGATGTTGTCAACGGTACCCCTTACGCAGCGATCATTGCGCGACGTAACCGGGCCGGCCGCATCGAATGGTGCCTGCCGAAAGGCCACCTGGAGGGACGCGAAACCGCTCAGGAAGCCGCATTGCGCGAAGTTGCGGAAGAGACGGGGATTACCGGACGGATCATTCGTCACCTCGCGTCGATCGACTACTGGTTTTCCTCTCCTGATCGGCGTGTTCACAAGGTGGTGCACCACTTCCTCATGGGCTACGTGTCGGGATCGATCACCGTGGAAATGGACCCTGATCACGAAGCTGAAGACGCGTCGTGGGTATCCTTGCAGCAGCTGATGCGCCAACTCGCCTATCCGAACGAGCGTCGTATCGTCAGAATCGCATTGGATCTTTTGTACCGGGACGTGTGATGAAGAGCCGCGCACGCGTTTTCTCCACGGTCGTCACTGCCATTGTGACTGCCGCGTGCCTGTGCGCGCCCGCGGGTGCCTCGAGCATGCCACTAACTGACACCAGTGCGCGTGTTGCTTCTTTTACTTCCACGTCCGAGGGTGACCCGTCCGGTATTCACACCACGCGCCCCAGCGTGCTCGGTGAAGCCGATGAGGGCGGCAATCTGCAGGTGTCGATCACGTCGATCACACCCACTGTCCTTGATGACACGTCAACGCTCACCGTGTCGGGCACATTGACGAACCTTTCGGGTGCACAGGCCACCTCGTCAACTGTGCTGCGCCTGTTCATGTCCGTCCATTCAGCGGTCGCGGCACCTGACCTGAGCGCATACTTTTCGGGCCACACTGATGCCGGCATCCCGGTAGCCGAACGCACCATCGACAGGCAGCTTGGCCCGCGTCAGAAAGTGGGTTTCACCTTGTCGGTTCCCGCCGAGGAGCTGCCGCTGGATGACAGTTTTGAGTGGGGGCCGCGCGGTATTTGCGTCCAGGCGCTGGCCACGACTGATGAGGGTGATATAGACGGTGAGGACCGCTCCGTGGTCGTGTGGGATTCTTACTATGAGCGTCAGCAGACACCCATATCGGTGCTGGTTCCTTTCACGTCGACTCAGGCATTTGGCTCCACGGAGCAGTGGAAAGCTCTCAGTGAACTTGCCCGCACACCAGGCGTGACACTGGCTGTTGATCCTGAAGCGTTGACCAGTTTTGTGCGCACCGGCATTCTTGACGCCGACGGGCGGCTGCGCTCACCGACTACGACCGCTGACCAGGCTCAATCTGCCGGGACAAGCGCCCAGCCGCAGTCGACTGCTCCGACCAGCCAGTCCCAATCCACTGCCCGTTCCGATTCTGATTCGGCCTCCCCGGCGCAATCCGGTAAAAGCAGCCAACCTGAAGGCACTCAGTCCGGCAGCGCGAACGGCACGGCGGCAGATGCAGGCTCTCAATCCGGCGATCAGCCTCAAAGCGGAAGCGCCGGTCCAGCAGAGATGACTCCGTTTCCTCATTGGCCTTCACCCAGGTACCCCACACCGTCATGGTGGCATTCACCGGCAACTTCCGCGTTTGTCTCGCGCGCACTGGACACCCTCGTCGGATCGGGGGGGCAGGTTGTTGCCCTGCCCAGCATGGATGCAGACCCCGCTCGGCTGCAAGAGCTAGGCGATGAGCGTCTGACCGAACTGGCGCGTGAGTCGATGAGCGTTTTCGGCACGCTGTCCACGCCCGAGCAGGTCGTCAATCAGGCCGGTCAGGCAGATTCGACCACATCACGCACTGGTTCAGCTCAGTCAGTCAGCGTCATCGGATCAGTGCTGTGGCCACGCTCATCGACTTTCGGGCTGTCCATGCTGCCGGAGTCAACTGGCCGCACGATCATTGCACCCGCCGGTGAAGTCGCGCCTCCCGAGGACGCCTCTTTCACATCCGTGACACGCGTCGAAGTCGATGCTGATGATGGTCACACCCACACGGAGGGCGCATCTGATTCGACTCGCACGGTGCTGACCTCGACTCGTGAGCTCACGGAGTTGCTGGCGTGGGATGCGCCTACAGACAGCGATGAGCTGGATGCGCGTCAGGCAGCCCAGGCAATGGGTGCTCTGATCACGCGTCAGCTTCCCAATATCGCCCGACCTCAGCTCGTGACCGTGGCGCGCAACACCGCCGTCAACTCCGAACTGGTATCACGTATCCGCTCCCTGACACAGTCGGACTGGATGGCACCGCGTTCCTTCGCCGAGATTGCAACGTCAGAGCCCACCGATACCGAGCGTGAAGACGTACATCCCACACCTGAGGTCCCTGACCATTGGGAGCACACACTGCACACGCTGAACGAAGTACGCGCTCAGGTTGCAGCCTTGGCGACCGCACTCGACGAACCCCACCAGCTGACGAGCGTCGTCAACATGGCGATGCTCAACGCCGTCAGTGCAGGACACGACGATGATCACGCCATTGAGGCGGCGAAGAACCTGCAGGGAGCGATCAGCGAGCTGTACTCACTGGTCCATGCCGAACCATCAGCGACGATCAATGTCATTAACAAGACGGCTGCGTTCCCTGTGCGCGTGACGAATAAGCTACCGTGGACAATCACCGTCACCGCAACGCTGAAACCTGACGATGCGCGTCTTCGTGCGACACCCAGCGCCGCTCAGCCCCTCGAGGCGAACTCCACTGGTAACGTCGAAGTTCCAGTTCAGGCCATCGGATCGGGGAATATCGACGTCACCTACATTGTGGCCACACCGCGTGGCACCATACTCGATAGCTCTCAGTCCGTCATGGTACGTTTGCGCGCACAGTGGGAGGATATTGGGACGTGGTCAATCGCGGGGCTGGTTGCAGTGGCGTTCTGCGTCGGTTTGATTCGCAATGTGCGCTCGCAGTGGCGATCACGCGACCCGTTAGTGTCGTCGCGACGCAAGCACACACACTCAGATGATGGAGACACACCATGAACCAGTCACACGATGCATCTGATTCGCGTGCCCCCAGGCAGACGTCCCTGCTGAAGTCGTCAGCCATCATGGCGTCAGGCACCCTGGTCTCCCGCATCCTCGGATTCGTGCGAACCGCGCTGCTGATCATCGCGATCGGTGAAGGTGCCGGCTCCGTGTCAGCGACCTTCCAGGTGGCCAACACGCTGCCCAACACGGTCTACAACATTCTGGCGGCAGGTGTCATCGACGCTGTCCTCGTTCCGCAGATCGTGCGCGCACTGAAGTCGCGTTCTGGGGATCGTTACGTCTCGCGCCTCCTCACGCTGGCCGGACTGATCCTATTCGGCGTCACCATCGTGATGATGGTGGGCTCGCCGCTCCTGGTGACATTGTTCGCCTCCAGTTACGAGGGTCCCGCCCGCGCACTGACCATCACCTTCACATTGCTGTGTTTGCCGCAGATTTTCTTCTATGGGGTGTACAACCTGCTGGGCGAATTGCTGAACGCGCGCGGCATGTTCGGTCCCTATATGTGGGCGCCGGTGCTCAACAATGTCATCGCCATCCTGGGTCTGAGCATCTTCCTGATCTTGTGGGGCCCTCACCACGGTGTCTTCCCGATTGAAGAATTCACCTCTTCTCAGTTCTGGGTGCTGGCCGGATCGGCCACGCTCGGCGTGATCCTCCAGGCATTGATCTTGCTGATACCGCTGCGTCACGCTGACGTGAAGCTGCGCATCGACTGGCATTTCAAGGGCACGTCCTTCAAGTCCGCCTCACGCGTGGCCGGCTGGACGTTCGCCACGCTCGGCGTGAGCCAGATCGGCATTATTTCAACAACGAACCTGGCTACGCAGGCTGACCACTGTGCCACTCTGCATGACGCGTCCATTGCCGGTTACGTGGCCTACACGGCAGCGTTCATGGTGTACATGGTTCCTCAGTCATTGATCTCCGTGTCGCTGGCGACCGCGATCTTCACTCGGATGGCCAATGCGGTCACCGAAAATGATCACCGGGAGGTCGCGCGGAATTTCCACACAGGCGTCAATGTCATCACCTTGTTGACGCTGCTGGCTGCGGCCATTTTGATCGCGGCAGCTGTGCCGGTCATGCAGCTGGTGTTGCCGATGGCCTCGCCGGAGAATGTGCGCGCCTACGCGGCAGTGTTGATCGCCCTGATGCCGGGCGTTGCTTCGACCGGCATGGTGCTGATGAGCCAACGCGTCTTCTTCGCCTACGAGGATGCCAAACCTGTTTTCCTGATGGGAATCGTCCCGACGATCATTCAGATCATCGTCGGATGGTCAGTTTTCTTCCTGGCAGGACCCGGCTGGTGGACGATCGGGGCCAGCGCAGCTGAAACGGTGTGCCGACTCCTCCAGGGCTTTATCGCCGTCTTCTGGGTTGCGCGAAAGATTCGCTACGTCAACCCGGGTCTGATTGTCGCCAGCTATATCAAATACTTCACTGCCGCCGGTGTGGGGGGTCTGGCCGGTGGTGTGGCTATCTGGCTGATGGGGGCTTCCACCCCGATCGATCAGTGGGTGGCGCGTTGGCTGGTCGCAGCTGTGAAAGCCGTGGTGGTCGCCCTCGTCGTCACCATCGTGTTCGCATTGATGATGCGTCTGCTTGATCCTGCCTCCACCAGTGATGCTGTGCGCAAGGTGAACCGGCGACTACCCGTACCAGCGTTGATCCGCAAGGTGTTCGTCGTTGAAGGAGCGGGCGCCTCCACTGCCTCTTTTGCTTCACACGCACGTACCACCGTGCCGCAAGCCCCCGACGCTGAGCGCGACGAGTCGGATTCAGCTGCCGCAGATCGCGCGCAGCCGACAGCAGATTCTGGTGAGCAGCAAAGCACGCAGGCCGACGCGGTGGTGGACGGGTCCTCGCACGATACCGATTCGCAACGCACGCAGATTCACTTCTTTGACTGGTCAAAGTTCCTGGGTCGCGAGCAGGCTGAGGTTGGTCAGGAACTCACCGACGCGCAATACGACACCACTCTTCATGCTGACCCGTTCCCCGCTGACGCTCATCACAGTGATGACCCGGCCCAGGTGGAAGAGGATGCACAGATCCTCTCGAGCATTCTGCAAAGAGGGTTTTCACCTTCAGATCCGACGAACACGGGTGAGATGCCGGTGGTCAGCAGGTGGGGTGCCGCGGCGCCGGAGCCGGATGCTCAAGACGGCCTCGCCTCGGCGGTGACGCCCGACGAAGAGACTCCACACTTAGTACAATCCCAAGCGAACGACCTGCGCGCCTCTGAACCGACGCCAGCTCACACACCTAAGGAGCATCCCGTGCCCTACCCACCCGAACCTGATGAGAACGACGAACTCGATCAGTTTGGCTCTCATGAACATGGCGCTCATCAGCCCGCGCGTCCCAGCTTCGATGAGATTGCGTTCGGCAGGCTCACCGATCATGCCTCCTCGGGTCACGAGTCGAGTGATCACTCCGTGCCGCCGGCAGCTGCCGCTTCAGGTGGCATAGGTGCGGCCGGCGCTCTAGGTACAGCCGGCACAGCAAGTACGACGGGAACAACCGAGGCTGCGGGAGCTGCGTCTGAGACCGGGCAATCTGCAGCAACCGAACAGCCCACAGCAACCGAGCAGCCCGAGCCGGCCTCGAACGCATCTTCGACGACAAGCCGTGCCCTCACCACGCGCATCAATCCCACGATTCCGACCGTGATTTTTGCGGCGATCCTGGTCATCGGTGGCGGGCTGTGGGGTGTCAAGACCATGCTCGCACCTGTATCCGGCGAAGGCTTCTCATTCAGTCCTACCCACAACGAGCAGGAATCCGGCCAATCTGCAGAACAGTCAGGATCCGGCCAGTCAGGATCCGATCAACCTGTCGAACCGGAAATCATCCGTCCGCAGGTCACCTCCGTGGATGCTTTGTCGTGGCGTAACGACAATGGTGACAACCCGGACCAGGCGATCTACGCCATCGACGGGAAACTGGACACCGCATGGAGGTCGCGTTCCTTCGACTACAACCAGTTCCCGCCCGATGAGATCGTCTCACTCAAACTGAACCTGCAGGAAAAGGCCACCGTGTCCAAGGTGACTGTCCACATGGCTCCGGGCACTACCGGAGGCGAGCTGGTCCTCACCTCCGTCGACCCGTCAGTTGACGTCACCGCTGCACGTCACGGCACAGAGCTGGCAACCACGGCAATGAGTCCGACAACTGACATCACATTACCGGAGCCTGTTGAGACCCAGGGCCTCGTGTTAATGTTCCGCTACATGCCCTCGTCTGACGAAGGTAGCAACCAGGCGTGGGTCTATGAAGTCACTGTGGAATGACAAGGTGCATCATGACTGATTTTTCCGTCTCCTCTATCCCCTCTATCAACGCAATCAGCCTGGGCGACAGTCAGGCGGACGATGCAACGGCCCCTCAAACCGCCGACCAGGCCACCGAGGCTACACAGTCTCACACCGACGGCACCGTTCATGACGTCATCATCGTCGGATCAGGCCCCGCCGGATACACGGCAGCTGTCTATACCGGGCGCGCCGGCCTGAGGCCCATCGTCATCGCAGGTGAACTGGACGCAGGTGGCGCCCTGATGAACACGACGGACGTGGAGAACTTCCCCGGTTTCCCTGAGGGTATCCTCGGGCCCGAACTCATGGAGAATATGCGTGCCCAGGCCGAACGCTTCGGTGCCGATATTCGTTTCGAGGATGCCCGCAGCGTCAGCCTCGAGGGCGACGTCAAGACCGTGACACTCGATGACGAGACACTGCAGACTCGCACCGTGATTCTCGCGACCGGCAGCGAATACCGCCACATGAACGTGCCAGGTGAAGATGAGCTTTCCGGCCACGGCGTCAGCTACTGCGCCACCTGCGACGGCTTTTTCTTCAAGGACAAGGACCTGGCGGTCATCGGTGGCGGCGACTCTGCAATGGAAGAAGCAACCTTCCTGACTCGTTTCGCACAGTCCGTCACGATCGTTCACCGTCGCGACGAACTGCGCGCCTCCAAAGTGATGGCAGACCGCGCCAAGGCTGACCCGAAGATTTCCTTCGCGTGGAACTCGACAGTAGCCAGCGTCGAGGGCGACACCGAGGTGGAAGGCCTCGTTTTGCGTTCCACCGTTGACGACTCTGAGACCACCTTGCCCGTCCAGGGCGTGTTCGTTGCGATCGGACACCTGCCACGCACCGACATCGTGCGCGGCCAGATTGACCTGGACGAAGCCGGTTACATTACCGTGAACGAGCCGTCGACCCACACATCACTGCCTGGCGTATTCGCCTGCGGTGACGCAGTGGACCACATGTATCGGCAGGCCATTACGGCAGCGGGATCAGGGTGCCGAGCCGCCCTCGACGCTGAACGGTACCTGGCAACACTGTGAAGCGTGTCGACCTGCGTGAACTCGACACGCTCCTTTCCGACGACCGCATCGTTTTCATTGCATGCCTGGCCCACTGGAGTCCCGAATCGCGCATGGTTGAGCCGGTTTTCGACGAACTTGCAGGTGAATTCGCTGCAGATGTCACGGTTGTGGCTGTCGATACCGACGCCCCGCAGTTCGTCACCTTTGCGAAACGATGGCATGTGACGTGGGTTCCCAGCGCCGTCCTGATCAATCCGTATGACGACGAGCAGCCCACCCGCACGTGGGATGGTGCGCAACCGAAAACCGAGTTGCGTCACGGACTGGACAGTGCTTGCGCGATGAAACATCGGCGCGCTAGTGTGACCTGATTCATCATATGTCGCCTCACGAGTGTCACCGTTACTGACCGTGTGTGAAGTGGTGGCACACTGGTGATAGAACGTGTGATCAGCACTTGCGTAGCACAATGGAAGGAAATCGTTGTGAGCCAGATGCCCGGCCGGGAAGCCGCTCAGCATGGAAACCGTCTCGACCCATGGTTTGACCATTATGCCGAGCGAGCTCACAACCTGCGCGCCTCTGAAATCCGCGCGTTGTTCTCGGTAGTGTCGCGCCCCGAAGTTGTCTCACTGGCTGGCGGCATGCCCAACCTGAAGGACCTGCCTATTGAGCGCCTGGCTGACTCGGCGCGCGACTTGATCGCACGCAACGGTTCGGTCGCAATGCAATACGGCTCCGGTCAAGGCTGGGAACCGCTGCGCGAACAGATCTGCGACGTCATGTCCTATGACGGCATCGCAGGTGCCGACCCCGATGACGTTGTCATCACCACCGGTTCGCAGCAGGCCCTGGACCTTGTTTCCGAATTGTTCATTGACGAGGGTGACGTTGTCATCGCGGAGTCGCCGTCATATGTGGGAGCCCTTGGTGTGTTTCGTGCGCGTCAGGCCGATGTGGTGCACGTCGACATGGATGCCGATGGCATCATTCCGCAGGCGTTGGAGGATATGATCCACTCTCTGCGTAAGTCTGGAAAGACGATTAAGTTCCTGTATACGATTCCGAACTTCCACAACCCAGCGGGCGTGACGCTGAGCGAGGAACGCCGACCGCACATCGTTGAGATCTGCCAGCGTGAACACGTGCTGATCGTGGAAGATAACCCCTACGGACTGCTCGGCTTCGGGTCAGATCCGCTTCCCGCATTGAAGTCCTACGCACCGGAAGTCGTGGTCTACCTGGGATCGTTTTCCAAGATGTTTGCACCGGGCTTCAGGATCGGATGGGCCTACGCACCCCACGCAGTCCGCGACAAAACTGGTCCTGGCCAGCGAGTCAGCGATCCTGTGCCCCTCGATGGTGGGTCAGATGGCGATCGGCGGGTACCTGGTTGATTAACGAACTGGTACAGCCAGGTCAAAACCTTCCGTTCCATGTATCACCGAAGCGTTGCGATCCGCAATGTATGATGAAGGCGTTGGCATGAAGTACATGCCGCGCACTGCACGTGACACATGGAACCGTGAAGGCGTGCTTCTCGGCACGCTGGCTGTGACCAGTGCTCGTAATCGAACCAGGTACCCGCCGATCGCCATCTGACCCACCATCGAGGGGCACAGGATCGCTGACTCGCTGGCCAGGACCAGTTTGTCGCGGACTGCGTGGGGTGCGTAGGCCCATCCGATCCTGAAGCCCGGTGCAAACATCTTGGAAAACGATCCCAGGTAGACCACGACTTCCGGTGCGTAGGACTTCAATGCGGGAAGCGGATCTGACCCGAAGCCGAGCAGTCCGTAGGGGTTATCTTCCACGATCAGCACGTGTTCACGCTGGCAGATCTCAACGATGTGCGGTCGGCGTTCCTCGCTCAGCGTCACGCCCGCTGGGTTGTGGAAGTTCGGAATCGTATACAGGAACTTAATCGTCTTTCCAGACTTACGCAGAGAGTGGATCATATCCTCCAACGCCTGCGGAATGATGCCATCGGCATCCATGTCGACGTGCACCACATCGGCCTGACGCGCACGAAACACACCAAGGGCTCCCACATATGACGGCGACTCCGCGATGACAACGTCACCCTCGTCAATGAACAATTCGGAAACAAGGTCCAGGGCCTGCTGCGAACCGGTGGTGATGACAACGTCATCGGGTCGGCACCTGCGATGCCGTCATAGGACATGACGTCGCAGATCTGTTCGCGCAGCGGTTCCCAGCCTTGACCGGAGCCGTATTGCATTGCGACCGAACCGTTGCGTGCGATCAAGTCGCGCGCCGAGTCAGCCAGGCGCTCAATAGGCAGGTCCTTCAGGTTGGGCATGCCGCCAGCCAGTGAGACAACTTCGGGGCGCGACACTACCGAGAACAACGCGCGGATTTCAGAGGCGCGCAGGTTGTGAGCTCGCTCGGCATAATGGTCAAACCATGGGTCGAGACGGTTTCCATGCTGAGCGGCTTCCCGGCCGGGCATCTGGCTCACAACGATTTCCTTCCATTGTGCTACGCAAGTGCTGATCACACGTTCTATCACCAGTGTGCCACCACTTCACACACGGTCAGTAACGGTGACACTCGTGAGGCGACATATGATGAATCAGGTCACACTAGCGCGCCGATGTTTCATCGCGCAAGCACTGTCCAGTCCGTGACGCAACTCGGTTTTCGGTTGCGCACCATCCCACGTGCGGGTGGGCTGCTCGTCGTCATACGGATTGATCAGGACGGCGCTGGGAACCCACGTCACATGCCATCGTTTCGCAAAGGTGACGAACTGCGGGGCGTCGGTATCGACAGCCACAACCGTGACATCTGCAGCGAATTCACCTGCAAGTTCGTCGAAAACCGGCTCAACCATGCGCGATTCGGGACTCCAGTGGGCCAGGCATGCAATGAAAACGATGCGGTCGTCGGAAAGGAGCGTGTCGAGTTCACGCAGGTCGACACGCTTCACAGTGTTGCCAGGTACCGTTCAGCGTCGAGGGCGGCTCGGCACCCTGATCCCGCTGCCGTAATGGCCTGCCGATACATGTGGTCCACTGCGTCACCGCAGGCGAATACGCCAGGCAGTGATGTGTGGGTCGACGGCTCGTTCACGGTAATGTAACCGGCTTCGTCCAGGTCAATCTGGCCGCGCACGATGTCGGTGCGTGGCAGGTGTCCGATCGCAACGAACACGCCCTGGACGGGCAAGGTGGTCTCAGAGTCGTCAACGGTGGAACGCAAAACGAGGCCTTCCACCTCGGTGTCGCCCTCGACGCTGGCTACTGTCGAGTTCCACGCGAAGGAAATCTTCGGGTCAGCCTTGGCGCGGTCTGCCATCACTTTGGAGGCGCGCAGTTCGTCGCGACGGTGAACGATCGTGACGGACTGTGCGAAACGAGTCAGGAAGGTTGCTTCTTCCATTGCAGAGTCGCCGCCACCGATGACCGCCAGGTCCTTGTCCTTGAAGAAAAAGCCGTCGCAGGTGGCGCAGTAGCTGACGCCGTGGCCGGAAAGCTCATCTTCACCTGGCACGTTCATGTGGCGGTATTCGCTGCCGGTCGCGAGAATCACGGTGCGAGTCTGCAGTGTCTCGTCATCGAGTGTCACGGTCTTGACGTCGCCCTCGAGGCTGACGCTGCGGGCATCCTCGAAACGAATATCGGCACCGAAGCGTTCGGCCTGGGCACGCATATTCTCCATGAGTTCGGGCCCGAGGATACCCTCAGGGAAACCGGGGAAGTTCTCCACGTCCGTCGTGTTCATCAGGGCGCCACCTGCGTCCAGTTCACCTGCGATGACGATGGGCCTCAGGCCGGCGCGCCCGGTATAGACAGCTGCCGTGTATCCGGCGGGGCCTGATCCGACGATGATGACGTCATGAACGGTGCCGTCGGTGTGAGACTGTGTAGCCTCGGTGGCCTGGTCGGCGGTTTGAGGGGCCGTTGCATCGTCCGCCTGACTGTCGCCCAGGCTGATTGCGTTGATAGAGGGGATAGAGGAGACGGAAAAATCAGTCATGATGCACCTTGTCATTCCACAGTGACTTCATAGACCCACGCCTGGTTGCTACCTTCGTCAGACGAGGGCATGTAGCGGAACATTAACACGAGGCCCTGGGTCTCAACAGGCTCCGGTAATGTGATGTCAGTTGTCGGACTCATTGCCGTGGTTGCCAGCTCTGTGCCGTGACGTGCAGCGGTGACGTCAACTGACGGGTCGACGGAGGTGAGGACCAGCTCGCCTCCGGTAGTGCCCGGAGCCATGTGGACAGTCACCTTGGACACGGTGGCCTTTTCCTGCAGGTTCAGTTTGAGTGAGACGATCTCATCGGGCGGGAACTGGTTGTAGTCGAAGGAACGCGACCTCCATGCGGTGTCCAGTTTCCCGTCGATGGCGTAGATCGCCTGGTCCGGGTTGTCACCATTGTCGTTACGCCACGACAAAGCATCCACGGAGGTGACCTGCGGACGGATGATTTCCGGTTCGACAGGTTGATCGGATCCTGACTGGCCGGATCCTGACTGTTCTGCAGATTGGCCGGATTCCTGCTCGTTGTGGGTAGGACTGAATGAGAAGCCTTCGCCGGATACAGGTGCGAGCATGGTCTTGACACCCCACAGCCCGCCACCGATGACCAGGATCGCCGCAAAAATCACGGTCGGAATCGTGGGATTGATGCGCGTGGTGAGGGCACGGCTTGTCGTCGAAGATGCGTTCGAGGCCGGCTCGGGCTGCTCGGTTGCTGTGGGCTGTTCGGTTGCTGCAGATTGCCCGGTCTCAGACGCAGCTCCCGCAGCCTCGGTTGTTCCCGTCGTACTTGCTGTGCCGGCTGTACCTAGAGCGCCGGCCGCACCTATGCCACCTGAAGCGGCAGCTGCCGGCGGCACGGAGTGATCACTCGACTCGTGACCCGAGGAGGCATGATCGGTGAGCCTGCCGAACGCAATCTCATCGAAGCTGGGACGCGCGGGCTGATGAGCGCCATGTTCATGAGAGCCAAACTGATCGAGTTCGTCGTTCTCATCAGGTTCGGGTGGGTAGGGCACGGGATGCTCCTTAGGTGTGTGAGCTGGCGTCGGTTCAGAGGCGCGCAGGTCGTTCGCTTGGGATTGTACTAAGTGTGGAGTCTCTTCGTCGGGCGTCACCGCCGAGGCGAGGCCGTCTTGAGCATCCGGCTCCGGCGCCGCGGCACCCCACCTGCTGACCACCGGCATCTCACCCGTGTTCGTCGGATCTGAAGGTGAAAACCCTCTTTGCAGAATGCTCGAGAGGATCTGTGCATCCTCTTCCACCTGGGCCGGGTCATCACTGTGATGAGCGTCAGCGGGGAACGGGTCAGCATGAAGAGTGGTGTCGTATTGCGCGTCGGTGAGTTCCTGACCAACCTCAGCCTGCTCGCGACCCAGGAACTTTGACCAGTCAAAGAAGTGAATCTGCGTGCGTTGCGAATCGGTATCGTGCGAGGACCCGTCCACCACCGCGTCGGCCTGCGTGCTTTGCTGCTCACCAGAATCTGCTGTCGGCTGCGCGCGATCTGCGGCAGCTGAATCCGACTCGTCGCGCTCAGCGTCGGGGGCTTGCGGCACGGTGGTACGTGCGTGTGAAGCAAAAGAGGCAGTGGAGGCGCCCGCTCCTTCAACGACGAACACCTTGCGGATCAACGCTGGTACGGGTAGTCGCCGGTTCACCTTGCGCACAGCATCACTGGTGGAGGCAGGATCAAGCAGACGCATCATCAATGCGAACACGATGGTGACGACGAGGGCGACCACCACGGCTTTCACAGCTGCGACCAGCCAACGCGCCACCCACTGATCGATCGGGGTGGAAGCCCCCATCAGCCAGATAGCCACACCACCGGCCAGACCCCCCACACCGGCGGCAGTGAAGTATTTGATATAGCTGGCGACAATCAGACCCGGGTTGACGTAGCGAATCTTTCGCGCAACCCAGAAGACGGCGATAAAGCCCTGGAGGAGTCGGCACACCGTTTCAGCTGCGCTGGCCCCGATCGTCCACCAGCCGGGTCCTGCCAGGAAGAAAACTGACCATCCGACGATGATCTGAATGATCGTCGGGACGATTCCCATCAGGAAAACAGGTTTGGCATCCTCGTAGGCGAAGAAGACGCGTTGGCTCATCAGCACCATGCCGGTCGAAGCAACGCCCGGCATCAGGGCGATCAACACTGCCGCGTAGGCGCGCACATTCTCCGGCGAGGCCATCGGCAACACCAGCTGCATGACCGGCACAGCTGCCGCGATCAAAATGGCCGCAGCCAGCAGCGTCAACAAGGTGATGACATTGACGCCTGTGTGGAAATTCCGCGCGACCTCCCGGTGATCATTTTCGGTGACCGCATTGGCCATCCGAGTGAAGATCGCGGTCGCCAGCGACACGGAGATCAATGACTGAGGAACCATGTACACCATGAACGCTGCCGTGTAGGCCACGTAACCGGCAATGGACGCGTCATGCAGAGTGGCACAGTGGTCAGCCTGCGTAGCCAGGTTCGTTGTTGAAATAATGCCGATCTGGCTCACGCCGAGCGTGGCGAACGTCCAGCCGGCCACGCGTGAGGCGGACTTGAAGGACGTGCCCTTGAAATGCCAGTCGATGCGCAGCTTCACGTCAGCGTGACGCAGCGGTATCAGCAAGATCAATGCCTGGAGGATCACGCCGAGCGTGGCCGATCCGGCCAGCACCCAGAACTGAGAAGAGGTGAATTCTTCAATCGGGAAGACACCGTGGTGAGGGCCCCACAAGATCAGGAAGATGCTCAGACCCAGGATGGCGATGACATTGTTGAGCACCGGCGCCCACATATAGGGACCGAACATGCCGCGCGCGTTCAGCAATTCGCCCAGCAGGTTGTACACCCCATAGAAGAAAATCTGCGGCAAACACAGCAATGTGAAGGTGATGGTCAGTGCGCGGGCGGGACCCTCGTAACTGGAGGCGAACAATGTCACCAGGAGCGGCGAGCCCACCATCATCACGATGGTGACGCCGAATAGGATCAGTCCGGCCAGCGTGAGGAGGCGCGAGACGTAACGATCCCCAGAACGCGACTTCAGTGCGCGCACGATCTGCGGAACGAGGACAGCGTCGATGACACCTGCCGCCAGAATGTTGTAGACCGTGTTGGGCAGCGTGTTGGCCACCTGGAAGGTCGCTGACACGGAGCCGGCACCTTCACCGATCGCGATGATCAGCAGCGCGGTTCGCACGAATCCGAGGATGCGGGAGACCAGGGTGCCTGACGCCATGATGGCTGACGACTTCAGCAGGGACGTCTGCCTGGGGGCACGCGAATCAGATGCATCGTGTGACTGGTTCATGGTGTGTCTCCATCATCTGAGTGTGTGTGCTTGCGTCGCGACGACACTAACGGGTCGCGTGATCGCCACTGCGAGCGCACATTGCGAATCAAACCGACGCAGAACGCCACTGCAACCAGCCCCGCGATTGACCACGTCCCAATATCCTCCCACTGTGCGCGCAAACGTACCATGACGGACTGAGAGCTATCGAGTATGGTGCCACGCGGTGTGGCCACAATGTAGGTGACGTCGATATTCCCCGATCCGATGGCCTGAACTGGAACTTCGACGTTACCAGTGGAGTTCGCCTCGAGGGGCTGAGCGGCGCTGGGTGTCGCACGAAGACGCGCATCGTCAGGTTTCAGCGTTGCGGTGACGGTGATTGTCCACGGTAGCTTATTCGTCACGCGCACAGGGAACGCAGCCGTCTTGTTAATGACATTGATCGTCGCTGATGGTTCGGCATGGACCAGTGAGTACAGCTCGCTGATCGCTCCCTGCAGGTTCTTCGCCGCCTCAATGGCGTGATCATCGTCGTGTCCTGCACTGACGGCGTTGAGCATCGCCATGTTGACGACGCTCGTCAGCTGGTGGGGTTCGTCGAGTGCGGTCGCCAAGGCTGCAACCTGAGCGCGTACTTCGTTCAGCGTGTGCAGTGTGTGCTCCCAATGGTCAGGGACCTCAGGTGTGGGATGTACGTCTTCACGCTCGGTATCGGTGGGCTCTGACGTTGCAATCTCGGCGAAGGAACGCGGTGCCATCCAGTCCGACTGTGTCAGGGAGCGGATACGTGATACCAGTTCGGAGTTGACGGCGGTGTTGCGCGCCACGGTCACGAGCTGAGGTCGGGCGATATTGGGAAGCTGACGCGTGATCAGAGCACCCATTGCCTGGGCTGCCTGACGCGCATCCAGCTCATCGCTGTCTGTAGGCGCATCCCACGCCAGCAACTCCGTGAGCTCACGAGTCGAGGTCAGCACCGTGCGAGTCGAATCAGATGCGCCCTCCGTGTGGGTGTGACCATCATCAGCATCGACTTCGACGCGTGTCACGGATGTGAAAGAGGCGTCCTCGGGAGGCGCGACTTCACCGGCGGGTGCAATGATCGTGCGGCCAGTTGACTCCGGCAGCATGGACAGCCCGAAAGTCGATGAGCGTGGCCACAGCACTGATCCGATGACGCTGACTGACTGAGCTGAACCAGTGCGTGATGTGGTCGAATCTGCCTGACCGGCCTGATTGACGACCTGCTCGGCGTGGACAGCGTGCCGAAAACGCTCATCGACTCACGCGCCAGTT